>JACOWC010000023.1:0-20344 GCA_016177005.1 Methylocystis sp.
GCTGTCGCTCTGCTGGTCGCCTCCGTCGCGGCTACGATCGCGCAGCCTTGGCTCGCCGCCCGCCGCGCCACGCGGCGAGACCAGCCGGCGGTCTCTATCGTTCTTCCGGTCAAGCTGGTCGAGAAAGAGTTCGACCGCACGCAGGAGTCTGCGCTGACGCAGCACTATCGCGATTTCGACGTGACGGTGTCCGCCACCGACCTCGATGCGCCCGCCGTCCGGCGCATGCGCGCCATTCTCGCGCGTCATTCGACGGTCCCTTCGCGCATTCTTCTTTCGACGGCGAAATTTGCCGTAAGTCCCAAGGTGGATAATCTTTACGCGCCCTTCATGCAGGCGACCCACGACGTCATTTTCATGAAGGACGCGAATGTGCTGCTCGAGCCGGATGCGCTGGCGCAGCATATGCGGCAGCTGACGGATGACGTCGGGCTGGTCTGCGCCATTCCCTATTGCGCCGGGCTCGAAAATTTCGCCGCCCACGTCGAGGCCGCGATCATCAACGGTCCGCATGCCCGCATGCTGTTTCTCGCGTCGGCGTTGGGCCAGGGGCACGGGGTCGGCAAGATCATGTTGTTTCGGCGTTCGGACTTCCTGCGCGCGGGAGGGTTCGACGCCATCTCCCACACGGTGGGCGAAGACAACGCCTTGGCCAAGGCGATGCGGCGGATCGGCAAGCGGCCGGTTTTTTCGCACCGGCCCGTGCGGCAGGAGCTTGGCGCTCGCGATTTCGCGGATGTTTATCAGCGGCAGTTGCGCTGGAGCGTCATTCGCCGCAACGACGAGCTCATCTCCTTCCTCGCCGAGCCAATATGCCAAGCGGCTCCTGCAGTTATCGCCTCGGCGCTGGCGGCGCCGCTCGTCCGCCTCGACCCTGCCATCGCGGCGTCGGTGACGCTTTTCCTGTGGTTTGCGGTGGAGACATTGCTTTATATGGCCAAAGGATGGCAGTTATCCCTGTTGGCGCCGGCGGTATTCGTGGTTCGCGAGGCGGCGATGCTGGCGGTCTGGTTGAACGCCTGGGTCACTGACCGGGTGGTCTGGGCGCAGAACAGCGTGGACGCGCGCGCGGGCGCGAGGCCTGCGCCGGTTCCGCATGAAGAAGGATAGGCCGTTTGGTGCTGGGGCTTTTTCAATTCCTTGTCGACGCGGTCGTGATTGTCTGCGCTTCGATCGTGCTGGCGATCGGGATCGGTTATCTCATCGTCATCGGCCGCTTCTTTTACGACCAGCTGCGGCGCGTGCATGATGCGGAAGCGCCCGCGACGCCCGACAGCGATTTGCCGCGGGTCTTGCTGCAGATCCCCGTGTTCAACGAGCCGCTCGTCACCGAGCAGTCGTTGCGCTGCGTCGCGCTTCTGGACTGGCCCAAGGAAAAACTGCGCATTCAGCTGCTCGACGATTCGACCGATGAGACGAGCGCGCGCGCCGACGCGGTGGCGGCTGAGCTTCGCGCCGGCGGCGCCGTGATCGACCATGTGCGGCGCGCCGACCGCTCGGGATTTAAGGCCGGCGCCTGCGCGCACGGCCTTACAATTACGGACGAGCCTTTCGTCGCGATGCTCGACGCCGACTTCCGTCCGCCGCCCAATTGGCTCAGGCGAACGGTCCCGCTTTTTCTGACCGACGATCGCGTCGGCTTCGTGCAATCGCGCTGCGAGTTCCAGAATTTCGAAAAGAACTGGCTGACGCGCGCGCAGGGTCTTGTGCAGGACGGACATTATCTCGTCGAGCAGCGCTCGCGCGCGCTCGCCGGCTGGCTCTTCCAGTTCAACGGCACAGGCGGCATATGGCGGCGTGCGACGATCGATGACGCCGGCGGCTGGTCGGACTATTCGCTGTGCGAGGATCTTGATCTCACCGTGCGCGCGGCTCTCAAGGGTTGGCGCGGGCTATTCGTGTCCGAGCCGCCGATCCCCGGGCAGGTGCCGGAAGGAATCCGCGACTTCCGCCGTCAGCAAAGGCGTTGGTCCAACGGCTTCGTGCAGGTCGCGCAAAAAACCATTCTGCCGATCTGGCGCTCGCCGTGGAGCCTGACGCGCCGCCTGATGGCGATCTCGCTCATCGCCCATCAGATTTTCTTTCCCGCGGCCGCGATCGGATTCATCGCCTTCGTTCTTGGCGTGATCCTGCATGGTTCGCTCGCGCCCTACGCCGGCCTGTTGGAGATTGTCGCGTTTATGACGACGTTGGTTGCGATCAGCTTTACGCTTCCGCCCTATCTGGCGTTGAAGCGCGGGGCCGTCGCCGATTATGTGAAGACGGTCGCGTCGATTCCGCCGCTGATGATCTATCTCGCCTTCGCCAATGGAGCCAAGATTCTGCAGACCCTGCGCGGACGCAAATCGACGTTCAAGCGCACCCCGAAGCTCGATCACGAACCTGCGGCGCCGGCCGACGCGAAAGTGGAGTAGGGCGAGCGCTCAAGGAGCGCTGTCATTCAAGTCGCGCCGGAGCTTCGAAAGCGCCGGCGTCGGTGACGATCGTCAGCGTCGCGTCGGCGGCCTTCGCAGGGGCCGCGCCGGAAAAAAGCTTAAGCTCAAAAACCTCTCCCGCGCGCGTGCTCTCGATGAAGAACGGCTCCGCCGCTTCCGCAAAGACGTCCGTCGCCTTTCCGGGACCGAGATAGCGAAGCCGCCATGATCCCTCCGCGCCGCCGCGCGACAGCGCGAAGCGCTTTTTCGCTTCGTCGGCGGTGAGCTTTTTCGGCACGAGTCGTTCCGCCGCCGCGATCGCCGCCGCATGCGGCGAAGCGCCGTCGCGCGGCAGCTCCAGCGACAGATCGGCGCGCGCCGGCAGGCAGATCTTGCCGCAGGACGCGTAATCAAGCACGAGATTGAGCGTCACCGGCGCGTTCGGATCGCGGGGCGTCACCTTCAATGGGAGAAGGACGCGAGACTCATAGCCGGCGACGACGGTTCCGGCCTCGTCGATATGCTTGGGCGCCGGAAAAGACGGTTCGACCTTGGCGACATTGACGGATTTCGAAAAGTCGAATGCGGGCGCTGAGCCGGCCTCGCCTGGCTGACGCCAGTAGGTGATCGTCTCCGGATCGAGCGCGATCTCGACGGCGGCGCGGTAAGCGCCGCCCTGTGGAGGGCCGGCCGATAGAAGCCGAGCGCTGGACGCCGAGCCCTTGACGACTGCGGAGGCGAATGTCGCGTTTCCGGCGAACGACTCCGTCAGCAAGCCCTGCGCGAGGGTTGCGGCGAGGGGCGCGAGGAGCAGGAATTTTGATCGCGTCATCGGTCTGCGGCGGCCCGTCCTTAAGTTAAGGCAGTCAGTTACGTAATCCGCGCCGCTTGTTCTTGGGACGCGGCGAGCGTAGCATGACCCTATGAGGCCAGCCGGCAAGAAGCAAGATTTCGCGGAGAGGGTAGGCGAACGCCACAGCGATCGTCCCGCTGAGCGCCGCTTTCTCGACGGCCAATTGCTGATCGCGATGCCGAGCATGTTGGATCAGCGCTTCGCGAGGTCGGTGATTTATCTCTGCGCCCATTCCGAAGACGGCGCGATGGGCATTGTGGTCAACCAGCCGGCCCCAATTCGCAATTTTCCGGATCTTTTGGTGCAGCTTCAGGTGATCGCTCCCCAAGAGCGCATCAGTCTGCCGCGTCGCGCCGAAGACATCCAGGTGCTTTCGGGCGGACCGGTGCAGACCGACCGCGGCTTCGTGTTGCACTCGCCGGATTTCTTTTTGGACAATTCGACGCTGCCGATCGACGACGGCGTGTCTCTGACGGCGACCATAGATATTTTGCGCGCCATCGCGGCGGGACGCGGACCCGACCAGGCGCTGCTCGCGCTCGGTTATGCTGGCTGGGACGCGGGTCAGCTCGAAGAAGAGATTCAGCGCAACGGCTGGCTGAATTGTCCCGCCGATCCCGCCCTGCTGTTTGACCGCGATCTTGGGACGAAATACGCGCGCGCATTGCGCTCGATCGGCGTCGATCCTGAGCGGCTGTCGTCGAACGCTGGACACGCCTGAGCGTCAGGCGCCGAGCCGACCAAAGGCTGGCGCATAGTCTACCGTTCCATTCTTGGCCGGAAGTTCGCCGTTGAGCGCCAGCGCCATGAAATGCGGCCCCGAATATGGCGAGCGAAACCCGGCCGCGAGCTCGGGTCGAAACCCGAAACGGCCGTAAAAGGCGCTATCGCCCAATACAAAAATCGCGCGCCATCGGTCATTCTGCGCTTGCGTCAAGCTCCGGCGCACAAGGGCGCCGGCGACGCCTTTTCTGCGATACGCCGCGGCGACAGCGACTGGACCGAGCCCGAGCGCCGGAAAGGGAGCTCTCATCCTCGACAGGGCGGCGTAGCCGACGATAAGCCCGTCGACAATCGCTACGGCGCCGAAAGCGAGATCGCCTTCCTTGCGCAGCGCGTCGACGAGCGCCACCTCGCCCGATTGTCCGAAAGCTGCAAGAAGCAGCTCGCCTATGGCCTGATGATCGTCAGGCGTCTCCTCGCGAAGACTTGCATCTTCGGTCATGGCGCGGGGTTGCTGTGGAGCGCGTGGATCGCGTCGATGCGCCGCTCGATTTCCGGCGTGATCGCGAGCGCGGTCGAGGCGAGGTCGGTTTTGAGCTGCGCCATCGTCGTCGCGCCGATGATGTTCGACGTCACAAAGGGCCGTGACGTGACGAAGGCGATCGCGAGCTGCGCCGGATCGACGCCGATTTCTCGCGCGAGCGCCAGATAGGCGTCGATCGCCTGTTCGACTTCTGGCTTCTCATAACGCTGCGCGCGCGCAAACAGCGTCGTGCGTGCGCCGGGCGGCCGCGCGCCGCCTTGATATTTGCCGGTAAGATAGCCTTGCGCGAGCGGCGAATAGGCGAGCAATCCGACGCGCTCGCGCTCGGCGAATTCGGCGAGGCCCATTTCGAAGGTGCGATTGACGAGATTATAGGCGTTCTGAATCGAATCGACGCGCGGGCCATGGCCGTGTTCGGCGGCGCGCAGGAAACGCTCGACGCCCCATGGCGTTTCATTGGAGAGGCCGATGTGACGAACCTTGCCGGCTTTGACCAGGCGCGCCAGCGCGTCGAGCGTCTCCTCGATCGGAACTTCGTCGCGCTTCGTCGGCCGTCGATAGGTCGTGCCGCCTGCGCCCCAGAGCGGCAGCGAGCGATCGGGCCAATGCAATTGATAAAGATCGATGTAGTCGGTCCGCAGCCGCTTGAGCGAGCCTTCGATCGCATATTCGATGTTCTTGGCGTCGAGAACGGTTCCGGCGCCTCCGGGACGCAGCCAGTTGGCGTCACCCCGCCCGGCGACCTTGGTGGCGACGATCGCCTTGTCGCGGTTCTTGCGCGCGGCAAGCCAGCTTCCGATGATGCGCTCGGTCGACCCTTGAGTCTCTCGCCGCGGCGGAATGGAATAGATTTCCGCCGTATCGATGAAATTTACGCCGCAATCGAACGCATAGTCCAGTTGCGCGTGACCTTCCGCTTCGCTGTTCTGCTCTCCCCACGTCATTGAGCCGAGACAGATCGCGGAGACCGAGAGATCGCTGTTTCCAAGTTTGCGGTATTCCATGGCGCGGCCGTTAACGGAGACATTCGCTCGACTGCAACTCCAGCCGCAGTTCGAAGCTCTGGAACTGGGTGAAAATCGGCGCCGGCGGCGGCTCTCTCATGAAGCGGGACAGCGACAGACCGACGTCGTCGAGCGCTCGCGCCATCGGCGCCTCGAGGCGCGAAATCACGAATTTTCCGCTCGCGGGATAGCGCGCAGCCGTGCGTCGCGCCATGTGGCCATCGCGGGGAATGACGCGCGCCCGCGACCGCCTATCGCCTCTTATCGCCGACAATTTCGAGAAGGCCGACTCTTTCGAACTCGTCGGCGACGCGCGCGAGCCAGGTCCGGACATAGCCGCGCAACACAAAGGAATGCTCGGCGGGCTGGCCCTGCGCGTCCTGATTGGCGATGAATGTCGAGAATGGGGTTCCGGACAGCTCGACCTGCTCGTAGGCGAGCTCGCTGAGCTTGGGGATGGTGATCTCGCCGGAGGTGACCACGTCTTCGAAATATTTCTCGTGGGTTTGTGGGTCCCACTCGAAGAAGGTCGTGTCGTTGACGTGACTCTTCACCATGAAATAATTGGCGTCCGCGACATAGGTGTCGATGATTTTCATCTGATCGGCAGGTTCGGTCAGATCGACGATCATCGTCTCGTCGGGGTGGAAGCGATGAAGCGTCCCGCGCGGCGTTTCGGTATCGAAAGCGCGCGCATGGATGTCGTTGAGTGACAGAAAATCGAGGATGGCTCTGGCGATCGTGGTCTTGCCGACGCCGCCCTTGTCCGCGCCGACGACGATGACCGCCGGGCGAACGGCGACGTTCGAGGCGGAGACCGGAGCCTCGGCCTTCTGCGCCCGACCTTCAGGCTCCCGTTTGGCTGGCGCTGTCCTGGTGATTTTGACCGGCTTCTTAGCCATGGATCCTCCTGAAGGATGTCGCGCTGGCGCCGCTGTTTAAGGGATGACAAGAGCTCAACAAACATGGTTTTTGGACGCTTGTCATGCCCTGATTGAGCTAACCGCGGATGGCGCTGCAATTGTGACGAATTGCAAATAACATCAATGTAATGTTATTAAACATAAGCTCCGCGATTGAATCGTGAATTGACAATCGTGCGTTTTAGAGGTTTATGCGTTCGAAATACAGAACGTCCGCGGCGGCTTGCCGGCGCGGATCAGGTCGGCGCGTCAAAGACATGAGCAACATCGAGAACATCGTCGCGCAGCGGCCCGCTGAACTCTCGCAACAGAGTCTGCCGACTCTGCATGTTGAGGATCGCGACGGCGTGGTCCATGAACTTGTGGCCGTCGAAGGCTGGCGGCTGATGGAGATTTTGCGCGACCATGGCGTCGGCATGGTCAACACCTGCGGCGGCGCGCTCGCATGTGCGGAATGCCATGTCATCCTCGATGCCGAATGGGCGCGGCGCGTGCCGCCGCCGCACGAAGAGGAAATCGAAAAGCTCGATGAATTGCCGATGCTCTACGAGAATTCGCGTCTGTCCTGCCAGATCATCTGGTCCGATGAAATGAGCGGGCTTCGACTGAAGCTGGCGCAGGAAACGTGATGGCTCAGTTCAAACATCCGCAGATTCTCATCGCTTCGAATCTGACCGACGGCGAAGTGGTGTTTCTCGGGCCGTCAGGCTGGGAGCGCGACCATCGCCGGGCGCGCGTCGCGCAGAACGCCGAAGAGGCTGCGGCGCTTGAAGCGTCAGGCAAGCGCGACATTTCGGCCAATCGCGTGGTCGACGTCTATCTCGCCGACGTCGAAATCGGCGGAGACGGCGCGCCCACGCCCATGCATTATCGCGAAAGGATGCGCGTGAAAGGGCCGAGCGTTCGCCTTGATCTCGGCAAGCAGGCGGCGGCGAGCGGAGGCGCGCCATGACGGCGATCGATCTGCGCGCGGCGCAGCGGCCCAATGCGCCGACGACCACCTATCGCTACGACGACTATGACGCCGCCTTTGTGCGCGAGCGCGTGGCCGAGTTTCGCGAACAGGTGCGCCGGCGGCTTTCCGGCGCGCTGACCGAAGAGGAGTTCCGTCCGTTCCGGCTGATGAACGGACTCTATCTCCAGCTTCACGCCTATATGCTGCGCGTCGCCATTCCCTATGGCACGCTGACGGCGCGCCAGATGCGTCGGCTCGCCGATATCGCCGACAAATGGGACAAGGGCTACGGCCATTTCACGACGCGCCAGAACCTGCAGTACAATTGGCCGAAGCTCGTCGATACGCCGGACATTCTAGAAGCGCTCGCCGACGTCGAGATGCACGCCATTCAGACCTCCGGCAACTGCATCCGGAATGTCACGGCCGATCATTTCGCCGGCGTTGCGCCGGATGAAATCGAAGATCCGCGCCCGACGGCTGAGTTTCTCCGCCAGTGGTCGAGCCTGCATCCCGAGTTTTCGTTCCTGCCGCGCAAATTCAAGATTGCGGTGACGGGCGCGGAGCATGACCGCGCCGCGATCCTGGTGCACGACATCGGTTTGCGCATCGTCAGGAACGCCGAGGGCGAGATCGGCTATCAGGTCGTCGTCGGCGGCGGTCTCGGCCGTTCGCCCTTTGTCGGCAAGGTCGTCGGCGACTTCGTGCCGCGGCATTATTTGCTCGCCTTTCTCGAGGCGATTCTGCGCGTCTACAACCGCTTCGGCAGGCGCGACAACAAATATAAGGCGCGTATCAAAATTCTCGTTCACGAGAAGGGGATCGACGAAATCCGCGCCGCCGTCGAAGCCGAGTTTGCGGCGATGGATCGCTCGGTTTTCGCCCACGATCCTGATGAGTTCGAGCGCATCGCCGCGTATTTCGCGCCGCCGCCTTATGAAACTCTGCCGCCGACGTCGGACGTGCTGCGCGCCGCCAAACTCGACGCGCCGGCCTTCGCCAATTTCGTCGACGTCAATGTCAGCGCGCACAAAATCCCCGGCTACGCCATCGTCACGGTTTCATTGAAGCCCATCGGCGGCGTCCCCGGCGACGCAACGTCCGATCAGATGCGCGTGCTGGCCGACGCCAGCGAGCGCTTCGGCTTTGGCGAATTGCGGGTCAGCCATGAGCAGAACATCATCCTGCCGCATGTGAAGCAGGACGATCTTTTTGCGCTTTGGCGCCTGCTCGACGCCGCCGGACTCGCGACGGCGAACGCCGGCCTCGTCTCCGACATCATCTCATGCCCGGGCATGGATTACTGCTCGCTCGCGACTGCGCGCTCGATTCCGATCGCCCAGGCGATCTCAAAGCGCTTTTCAGACATGTCGAGGCAGCGGCGCATCGGCAAGCTCGGCATCAAGATTTCCGGCTGCATCAACGCCTGCGGCCATCACCATGTCGGCGCGATCGGCATTCTCGGTCTCGAAAAAAAGGGCCAGGAATCCTACCAGATCACGCTCGGCGGCGATCCGACTTTTTCCGCGTCGATCGGCGAAATTCTCGGACCCGGCGTCACCGCCGAACAGACTCCGGACGTGATCGAACATCTTGTCGATTTCTACCTCGCGGAACGCGTGGAGGGCGAAACGTTCATCGACACCTGGCGGCGCATCGGTCATGCGCGTTTCAAAGACGTCTTGCGTCGGGAGGGCGAAGATGGCGCTGATATCTAACGGCCGCTTCGTCGAGGACGCCTGGCGCCGTCTCGCTGACGAAGAAGCGTTGCCGAAAGCGGGAAAGGTCATCGTGTCGTTGCCCCGGCTTCAACATGCCCTGGAGGTCGTTGGGCCGGAAGCGGCGCTTGGCGTGATTGTTCCGAACACGACCGAACCTTCGGCGCTCATCGAGGCGTCGCCGCGACTGGAGCTCGTTTCAATCTCTTTCCCCGCCTTTTCCGACGGGCGCGGCTTCTCCCTGGCGCGCCTGCTGCGGCGCGCGGGATTTAAGGGCGAACTTCGCGCGAGCGGCCGACTCGTCGCCGATCAATATTCGCACGCGGTCGGCTGCGGCTTCGACACGATCGAAATTCCGGACGATCTCGCCGAGCGCCAGAATGAAGAACAGTGGCGCGCAGCGCTCAACGTCTATGCGATGAGCTACCAACGCGGCTATTCCGGGCGCGGCTCGATTCTCGAAGCGCGCCGGAGCGCGGCGCGGTCATGAAGCCGTCAATCGCCGAAACGCTGGCGCCGCGGCTGGCGCCGCTCGATCTCGACCATCGTTTGGCGCTGCTGTGCGGGGTCATTCCCGGCCGGATCGTGTTCACCACGAGTTTCGGGATAGAGGATCAACTCATCGCGCATTCGATCTTCACGCAGGGACTCGATATCGACGTCGCGACGATCGACACTGGCCGGCTGTTTCCGGAAACCTATGAGCTTTGGGAGCGCACTGAAGCGCGTTACGCGCGGCGCATTCGCGCCGTCTATCCGCAGGCTGCGCCGCTTGAAGCGTTGATCGAAGAGCAGGGGATCAACGGCTTCTATAGCTCGGTGGAAGCGCGCAAGGCCTGCTGTCATGTGCGCAAGGTCGAACCGCTGTCGCGGCTGCTTTCCGGCGTCTCGGCCTGGGTGACGGGACTTCGGGCGGATCAGTCGCAGGCGCGCGCCGATGCGCCGCTCATCGCCGTTGACGAGACGCACAGGCTGCTCAAGCTCAATCCGCTTGCAGATTACACGCGCGACGCGGTCGTCGCGGCGGTCGAGGAGTTTTCAGTGCCGATCAACGATCTCCACGCCAAGGGCTTTCTGTCGATCGGCTGCGCGCCATGCACGCGCGCCGTGCTGCCGGGCGAGAGCGAGCGCGCCGGCCGCTGGTGGTGGGAAGAGGACAACAAGAAGGAATGCGGCCTCCATGTCGGCGAAGACGGCGTCTTGCGTCGCGGGGCGCCGCAAGGGGCGGACCAATGACCGCGCTCGCCGTGCGTTCGCTCGGCTATCTCGATCGACTCGAAGCCGAGAGCATCCATATCATGCGCGAGACCGTCGCCGAATGCGAACGGCCGGTGATGCTCTATTCCATCGGCAAGGACTCGGCGGCGATGCTGCACATCGCCATGAAGGCCTTTTATCCGTCGAAGCCGCCGTTTCCGCTGCTCCATGTCAACACGACATGGAAATTTCGCGAGATGATCGAATTCCGCGACCGTCGCGTGAAGGAGCTCGGAGTCGAATTCATCGAATATATCAATCCCAGAGGGATTGAGATGGGCATCAGCCCTTTTGTTCACGGCTCGAAGCTTCACACCGAGATCATGAAAACCGAGGCGCTGAAGCAGGCGCTGGACAAATATAAGTTCGACGCGGCTTTTGGCGGCGCGCGCCGCGACGAAGAGAAGTCGCGCGCCAAGGAGCGCGTGCTTTCCTTTCGCACGGCCCAGCACCGCTGGGACCCAAAAAATCAGCGCCCCGAATTCTGGCGTCTCTACAATACGCGAAAGGCGCCCGGCGAGAGTCTGCGCGTTTTCCCGATGTCGAATTGGACGGAAGCGGATATCTGGGACTACATCGCGCGCGAGAACATCCCGGTCGTTCCGCTCTATTTCGCCAAAAAGCGGCCGGTCGTGCGCCGCGGCGGCGCGTTGATCATGGTCGACGATCATCGAATGGAGATCGGCCCCGACGAGTCGATCGAACATAAGATGGTGCGTTTTCGCACGCTCGGCTGCTATCCGCTGACCGGCGCCATAGAAAGCGACGCGGCGGGTCTCGACGAGATCATCGCGGAAATGCGCGAGAGCCGCTCTTCGGAGCGCCAGGGGCGGCTCATCGACCACGACGGCTCCAGCTCAATGGAGCAAAAGAAGCAGGAAGGATATTTCTAACATGCACGGCGCCGTCGCCACTGCATTGCCGTCGCGCGCGCCCGGGCGACTGGCGGGCGAAAAGCCGCTGTTGCGGTTCATCACCTGCGGCTCGGTCGACGACGGCAAATCGACGCTGATCGGGCGCCTGCTGTACGACGCCGATCTTGCGCCCGACGACATTATCGCTGCGCTCGAAAGCGACTCGAAGAAGCACGGCACTCAGGGCGACGCGCTGGATTTCGCGCTGCTCGTCGACGGCCTTGCCGCCGAGCGCGAACAGGGTATCACCATCGATGTCGCCTATCGCTATTTCGCGACCGACAGGCGCAAGTTCATCGTCGCCGATACGCCCGGCCACGAGCAATACACCCGCAACATGGCCGTCGGCGCCTCGACCGCCGATCTCGCCATTCTGCTTGTCGACGCGCGCAAGGGCATTCTGCCGCAGACCCGCCGACACAGCGTCATCACGTCGATGTTCGGCGTTCGTCACGTCGTCGTCGCCGTCAACAAAATGGACCTCGTCGACTACAGCGAAGAGGTTTTCCGCAAGATCGAGGCAGATTTTCACGCCTTCGCCGACAATCTGCGCTTCGCCTCCACCTATGTCGCGCCGCTCGTCGCGACGGATGGCGACAATCTTGTCCACGTCAGCGCCAACATGCCTTGGCACGACGGTCCGCCGCTTCTGTCCTATCTCGAAGGCGTCGCGGTGGAAGACGTGATGCGGATCGCGCCCTTTCGTATGCCCGTGCAATGGGTGAATCGACCCAACCTCGATTTTCGCGGCTTCTCCGGCTTCATCAGCGGCGGCAATATTCGGCCTGGCGACATCGTGCGCATTCTGCCTTCAGGGCGCGACACGCGCGTCGCCAGGATCGTCACTTTCGACGGCGATCTCGACAGCGCCGTCTCGGGTCAGTCGGCGACGCTGACGCTCGCTGAAGAGATCGACGTTTCGCGCGGCGATCTTTTGTGTTCGCCGGTCTCGCCCGCCAAAATCGGAGATCGCCTCGAAGCCAAGCTCTTATGGCTCGTGCGCGAGCCGCTTGTCGCCGGCAAGAGCTATTTGTTGAAGCTCGGAACGAAGACTGCGCCAGTCGCCGTGACTGCGGTCGATGCGCGCATCGACATTGAAACCGGACTGTCGCAGCCGCTTCCTCAAGGCGCGACGCTCGCTTTCAACGAAATCGGCGACGCCCGCCTGTCGCTCGAAACCGTGATCGCCTGCGACCCTTATGTCGAAAATCGCGAAACCGGCGGATTCATTCTCATCGACCGCATCACCAATGACACGGTCGCGGTCGGCATGGTCAAAGCGGTCGCCGCATCGAACGGCCGCGCCGCGCCGCCGCTGACCGAGCTCAGCTACGCCTCGATGGAAGGCCTGCCGCTGGCGCCGCAATCGTTCAGACCGACCCCGACCCGCAGTCTGGCGAAGGCGCTGTCCTGGCTCCTGCCGGCAAGCGTTTCGACCTTCCTGATTGTTTACGCCTTTGTCCACAGCGCAGAGCTCGCCGCCGAAATCACCGGCGTTGAAATGATGGCGATCTTCGCGCTCTACTATTTCCATGAACGATTCTGGTTGCGATTGAACTTCGGACTTGCCGCGGAAGACTCGCGGAGCGGGGACGACCAGGGACTGTAATAAGAAATCCGTTTGAACGACTCGGGGTCATTCCCGACGCGCGCAACGCGCGCGATCGGGAATCCAGAGCAAACCCAGCGTTCCTGGATTGGCTCTGGATTCCCGGACAGGCCTTCGGCCTGCCGGGAATGACGCCGTCCAAGCGAACGGATCAGCCGGATTGCGCCGTCAGTGCGCTTCGTCCCAGTTGGCGGCGGCGCGGGCGTCGACTTTCAGCGGCACGGCGAGATGGACGGTCGGGGCCGGCGCCTGTTCCATCACGCGGCGCGCCACCTCGATCGTCGCCTCGGCTTCATTGACCGGCGCTTCAAACACGAGTTCGTCGTGCACCTGCAACAGCATCTGCGCTGAAAGTCCGGCGCGCGCCAGCGCCTCATCCATTCGGACCATGGCGCGCCGGATGATGTCGGCGGCGGCGCCCTGGATCGGCGCATTGATCGCGGCGCGTTCATAGAATGCGCGGTCGGAGGCGTTGGCCGAGGCGATGCGAGGAAAATGATAGACGCGGCCGAAAATCGTCGTGACCTCTTCCTTGTCGCGCACGGTTTTGCGCGTCAAATCCATATAGTCGCGAATGCCGGGAAAACGCTCGAAGTAGCGCTTGATATAGGCGCCGGCCTCTTCACGCGGGATGCCGAGCTGATTGGCGAGTCCGAAGGCGGAAATGCCGTAGATGATGCCGAAGTTGATCGCCTTGGCGCGGCGGCGCGTTTCGGGGGGCATGTCCTTGATCGGCACATTGAACATTTCGCTCGCCGTCATCGCGTGAATATCGAGATTTTCGGCGAAGGCTTGCTTCAATTGCGGAATATCTGCGATATGCGCAAGCAGCCTCAGTTCGATCTGCGAATAATCGGCCGAGATCAGCACATGGCCGGGCGCGGCGACGAAGGCCTTGCGAATCTTGCGCCCCGCTTCGTTGCGCACCGGAATGTTCTGCAAATTCGGCTCTGATGAAGAGAGCCGCGCCGTGGTCGTTGCGGCGAGCGCATAGCTGGTGTGCACGCGGCCGGTCTCGGGATTGACATAGCCGGGCAGGGCGTCGGCGTAGGTGCTCTTGAGTTTGGAGACCTGGCGCCAGTCGAGAATGCGGCGCGCGAAATCATTGCCATCGCTGGCGAGGTCTTCGAGAACGCTTGCGGAGGTCGACCAGGCGCCGGTGGCGGTTTTTTTCGCGCCGGGCAGGCCCATCTTGCCGAAAAGAATATCGCCCAATTGTTTGGGCGAACCGAGGTTGAAACTCTCGCCGGCAAGATCGAAAATCTCGGCTTCGAGACGCGCCATGTCCTGCGCGAATTCGCCGGAAAGACGGGACAGGATCGCGCGATCGACGGTGACGCCCCTTCGCTCCATGCGGGCGAGCGTCGCGACCATCGGCCGTTCCAATGTTTCGTAAACAGTAGTCATGCGCTCGGCGGCAAGCCGCGGCTTCAACGCGCGCCACAGCCGCAGCGACACGTCAGCGTCCTCGGCGGCGTATTCCGTCGCTCTGTCGAGCGCGACGCGGGCGAAGCCGATGAAACTGCGTCCCGAGCCCGCGACCGAAGCGAATTTGATGTTCTCATGCCGAAGATGCTTGAGCGCCAATTCGTCGAGGCCGTGATTGTTCAGCCCCGAGTCGAGCGCATAGGAGATCAGCATCGTATCCTCGATCGGCGCCACGTCGATTCCGTAACGCGCGAGAACGAGCAGATCATATTTCATATTATGCGCGATCTTGAGGACCGCCGCATCTTCGAACAAGGGCTTCAGTTTCGCGATCGCCTCGCCGAGTGGGATCTGGCCGGAAAGAAGATCGGCACCGCCGAAGAGATCGCCGGAGCCATGCTCGCGATGCCCCAGCGGAATGTAGCAGGCGCGCCCCGGCGCGACGGCAAGCGAGACGCCGACAAGTTCGCAGCGCATCGGATCGAGCGATGTTGTTTCCGTGTCGAGCGCGACGATCCCGGCTTCCATCGCATCGGCGATCCATCGATCGAGGCGTTCGCGCGAGGTCACGCATTCGTAAGCGGAGCGGTCGATCTTGGTCGCTTGCGCCTCGGCGCGGCGCGCAGCGACGAGGCCTGCGGGGGTGAAACCTTCCTTCGCGCTCCCGCCGGTCGGCTTGGCTGCGGACTCCGCCGGTTCGGCGAGTAGCGGCGCGGCTGGCGCGTCTTTCCGGATTTCGCCGTCGCGCGCGCGCCAGCCGGCGGGTCCGACGAAATTCGGATCAGGCGCGACGTCATGAATATCGACGCCGTAAAGCTCGGCGACGCGCCGCGTGATCGTCGTGAATTCCATCGCCTGCAGAAAGGCGACGAGCGTCTTGGCGTCTGGTTCGTGCAGGCCCAAATCTTCGAGCGGCGTCTCGACAGGCGCGTCGCGCACGAGCGTCACGAGCTTTTTGGAAAGACGGATGAGCTTGACCGCTTCGGGCTCGGTCAGCGCCTCGCGGCGCTTGGGCTGCTTGATCTCGGGCGCCTTGGCGAGCAGCGTATCGAGATCGCCATATTCATTGATGAGTTGCGCGGCGGTCTTGACGCCAATGCCTTTCGCGCCGGGCACATTGTCGGTCGAATCGCCCGCGAGCGCTTGCACGTCGACGACTTTGTCCGGCGTTACGCCGAAATAGTCGACGACCTCGGCCTCGCCGATGATCCGCTCTTCGCGCGACCCCTTGGCGCCTGCGGTTCCCGAGGCGGGGTCGTACATAACGACGCCTGGCTCGATGAGCTGCATCAGATCCTTATCGGCCGAAACGATCAGTACGTCGGCGCCCTTGGCGCGCGCCTGCATGGCGTAAGTGGCGATGAGATCGTCGGCCTCGTAGCGGTCCTGTTCGATCGGCGTGAGGCCGAAGGCGCGCACGGCCGCGCGCATCAGCGGAAATTGTGGAACGAGGTCTTCCGGCGGTTCGGCGCGATGCGCCTTATATTCGGGATAGATTTCCTTGCGGAACGAATGCTCGCTCTTGTCGAAGATGATAGCGAGATGCGTCGGCTTCGCGCCCGCCGCGCCGTCGCGCACGAACTGCAACAGCTTCGTGCAGAACAGCCGCACGGCGCCGGTCGGCAGCCGGTCGGTGCGATAGTTATATTTTGCATCCTGTCGGATCGACTGGAAATAGGCGCGAAAGACGAAAGAGGAGCCGTCGACGAGGAAGATGTGGCTCCCGGGGCCGACGGGCTTATGGGTGAGGGTCATGAGGCCTATCTTAACGGCGCGCGCGCGCCGCGTCATGGCGCAGACGCCCGAAACCGCGCTGTTTGACCGGCGCCGGTGCGGAGCCTAGAAGACCGCATGTCCCACAATAGTTTCGGCCATCTTTTCCGCGTCACGACATTCGGCGAGAGCCATGGGCCGGCGCTCGGCGCGATCGTCGACGGATGTCCGCCGAAAATTCCGCTCGAAGCGAAGGACATCCAGGGGTATCTCGACAAGCGCAAGCCGGGACAGTCGCGCTTCACCACACAGCGGCGGGAAGCGGATGAGGTGAAGATTTTTTCCGGCGTTTTCTCCGACGGCGACGGCCGACAGGTGACGACCGGAACCCCGATCGCGCTGGTGATCGAAAATACCGACCAGCGCTCCAAGGACTATGGCGAGATCGCCGACAAATATCGCCCCGGCCACGCCGATTACGTCTACGACGCGAAATACGGGGTGCGCGATCATCGCGGCGGCGGGCGTTCCTCGGCGCGTGAAACTGCGGCGCGAGTCGCCGCCGGGGCCGTCGCGCGCAAGGTGATCGCCGGCGTGACGATTCGCGGCGCGCTGGTGCAGATCGGTCCGCACGAAATCGACCGCGCGAAATTCGATTGGGCGGAGGTGGAGCGCAATCCGCTCTTTTGCCCCGACGCGCGCGCCGCACAATTATGGGCGGACTATCTCGACGACGTGCGCAAGGACGGCTCTTCGGTCGGCGCGGTGATCGAAATCGTCGCCGAGGGCGCTCCCGTCGGTTGGGGCGCGCCGGTCTACGGCAAACTCGACGCCGACCTCGCCGCGGCGATGATGTCGATCAATGCGGTGAAGGGCGTCGAGATTGGCGCGGGCTTCGCCGCCGCCGAGCTGACCGGCGAGGAGAACGCCGATGAGATGCGCGCTGGAGAAAACGGACCGCGGTTCCTGTCGAACAACGCCGGCGGCGTGCTCGGCGGAATCTCGACCGGCCAGCCGATTGTTGTGCGCTTCGCGGTGAAACCGACGTCGTCAATTCTGACGCCGCGCCGCACGATTGATCGCTTCGGCAAGGAGACCGATATCGTGACCAAGGGCCGTCACGACCCCTGCGTCGGCATTCGCGCCGTTCCGGTCGGCGAAGCGATGATGGCTTGCGTGCTCGCCGATCACTTCCTGCGCCATCGTGGGCAAGTTGGGTGACGCCCGGCGCTGCGGTTAGAAGCGAGTTCGCTCACCCTGCCACCATCACCCGTTCGTGGCCAAGGTCGGGTTCGCCGCAACGCTCCAATATCTTTTGACGCGCCGCGTCGCGCAACGCGACCGCCGCTTGAAAGTCATCGCCTTTAGGCTCGATGGGCGCGCCGATATGAACGGCGATCGGACCTCGCCTGATCAGCCATGAATCGCTGCGCAAGATCGAACGCGTGCCGCATATGGCGATCGGCACGACAGGCAGGCCCAATTGGGCGGCGGTTGAGAAGGCGCCGATATGGAACCCCAACAGTCCCGGCATGCGCGAAAAGGTTCCTTCCGGAAACCAGACCAGCCGCACGCCGGCGCGTGCCGATTTCAAGGCGGCCCGGGCGTCGGCGACGCCGCCTGCCGGATCAGTCCGGCGCACGAAGATCGCGCCCAATCGTCGCAAGAGGGGACCGGCGACGCGCTGATGCGCGAGCTCTTCCTTCGCAATGAACGAAAGCTCTCCGGGACAGATTGCGACAAGCACGGCGCTGTCCAGATAGCTTGAATGGTTGGCGATGAGAATCGCGCTTTCTTGCGGGACCGCCGCGTCGCGCTTGATGGTAAGCGGGCATCCGATCAAGCGGAAAAACAATCGCGCGGCGGAGCTGACAAGCCGGTGACGCCATATTCGCTTTGGCGTCAATAGCACGCAGGGCCATACGAAAACGCCGATCAAGACCAGCACGCTCCACGCGTAGGCGTTGAAGGTCGAGATCGCAAAATTCGATGAGAGGCGGCGCAGCCGAGGCGCGACGCCGGACAGGGCGATACGTACGAGCTGCCATTGCGGGCTCTTGCCCTTCGTTCGTAGCCGGCCGGTTTCGAACATGGCGCGAGCAGCCGAGCGTCTAATCTTGCCGCTTGAGGTCTTCGGGATGGTATGCGGCGGCACGAGGACGACTTCATCCGGCGCAAGATCGAGCAAGGCTTGAGACGCCTCTATAATCATCTTCCGCAAAAACTCGCGGCGCGCCTCATCAGTCAGGCGCGTTTCGGCGAGGACAATTAGGCGTTCAGTCCCCGCGCGCGCATCGATCGCCGGGAACGCCGCGACGCAGCCCTTTCGCGTCCCTTCGAGCGCGCCGACAGCCTCTTCCAGCTCCTGCGGATAGATGTTGCGTCCGGCGCGCTTGATCAAATCCTTGATGCGGCCGGTGATGAAGACGTCGCCGCCCGCGATGTACCCCCGGTCGCCCGTTTCGAGCCAATCGCCGTCAAACAGCGCGGCAGTCTTTTCCGGATTTTGGAAATATCCTCGCGTCGCCGATGGCCCTCGGAACTGAATGCGCCCTTCCTGTCGCTCAGGCAATTCGCGACTGGCGTCATCGACGACGCGGATTTCGTGGTGAGGCAGAGGCCGTCCACAGGCCACTAATGAGACGACGCCTTCGACGCCTGGGTCCGCGATCCGCGCAATGCCGTCGCGATCAAGCGCCTTGCGGTCCACGCGATCGATGAGCGGTCCTCGGCCGGGCGGCGGGAAGGCGAGCCCGACCGCATTTTCCGCCAGTCCGTAAACGGGGGTCATCATCTCCGGCCGAAAGCCATAGGGCGCAAATCGTTGAGCAAAGCGCGTAACCGATGTCGGGCTCACCGGCTCCGCGCCGTTCATGATCGCCCGCAGAGACGACAAGTCGAGGCCGCTGATCTTGGCGTTGTCGACCGCCTTCAGGCAAAGCTCGTAAGCGAAATTCGGGGCCGCGGAGATCGTCGCCTTGTGGGAGTCGATCGCCCAAAACCAGCGCGCCGGATCGGCGAGAAAGGACAGCGGCGACATGATCAGAGCCGACGCTCCATAGTAAAGACTGCCGAGCCAGCAGCCGATCAGCCCCATGTCGTGATAGAGCGGTAGCCAGCTCACCACCCTGTCCGCAGACGAGGCTTTCAAAACCGCGCCCATAGCGCGAATATTGGCGAGAAGATTGGCGTGGGTCAGCACGACGCCTTTGGGATCGCCGGTGCTGCCTGACGTGTATTGGATGAGCGCGGTTGCGTCGGGCGGCGCCGGCAAAGGCGCGGATAAAGGCGCTGCAGCGCTCAGCTCCGGAATCATAACGATGTGCTGCAGCGCGCTGACGAGCCCATAGAGCAATCTTCCTACGACTCTGATCTCGGCGTTGGTGATGAGCACGCTCGCCTCGGCATTCGACAATATGCCGGCTTGGCGGCGCAAATGATCCTCGATCTGCGCTAAGCGAAAGGGCGGATAGATCGGCACAGGAATAGCGCCGCAGAACAGAACCGCAAAAAACGCGACGAAAAAGTCGCGGCTCGTCGGCAGCATGATCGCGACGCGATCTCCAAGGCCAACGCCGCGTTCAACCAGCCCGCCGGCTGCGGCGCGCGCGGCATGATAGAGTTCGCGATAGGTCAGAGGCTCGGGAGCGCTTTCCGCCCGCCAAAGCAAGACATGTTCGCGGTCGCCGTGACGTTCGGCGTGCTGAGCGAGCGCATCGATCAGCGTCTTGGCCTCGATCGGCTCGTCCACGGCTTCAAGCGTAGTATGCGACAAGGGACGAGGCGAGGCAGGCGCAACAGCGGCGCCGGCGGCGAGAACCGCGTTGACGAGATCGCGGGGACGGTTGGCCTCTCCGATCAACCTTTCGGGAAGCTGCACCTTGAATTTGCGATTGAGCCGGAGCAGCAGCTCGGCGCGCGACAGGCTATCGAGCGCCAGATCGCGATCCAGGTCGCTGTCAAGCTGCACGAGTCGGGAATCGACGAAATCAGGATGCAACTCGACAACGAGATCGCGCACGACTTCAAGGACTGTCGCTTGCGCATCTTCCCAAGAGCGCATCGACGCGTCGCTCTCAAAGCCTGAATCCGCCTCCGTCATGACCTAAGGCGACGCGGCGAAACAAGTGAATCGTTCGAACGCCCGCTCCCTCTCCCCGCTTGCGGGGAGAGGGTTGGGGTGAGGGGCTGGGCGTATTGTCGGCAATGCCGATGAAGTCCATGGATTCGTTGGCGTCATCCTCATCCGGCGTTATGCTCCCGAGCCCCTCACCCTGCCCTCTCCCCGC
>JACOWC010000023.1:20373-27088 GCA_016177005.1 Methylocystis sp.
GCGTTATGCTCCCGAGCCCCTCACCCTGCCCTCTCCCCGCAAGCGGGGAGAGGGGGAAACGCGTCATGATTGGCGCGCTTATTTCCGCACGTTGCCTAAATCAGTCTTAGACATTCCACTTTTTCGGCGTCTCTGCCTAATAAGATTTATGATGGCGTCCTCGATGGGGGGAGTCGCTTGTTTAAGCTTGAACAGGCGACCACGCCTAAGCCGCGAGATCGGCGACCACCGCATCGAGCACCGGAAAGCCTTCCGAGCTCACGCGCAGCCTGTTCTCGCGGGTGAATTCAACCAGCCCGTCGCCGATCAGCTCGCTGATCCGCGATTGCGACAGCCGCTTGCCGGTCAGCAGAAAATAACGCTGCGGATCGACGCCTTCGCGCAGCCGCAGCCCCATCAGCAGGAATTCGTCGCCTTCCTGCTCCGTCGAGAGCAACTCATCCTCGATGAGGCCGTGGCCTTCGCTCTCGACGCAGGTGAGCCACATTTCGGGATGCCGCTCGGCGGCCTGGGCCCGCCGTCCGCGCGGCGTGACGATACGACCATGAGCCCCGGGACCGACGCCGACATATTCGCCATAGCGCCAATAGACCAGATTGTGCCGGCACTCGGCGCCCGGCCGCGCGTGGTTGGAGACTTCGTAAGCGGGCAGGCCGGCGCGGGCGGTGACTTCTTGAGTCACGTCCCAGAGCGCGCGCTGAACGTCGGCGTCGGGCAGCGCCATCTTGCCGGCGTTGACCATGCGCTCGAACATCGTGTCGGGCTCGATCGTCAGCTGATAGAGCGAGACATGTTCGGGCGCGCGGGCGAGCGCCAGCTCCAGCTCTTTCCGCCAGGCGGCGGGCGTCTGGCCGGAACGGCCGTAGATCAGATCGAAGGACGTGCGCTCGAAAACTGAATTGGCCACGTCGAGCGCCATCAGCGCTTCAGCGACCGAATGCTGCCGCCCGAGCGCGCGAAGATCGATATCGTTTAACGCCTGCACGCCGAGCGACACGCGGTTGACGCCGGCGGCCTTGAAGCCCTTGAAGCGCGAGGCCTCGACGCTCGTCGGATTGGCTTCGAGCGTGATCTCGCAGTCCTTGGCGAGACTCCAATGGCTCGAAATCTGCGATAGGATCGCTTGGACCGTCGACGTCGACATCAGCGACGGCGTGCCGCCGCCAAAGAAAATCGAGCGGACTTCCCGCCCGCGGGCCAGAGCGGCGCGATGCGCGAGTTCAAAGCCGAAGGCTTCGACGAAGCGGTCTTCGTCGACGTCGCCGCGCCGGACGTGGCTGTTGAAATCGCAATAGGGGCATTTCGACAGGCAGAACGGCCAATGGACATAAACGCCGAAGCCTGGGTCGAAAGCGTTGCGAATCGGTGTCGCCATGGCCCTTTATCGCACGGAACGGCGGGAAGGGCACGGCGGGCGGCGCCGCTTCCCCCCCCCGTTTGGGAGGCTCGATGGCGTTTTGGCAAGCTTGGCGGTTCTGGCCAAGGAAGGCGGCGGTTCAACAAGCCGATCCGGCGATGCGGGCGATCGCCGAGGCCATCTCCTGTAACCTCGCGGCGCTCGGCCTTTACGTCGATTCGCGGTCCTACGGGCGCAGCTTTTTTGAAATCAAAGCGTCGACGTCGCCAAAACTCATCACCACGCCCGACGGGACCGAGGCGTCGGGAATCGCGCTTCTGCTCGCCGGCGCCTATGAGCCGCCGTCCCTCGTTTTCGAACAGATCAATTCTCTGCAGCGCGGCCTGGGGCGCGCCATGGTCGAGGCGGTCATCGCCGGGGCGAAGGCGCGACCGGATGTTTTCCGGCGGCTCAGGGTCAATGACCTTTCGCCGCGCTTGCCTGACGGACGGCGATGGTGGGAGCATGTCGCCGCGGCGCATCCCGAGTTCGATTGGGTGATCACGCATGAAGAGCCGTTCGGAAGCGCGACATGAGCGGCGAGGATTTGGCGCACTGTCTTTTCTACGCCGCTGGCTCGGCTTCTCTCGGCGCGCGCGGCAAGGCGCCCTTCCGCCAAAGGCGGCGGCTGGCGACATTGAGGCCTCTTTGGAATTTTTGAAGAAGCGGCAAACGCTCGCGGCGCTCGCTTGCGAGTTCGGCTACGACGCGGGGAAAGTGACGCTCTGCCCGCAGACGCAGCCCTTCGACTATCTCGGCCAGAGCTTTACTTCCGAAGGACAGTCGTTTCCCGACGGCCGCATTGAAATCTACTACGACCCCAATATGAGCGACGCGCGTCTCGGTTGCTGCCTCGCGCATGAATTGCAGCATGTGCGCTATTTCGCGGTGCGCGACGCTTATCGCGCAGAGGAGGCGGACGGGCCTCTGCATCGGCGCTTCGCCAAATATGCGCCGGAACTGCTCGCGGCGCAGCGCGGCGTCTCCAACTATTCGAACGAACATTGGGACGCCTGGAAAGGCGACGCCCCACCGAAGCTGTTTTCGTTCGAACTGGAGGAGGGGAGCAGCGAACCCGTTAACGAAACGGTCGCGGAGGTCGCCAAGGCGCTCTACAACTGGGGGCCGGACGTGCGCATCAATCCACTGTGGAAAGAACTGCACGACGCGATCAACGAAGAATATGCGGCGCTTTAAGAAATAGAGCGTCGGTCGTTCAGGACTTGCGTTCGCGTTCCAGCAGTTCGCGCTTGCGCTCCGCTCCCCAATAATAGCCGGAAAGCGCCCCGTCGCTGCGCACGACGCGATGGCAGGGAACCGCGAGCGAAACCGGATTGGCGGCGCAAGCGCGCGCGACCGCCCGCGTCGCCTTCGGCGCGCCGATGCGTCTCGCGATCTCGGTGTAGCTTGCCGTCTCTCCCGCCGGAATCTCGCGCAGCGCGGCCCAGACGCGCTGCTGAAAGGAAGTGCCGCGCATGTCGAGCGGCAGATCGAAGCGGGTTTGAGGCCGCTCGACGATGCCGACCGCCGCGGCGACATAGCGCTCGAACGCTTCGTCGGCGCCCACAAGCGTCGCCCGAGGAAATCGATCTTGCAGATCGCGCAGCAGCGCTTCCGGGTCGTCGCCGAGCGAAATGGCGCAAACGCCCTTCGCGCTCGCCGCGACAAGCACCGCGCCGAGCGACGATTGGCCGATGGCGAAGCGGATCGTTTCGTGCGCGCCGCCCGTGTGATAGGCGCTCGGCGTCATGCCCAATGTGTCCTTCGCTGTCGCATAGAAGTGCGCGCTTGAATTATAGCCGGCGCCATAGATCGCCTCGGTCACTAGCGCGCATCGCGCGCGACAACCGCCGCCCAGCGCGCCTCGTCGAGATTAAGAGTGTTTGCCTGCGTCATGTCCTTGGCCCCTTTCGCGCATCATCCGACTTTATCGACGCTCGCCGCAATGCGTTTCTTGCGGTCCAATCCAAATCGGGCTGACACGCCCGCCGGGCGATCCTATGTTGTGCGTCTGAGCCCAAAAATGGACGTGAGATGCCGGGACGCCACGCCGACTTCACGCGCCGAGCGGCGATCGCCGGCGCGGGCGCAAGCCTTGTTTGCGTCGGCGCGCGCGCCGCGACGGCTTCGACTCTGCTCGTCACCCATTCGGCGGCGCTGGCGCATGACATGGGGCCCATGTATGTCGAACGACCGGAACGTCTGCGCGCCATTCTGCGCGCGCTGGACGAACCGCGCTTTGCCGACCTTATGCGCCAAGAAGCGCCCTTGGCGGCGCAGCAGGCGCTGCTGCGCGCGCATCGTTCACAGCATCTTGCGCGTCTTGCGAAGACCGCGCCCTCGGATGGATACGCGCGCATTGGCCCCGACGTCGTCATGAACGGCGCCACGCATGAGGCGGCGTTGCGCGCGGCGGGCGGCGCGATCGCCGCCGTCGACGCGGTCATGAACGGCGAGGCGAAGAACGCTTTTGTCGCCATGCGGCCGCCGGGACATCATGCGACGCGCGATACGCCGATGGGTTTTTGTTTTTTCAACAACGCCGCCGTGGCCGCCCAACACGCGCGCGCGGCTCATGGGGCTTCTCGAGTCGCCATCGTCGATTTCGACGTGCATCACGGCAATGGCGTGCAGGACATCTTCTGGAGCGATCGAAACGTCCTTTACGCGTCGACGCATCAGATGCCGCTCTATCCCGGCACCGGCGCAGCCAGCGAAACGGGCGAGCACAACAATATCGTCAATGCGCCGCTCGTTAAGGGCGATGGCGGCGCGCAATTTCGCGAAGCGCTCGCGTCGCGCATTCTGCCGCGACTCGACGCCTTCTCGCCCGAGATTATCATTCTCTGCGCCGGGTTCGACGCCCATCTGCACGATCCGCTCGGCGGATTGCGTCTCATTGCCGATGATTTCAGGGACGTCACGCTGCGCGTCATGGAAATCGCGGCGCGCCGCTGCAACGGCCGCATCGTCTCGCTGCTCGAAGGCGGCTATCGACCGGAAGATCTCGCGCGCAGCGTCGCGGCGCACGTCGGGGCGTTGATCGGGGCGTGACCTTGCGCGATCAGCCAATCGGCGAGCGCCGCGACCGCTTTCGTCGGGCAGGAGAACGTCGCCAAGTCGTCGTCTTTTTCGCGCAATCCGGCGCCGAACTTCGCCTCGGCCTCGCGCAGCATGTTTTCGTCCAGGCAAGGCAGACTTGCGCGCACCTCGCGCGTCGTGCGCCCTTCCTCTTCCGCGGCGATGCGTGAAAGAATGATGCGCGCCGCTTCGCGCGCCGCAGCGCTCCAGGGCGCCGTCAGCGAGGCGACAAGATTTGCCTGCGAGCGCAAAATCACGCCGTCCTCGATGATC
Organism: Methylocystis sp.; assembly: GCA_016177005.1. Taxonomy (GTDB): domain Bacteria; phylum Pseudomonadota; class Alphaproteobacteria; order Rhizobiales; family Beijerinckiaceae; genus Methylocystis. Next base: position 25,124 of record JACOWC010000023.1, read on the forward strand.
TTCAGCGCATTCGCCGCGAGCGTCGCGCCGGTGGTCGTAATGTCGACGATGAGATCGGCGGAGCCTGCGGCCGGCGCGCCTTCGGTCGCGCCCGAGCTCTCGACGATGCGATAGTCGGATACGCCGTGCGCGGCGAAGAAGCGCCGCGTCGTGTTGACATATTTCGTCGCGACGGGCAGCCCGCGGCCGTGGCGCGCGCGAAATCCGTCGGCGATGTCGGCGAGATCGCTCATATAGCGCACGTCGATCCAGGCTTGCGGCACGGCGACGACGACATTGGCGGCGCCAAAGCCGAGCGGCGCGAGAAGCTCCACCGTCTTCTCGGCGTCGGCGATCTCTTCGCGCACCAAATCTTCTCCGGTCACGCCAAGATGCGCTTCGCCGCCGGCAAGCCGACGCGTGATTTCGGCCGCGGAGAGATAGGCGACTTCTGCGCCCTCGACTCCGGCGACGGCGCCGCGATAGTCGCGCGCGCCGCGGCCCTGCGTCAGCTCCAGGCCGGCGCGCGCGAAGAACGCCGCGGCGTTTTCCTGCAGCCGGCCTTTCGAAGGAGAGGCGATGATGAGTTTCTGCACGGGCGACATCATGCTTCTCCCGCGCCGGGCGAAAGACGGTCGATCCAGATGGCGGCGCCGACGGCCGGTATGTCCGACGCCGCGCCCAGGGTCTTGAACAGCCGATCGTAGCGTCCGCCGCCGATCACCGATTCGCCGTCGTCGCCGTGGCGCGCCTCGAACACGAAACCGGTGTAATAGTCGAGATGGCGCGCAAAGCTTGCCGAAAAGCGCATGTCATCAACGGCGAGGCCGCGCGCGGCGATGGCGCGCGCGCGCATGTCGAAAGCGTCGAGCGCGGCGGAAAGGTCCAGCCGCGCGTCGGCGGCCAGCCGGCGCATGGCCGCGGAAGCGGATTCGGGCGCGCCTTCGATGGCGAAAAAAGCTTCCGCCAGCGCGCGCGTCTCGTTCGAAACCCCGGCGCCTTCGGCGAGCGTCGCCTGGTCGAGAAAGCGTTCGGCGATTTCAGCCGCGCTGCGCCCGCCGACAGCGGCGATTCCGGCGATGGTCAGCAGATCCTCGACGAGACGACGCGCATCCGCCGGATCGACCTTGGTCAGCGCCGCCAACACCCCCGACTGTTCCGACCCGCCGTTGCGCCTTGGCGAGGCAAAAATATCGGCGATCCTTTGGCCGCGGGCATGGCCGGCGGCGAGACGCCGTCGCCAGATGGGCGGCATGTCCAGGCTTTCGAGAAAGGCGGCGACGAGCCCTGCGTCGCCCATGTGAACGCTGAGCGCCGTCGCGCCCGCGGCGGCGGCGGCTTCAAGCGCGGCGACGAGGATTTCCGCGTCGGCCGCCTCGCGGTCCTGGCGGCCGAAACTCTCAAGGCCGGCCTGAAGGAACTCGCCGTCGCCGGTCGCGCCATGTTCAGGCGCGCGGAAGACCGAGCCTCCATAAGCGAATGCCGCCGGTTGGCCTGCCCGTGGGGAGCCGAGATAATCGAGGCAAACCGGAATCGTAAATTCCGGGCGCAAGCAGTATTCCGCGCCGGAGCCGTCGCTCGTCAGATAGAGTCTGCCACGGAAATCCTCGCCGGAGCGATCGAGAAAGACATGCGCCGGCTGCAGGAGACGCGGTTCGCAGCGTGCGAAACCTTCCCGCGCGAAATGCGCAAGGACGGCCGCAAGGCGTGAAGCTTCGCAGTCTGCGGCGGCGGTGACGATGGTCAAGCGAAAATCCCCTCGAAATTCGCGCTCTCTTTAGCAAGCGCGTGGGGCGCGCGCACCCAGTTTTGGCTGCGAGAGTGAATGATGGAAGCGAGGAACGGCCGCTGCGTCTTGCATCCCCCGCTCGCCTCTGCCAGATAAGAGCCGGGAGGTTGGCGCTGGACGCTTCACTCGCCAACCGGGTCAGGTCCGGAAGGAAGCAGCCCTAACGAGCTTGGGCGGGTCTCCGTTCAGCCTCCCAC
>JACOWC010000068.1 GCA_016177005.1 Methylocystis sp.
GCGGCGGCTCCTCCTTCACCGGCTCGCCCTTGGCGCGCACTTCGGCGATGGCGGTGCGCAGCATTCGCACCCGCACATTGGGCGCGATCTCGACCTCGACTTCAGCGTCGTCGATTGATTTCGTCACCTTGGCGATGAACCCGCTGGTCGTGACGAGCGTGTCGCCGCGACGCACGTTGCGCAACTGCGCGAGCGCATCCTTATCGCGGCGGGAGCGCGGTCGGATGACCAGGATATAGACGATGCCCATCACCACGAAGATGGGAATCAGCTGGCCGAGCATCTCTGGCAAGGTCGGAGGCTGCGCCGCTTCCGGCTTGGATTCGACCAACTGCCCGGTTTGGGTCGAGGCGGGCGGATGCGGCGGGCTCGGCGGAGCCGGCGTGGGCGGCGCGCTGGGTTCGGCGGGCGTGGTCGCTGGCGTTTGGGCGGCGGGGGGCGACGGCGTCTGGTCTTGCGCCAAAGCGTCCGGGATAAGCTTCATCGCGAAATCTCTTAAGGGCTCGAGCTCGGCGCGGATTTGCTTTTCGCAGCGCCGGAATGCGCGCGGACTATAGCCGCTCACTTTACGAAAGCAATGCCGTCCCGCCGACGCCGCGCGACGCGCGCGTAGAGCGCGAAAAGCTCGATGTGCGGCGGCGCACGGCCAGTCGTCGCCAGATGGCATAGTCAATCAGCGGCGCCTCACGGCGTCAGTGTCTTAGGAGAAAAGTCATGTTGAAGAAAGTTGCATGCGCCGCGCTGCTGGCGGGAGCGCTTTTCGCCTCTTCACCTGCGGCCGCGGGCGGCTGGCACGGCGGCTGGCATGGCGGCCACGGCTGGCATGGCGGCTGGCACGGCGGCCACGGCTGGCATGGCGGCTGGCACGGCGGCCACGGCGGCTGGCATGGCCACGGCTGGCATCGGCCGTGGGGCTGGGGCGGCTGGCATGGCGGCGGCGGTCACTGCTGGCGCTGGTGGTACGGCCGATGGCATTGGGTCTGCTGATCGCCTTGGCGACCCGTCGGTCTTTCTGGGTCTCTCTGGCGCGCATCGCCGGAGAGACCGCTTCCTCGCGCAACCAAGACGGTGTTGTTGCGCATTCATGATTGCAGCTCCCGCGCGAGCCCGCGCAGAAACTCCAGACAGGCGGCCAGCTCGGCGATGTCGATATATTCGTCGGGCTGGTGCGCTTGGTCGATGCGGCCAGGGCCGCAGACGACGGCGGCCATTCCCGCGCGCTGAAACTGACCGGCCTCGGTCGCATAAGGGACGGCGATGGTTGCGTTGCGCTTGGCGAGCCGGAGCGCCAGCGTCTCCGCCTCGGAGCCAGGTTGCGGCGCGAGGCCCGGCACTTGGTTCTCCATGGTTGTCTGGACGCCAGCCTCGGGGAAGCCAACAAAGATCGATTGCCTCAACTCGTCGCAGCAGGATTCGAGCCTGTCGAGGGCGAAGTTCGGCGAGGCGCCCGGCAAGCCTCGAAACTCCCACAGGAATTCGCAATCCTTGGCGACAATGTTGCGCGCCGTTCCGCCGTGAATGACGCCGACATGGATGGAGGAGAAGGGCGGATCGAAGCGCCCGCTCGGATCGCCCATCGCGCGGAGCTCCGCGCTGACGCGGTCCAGTTCGCACACGAGCTTGCAGGCGACGTGCACCGCGCTGACGCCGCGATGGAGATTCGCCGAATGGATTTCGAAGCCGCGCACGCGCGTCACGAAGGTGGCGACGCTCTTATGGGCGTCGGCGATCTCCATCGACGTCGGCTCGCCGACGATGACCGCTGACGGACGCGGCAGATCCGCGCCGAAGCGCGCGATAACGTCGAGCGGACCGAGACAGGTCGTTTCCTCGTCATAACTCAAGAGAATGTGGATCGGGCGAGACAGCGGCGCCGCCCTGAACTCCGGAATCATCGCGAGACAGGCGGCGTCAAACCCCTTCATGTCCACCGCGCCGCGCCCATAGAGGCGAGTCGCGTCCCGACGCAGCGTGAAAGGATCGCCGCTCCAGGCCTGTCCGGCGACCGGCACGACGTCGGTATGGCCTGAAAGCAGCACGCCGCCGTCGACGTTAGGGCCGATCGTGACGAAAAGGGCGGCCTTGTCGCCGGCCGCGTTCGGCGCGCGCACGAAGCGCACGTCCTGTTCGCGCAGATAGGTTTCGACAAAATCGATCAGAGGCAGATTGGACTTGGAGCTCACCGTGTCGAAAGCGACCAATCGCGAGAGCATGTCGATCGCGTCTTCAAGGCGCCCCATCTCGCTCGCCTAGTTCAGGGTCGGACGCGACAGCGGACTGTCGAGCGAGAAAGCGGGGATTTCGACGTCGAAGGTTTCGCCGGCGTCGGTGACCATGCGATAGCTGCCCTGTATCACGCCCGAAGGCGTGGCGAGCGGGCAGCCGGACGCATAGCGAAACGTCTCGCCAGGCTCCAGAACCGGTTGTTCGCCGACCACGCCTGGTCCACGCACCTCCTCACGGCGGCCGTTCGCGTCGATGATGATCCAGTGACGCGACAGGAGCTGAACCCGAACGCGCCCGAGATTGGCGATTTCGATCGTATATGACCAGAAGTAGCGATCCTGGTCGGGGTCCGAGCGATCCGGCAAAAAGTCGGGAAGCGCCGTGATCTGTATGTCTCTGGTGATCGCGATGTACATGGCGGCAAGATTAGAGCGCGCGCCGGAAAAGGGGAATGCCTTTGATTAGGCATTTGGTTGCGCGAAAGTGCGGCGCAGCCGCCGACTGTGGCCGAATAGACACAACGATCGCTTTTTGGCGCTTTGCGTCGCGCCGCGACTATCCACGACGCAGCTCATTGTAAATAGTGCATTGTCAGATTGACTGGAAGCAAGATGCGGCTCACCACGCTTCGCGCGCTGTTGCTTGTGCTGGCGATGGTCATGCAGACCGTCGCCGGCGGAGCCGGATTGGCGCGCGCCGCTGCGATTTCCCCCGAAGAGACGCTTTCGGCGCTTTGTCACGACCTGCGCGCCGGGGACCAGCCTGCGTCCGCCGACAGGCTGGGTCACGGACACAACTGCCAATCCTGTCTCTTATGCGGCGAGCCGCCGCCGGCCTGGGTTTCACTGGCCTCGGACGATGCCGTCGCGCGCGGCGAATATGTGCTGATCGACGCGCCCATATACGCGGCGCGATCGCTCTTTGCGCGATTGTCGCGGGCGCATAGCGCGCGGGCGCCGCCGATCGCGCGCGCCTGAGGCCGCTGGCGCGCGCAAGAGCGCGCGGCCGGGGTTCTCGATCCGCTTTCCAAAGCAGCCTCCATCTCACTGGCTCGCGCGCGCGTTGCGTTCAACGTAACGGCCGCTCTCCCGCTATGCCGACTGGCGTCGGCGCCAAGGAACACCGTCATGACCCGTCGCTCTCGCCTCCTCGGAGGAGCCTCTTTCGCCATACTAAGGCGACGTTGCGAAACAAGTGAATCGTTCGAACGCGCGCGCCCCCTCTCCCCGCTTGCGGGGAGAGGGCAGGGTGAGGGGCTCGGGAGCATAACGCCGGATGTGGATGACGCCAGCGAATCCGTGGACTTGATCGGCATTG
>JACOWC010000069.1 GCA_016177005.1 Methylocystis sp.
CGGCAAGGCCTATAACCGCAACGCCAAGTCGGCCGCGCGCTCGGCTTTCGAGAGCAATAAGCAGCGCTTTTTCAATCACCTGATCACGGCGATGAAGGTCCCGAGCCTGATCGCCTCGATCGAGTGGGATTTGGAAGAAGGCCACGCCGCGGTGATCCAGATCGTTTCGACCAGCGAAGCGTTGATGGAGCGCCGCCTTGTGGAAATCCCGACATCCGAATGGGCGGACATTTTCATCGACATTACGCCGAGGGAGGCCGTACTCGACTACCTCGCCCATTCCTTCCCGACGCAACTTTACGAAGTCTATTCCGACGATGATGGCAATCTTCAGTCGCGACCTGTCATCGACGAGAACGGCCAGCCCGTCCATTCGCGCGAGGCGATCGAACGGCGCACTCGCTTGATCGAACATCTCGCCGCGCTTCCCGCTGTGCAGGGCGCGCTGGACCAGATCGTCCAGCGCTTCGGAACCGAAATGGTCGCGGAGGTGACCGGACGCTCGCGGCGGATCGTCCGCAAGACCAACGCCGACGGCTCCGATCGTCTCTGCGTCGAGAATCGCCCCGCTTCCGCAAACTTGGGCGAGACGCAAGCCTTCATGGACGACGAGAAACGAATTCTGGTGTTTTCCGACGCCGGCGGCACCGGCCGCTCCTATCACGCCGATAGAAGCGCGAGGAACCAAAGGCTCCGGGTCCATTATCTGTTGGAGCCGGGCTGGAAAGCGGACAACGCTATTCAGGGCCTGGGGCGAACAAACCGCACCAATCAGGCGCAGCCGCCTTTGTTTCGTCCCGTCGCGACCGACGTGAAGGGCGAGAAGCGGTTCCTCTCCACCATCGCCCGGCGTCTCGACACGCTCGGCGCCATCACCAGAGGCCAGCGCCAGACCGGCGGCCAGGGCCTGTTCCGGCCCGAGGACAATCTCGAATCGACCTATGGTCGCACGGCGCTACGCCAGCTCTATCAGCTGCTTTACGCCGGCAAGGTCGAGGGGTGTTCGTTGACCCGCTTTGAGCAGGCGACCGGCCTCGATCTCACCGATCAGGATGGCACGCTCAGGGAAGAGCTGCCGCCGATCTCGACCTTTCTCAATCGCATTCTCGCGCTGCCGATCGCCCTTCAGAACCGCCTCTTCGAAGTGTTCGAAGGGCTGATGGAGGCCGCAATCGAAGCGGCCGTCCAGGCCGGAATTTTCGACGTCGGCGTCGAGACGGTGACGGCCGAGAGCCTCGTTGTCACCAATCGCCGGACGATCGCCACCCATGAAAGGAGCGGCGCGCAGACCTCGCTCGTCACGATCGCACGCAAGGATCGAACGCGGGTGACGACGCTCGACGAGGTCCTCGGTTTCGCGACTGCGTCGCAAAACTCCCGGCTGATGATCAATACACAGTCGGGGCGGGCCGCCGTCAAACTGCCGGCGCCGGGCCTGATGCAGGATGATGGCGCGGTGCAGGCGCGCGTGCGGCTTTTGCGTCCCGTGCATCGCGACCTTGTAAGCGTCGAAGCCTTGGAGCGTTCGCATTGGCGCGAGGCGACAAGCCAAGAATTCCGTCAAGCGTGGGAAGCCGAAGTCGCCGCCCTGCCGGAATTCGCCGAGAGCACATTCCATATCGTCACGGGCCTCTTGCTGCCCGTCTGGAATCGCCTGCCCGACGAGACCGCGCGCGTCTATCGCCTGCAGACCGACGAGGATGAGCGGATCATCGGGCGTCTGGTCTCGCCGGCGAGCGCCGCCGCGCTCGCGGACACCTTCGGCGCCGAGGCCCCTGCCCTGTCGCCGAACGAATTGATCGCCGCCGTCATGCGAGACGGAGCGAGTCTCGTTCTCGCTGAGGGATTGGTTCTGAAGCGCTCGCTGGTGATGAACCGCCAGCGCCTCGAGCTCGTCGGCTTCTCCGACGGCATGGTCGAGCGGCTGAAGGCGCTTGGCCTCGGGTCGGAAATCATCGCTTGGAAGCTGAGGCTGTTCGTTCCGCTCGGCGACGAGGCTGCGAAAATAGTCGCGAGAATTCTCGATGTTTATCCCCTCCTCCGCGTCGCGCCTTCTGCGCGCGTCAACGCTTGAACGGCGGAGGTAGCAATGGAGAGCCCCGCCGCGGCGCTGTCTCGCGGTCTCGCCGAACAGGTCGAGGCCGTCTGCAAGCACTATCTCTCCAACGGCTGTCGCTCAGGCAATTACTGGATCGTCGGCGACGTGAATAACCATCCCGGCCGCAGCCTCTATGTGCGCCTGAAAGGTCCGCTCTCCGGCAAGGGCGCGAGGGGCAGGTGGGCTGACGGCGCGACCCTTGAGCATGGCGATCTCCTCGATCTCATCGCCGCGCGGGAGAATCTCGGGTCTTTCAAAGCCACGCTCGACGAGGCGCGGCGCTTTTTGAAGCAGCCGCGAGAGACGCCGCCGGCCCGAAGCGATGAACGGGCTCCGAATCGCGACACCGTTGCCGCCGCGAGAAAAATCTGGGCGGCGTCGCGGCCCATTCACGGAACGCCGGCCGAGGCCTATCTGCGAGCACGAAAAATCACCACCGATCTCGATTCTGCGTCCCTGCGCTATCATCCATCGCTGTTCTATCGAGAGCGCCCTGGCGCTCTTTCTCGCACATATCCCGCGCTGGTCGCCGCGGTCACCAATCATCGCGGCGAGATCACCGGCGCGCATCGGACCTTTCTCGATCCCGCGCGCAAGGATAAGGCAAGCGTTCCGTCGCCCCGCCGCTCGCTTGGCGCCATTCTCGGCAACGGCGTTTGTTTCGGTAAGATCGAAGACGTCGTTCTCGTCGGCGAAGGAATCGAAACAGTGTTGTCGATCAAGAGCGCCCTGCCAGAACTTCCGATGATCGCTGCGCTCTCCGCCAGCCACCTCGCCGCTTGGAAGTTTCCGCCCGGGTTGCGCCGTCTGATCGTTGCTTGTGATAACGACGCGGCAGGGTGGCAGGCGGCGCGGCGTTTGACCAAGCGCGCCGAGGCGGCGGGCGTCTTGACGACGACGATCACGTCGCTGCGCTCCGACTTCAACAGCGATTTGCGCGCCATGTCGGCCGGCGCTTTCCAAAAGCAGCTGGCTGCGCTTCTCGGCCCAGATCGCGATTGCGGGTGACATCCGCTCCGTTTGGTCGTTCCGCCGCCTGACGCATGTCGCCTCAAACCGCGTCGGCGGCTTCCACTGCTCGACGCGGCGCGAATTTCCGCCCGGCTTCGCGGCCCGCTTCATAAGCGCCGGGTCGATGACGGCGGCCTTCAGCGGCACGAGATCGCGGCCCGACGAGCGCATCGAGGCGGCGTCGCGCTCGCCCTTCATGATCTTTAGTTTCTCGCAAATTCCGTGGGCGAGCCCGATCTGGAAGGAGTGCGCCGAACCGCGCCGCACGCTGGACGCTACGCTTGCGTCCTCTCTCTTGAACCGCGCCGTTTCCGTCGCGAAGGTCACGGCGATGAGATCATACAGATAATGCGCCGCCTCGACGTCTGCCGGCAGGCCGAAAAACACGTAACGGATCGCGCCGCTCACCGCGGTTTCGCTCCAAACCTTGCAGTCGCAGAACATGGCGATCGTGGGAATGCAATCGTCGAGCGGGGCGCGCCGCTGGCGGCCGGTTTCGACGCCGACGCCTTCGCAGGCCTGATCGCGCATTTCCACCTCGCCGAGCGACAAGCCGTAGCGGTCGAGAAGCTCCGCCACTTTTTTGGCCGAAGCGAGCGCCTCTTGCTCGGTGCAGCCTTGCTCCACCGTCTTGGCGCGCAGCGCCTGGATGCGTTGCAGCACGCGCGCGAGTTCCGCGTCGCCTTCCCCCTTATCGGCGCCGCTACGTTTCGAGGCGCCGAGCCGGCGGCGCAAATCTTCGTAGAGGGCGCGAGCTTCCGCCGGCAGGCGCTTTTCCGCGACGGCGCGATCGAGGGCCGAGGCGATGAATTCCAGCGGCTTTTCCTCGTCGCCGGTTCCGGCGGCGGCGCGGCGCTCGAAGGTCTCAATCATGATGAAGGCGAGCCGCGAAAAGGCCTCCGCGAGATCGGCGCGCTTGAATTGGCGGGAGACGACGCTTCGCGCCAGCGCCTGCGCGAGGGAAGCAAAGGAGGTCAGGCGGCGAGCCGCGCCGATGTGATCGGCGGAAGGCTCGTCGCCCTTCTTCTTCGTCGCCGCCGCTAAGGCGTGGGCGAGGCGGTCGAGTTCGTCGTATTCCTCCTCTTCCACGCGTTCGAGTTCTTCGATCAAATCCTCGGGAAAGGCGTTCAAGCCCTCGAGCCGCAAGCCGCCGTGGCGCATGACATGCCGATAGACGGCGCCGGCGCAACGTTGCGGATTGCTCAGTCCCCTCCCCGGCCGGACGAAGGAAAGGCCCTCGGCGAGCGCCTCCGCGTCGAGCGGCGTCAGCGGGCCGAGGGTGACGAAGCTTCCGTCCGGCAGCGGCGCGAGACGCGCCGCCAGCGCCGCGCCCATGACGCCGTCCGGAATGTCCGCGTCGAACAAAGTGAGACGCTCGCCGCTCGCCAAATCCTCGGCGACAAGCGTGTCGGGCGACGCGCGCGATTTCAGCCGCAGCAGGCGGAAGCTCGATGTCGCGAGCGCCGCCATCGCGGCGCGCCCTTCAGGACTGGCGTCCGCGCGACGCTGGCGGATGTAGCGGTCGATGGGCGTAAAGCCCGTCAGCGAAGGCGCGAACAGCAACAAATTGCTCGAAAGCGCGAAGGCCTCCATGATCAAAACGGCGCTGGAGGCATCGTCGGGATTCAAGCTCTTTTTGGACAGCCATTGCAGCGCGGCTTCTTCGATCTTCGCCGGGGAGAGGCTGCCGATGGCGTCCAGGCAATATTCCTCGATCAATCTCGCGAGACGGGCGTTTTCGCCTGTCGGCGCGTCGTCGCTTTCAGGCGTCGCCTGCGATTTTGGTTGCCGTCGCGCCGCCTGCCGCATTTTTCTCGACCCCTCGAATCGAACGCAGGCGCAAAGCGTATCACGCAGCAAACCTCCTTCGAGGGGCGCGCGCGGGCCGTCCACTGGAAACTTCCCCCGACCGATGTCGCCGCGCAAAGATGGGCGAGAAGGCGACAATGACGCGAGGCGACAACGGGGAACGCCGACAGCCTCGCGGCGCGGAAAATTCGGATGGGTCGCGACGGTTCCAGGCGAGAGAGCTCGCAGGAAGCGCGAGTGATAGCCGCCACTGATTAAGCCCGCTTACTTTGGCCGATCTATTATTTAAGTCTAGGCCATCTTGCTTAAATAGCGTCCATCGAGCATGATCGCTCTATGGCTCCGGATGATCAAGACAGTGGCAGGCTTGGCCGCTACGTGGAAACGCCCGTTGGGGGCGAGATGGTGCGCGCTTACGTACCACCGCCGCTTCCCCCGACGCCCCCGATCGACATCCTCGCGCTTCTCGATCGCCTGGGCGCCGCCGAACGCGCGCTCGGGCGCCTGGATGGCGTCACCATGCTGCTGCCGCGCCAAGAGCTTTTTCTCTATATGTACGTCCGCAAAGAGGCGGTGCTGTCGTCCCAGATCGAGGGAACGCAGTCGACCCTTTCGGATCTTCTGCGCTTCGAGACAGAGGCTCAGGCGGGCCAACCCATCGACGATATCCGCGAGGTCTCGAATTATGTCGATGCGCTGATGTATGGACTGGAGCGCCTGGAAGAACTCCCGCTTTCGCTCCGGCTCATCCGCGAAATGCACGCCCGCCTGCTGCGAAGCGGACGGGGCGAGAGCAAAAACCCCGGCGAATTCCGCCGCTCTCAGAACTGGATCGGCGGCACGCGGCCCGGCAACGCCTTGTTCATCCCGCCGCCGGTCGGGGAACTCGACGCCTGCCTCGACGCTTTCGAGCGCTTCATCCACGAGAAAGAGTCCCGTCTGCCGGCGCTCATCAAGGCTGGCCTGTTGCACGTCCAGTTCGAGACCATCCACCCGTTCCTCGACGGCAATGGGCGCATCGGCCGCCTTCTGGTGACGCTCTATCTTTGCGTCAACGGCGTCTTGCGCAAACCCCTTCTCTATCTCAGCCTCCATCTGAAGACCCATCGTGCCGACTATTATCGTCTCCTCGAGGAGGTCCGCGACCGCGGCGCCTGGGAGGCCTGGCTCGAATTCTTCCTCGAAGGGGTCGCCGAGACCGCGAACCAAGCCTTCGACGCCGCCACCCGCATCGTCGATCTCTTCAAGCGAGATCGGGAGCGGATCATCGCCGAAAGCGACCGCGCCGGTTCGGCGCTGCGGATTCACGAATTGCTCCAGCAGAATCCTTTCACCACCGCCAATGTCCTGGTCGAACGCACCGGCCTCACCGCGCCGACGGTGAACGCCGCATTGGCCGATCTCGAGCGCTTGGGCGTCGTCGAAGAGGTCACCGGCCGCCGCCGTGGCCGAGTTTTTTGCTACCGCGCCTATCTCGACATCCTCAACGAGGGAACCGCGCCGCTTCCTCCATAGGCGGGGACGGGGCGTCTACCCAGCGCCCTCTTGCTGGTCTTCGACGCGCTTCTTTCCGAGAATTTGGAACGGCCACTCGATCTTCTTCGCCATGAGATGGCTGCGGGGCCGGTTTGCTTCTCCCGTCATCGGCGCCCGCTTTTTCCGAGAGGGCCGCGCGCCGGC
>JACOWC010000078.1 GCA_016177005.1 Methylocystis sp.
CGCGTTTCAGAAGAAGCATTGTCCATTGCGCCGAATGATCACGCTCGATGAAATCGGCGGCTCGGCGCTCTATTTCCTGTCGGAGCTTTCGGGCGGCGTCACCGGCGAAGTCCATCTCGTCGACGCCGGCTACAATATCATGTTGCAGCCGCGTCCCGAAGATCTCAATGGCGAGGAGTGAGCGAATGAGGATTGCGCTGTCCTTGGCCTTGGTCCTCATTGCCGCCCCGGCGATGGCCGCGAGCGCCGATCCGGCGACCGGCGCGCATATCGCCAAAACCGACTGCGCGTCGTGTCATGCGATCAAACGCGACGCCGAGGCCAAGAGCCCAGATCCGAAAGCGCCGCGCTTTGTTGACGTCGCCAAAATGCCGTCGACAACCGAATTGTCGCTCAAAGTGTTCCTGCGCTCGCCGCACAGGAACATGCCGAATGTCGTTCTCGCGCCCGAAGAAATCGACTCGCTCGCGAGCTATATCTTGGGTCTTGGCGGCAAATAGCCGCCAAGCTGACGATCCCGCTTCGGCTAAGCGGCCATCTTGCGTCCCGACATTCTGCGACATTCTTCGGCGCAGCGACGGCACTCGTCGGCGCATTTCTTCATGTCGGGAATTGGATCGCATTCCTTGGCGCAGGTTTCGCAAGCGTCGGCGCACAGCGCGCACATTTGTTTCGCCTGCGGCGAATTCATCAGCATCATCTGCGCGCTGTCGCGGCACATCTCGGCGCAGCCGATCATCGCCCGGAAATGTTTGGGCTTCACATGCTCGCCGCCCTGCTCAAGACAGTGCGTCATCGCCATGCCGAAACACATCTGATAGCAGCTCAGGCAGGCGTCGATGCAGGCCTGCACATCCTTCGAGATCATTCGCATGATGGGTGTTCCTTTGGCTTCTTCTTTGCGGCTTTCTGGCTCGCGTCGCCCCGCACGCAGCTAGTTCACGCGTCTCGCAGGTCAAGGATTTGTCGGTCGAAAGCCGATGGGGGCTTGACGCCGGCGCGCGCGGCGCCAAGCTTCATGGGAAGCTCGAACGCCTCCGTTTCTCGCTCATGCCAGTCATCGCCCCAGTCATCGCCATGACATGATTGAGGGATTGAACCGGATGAGGCGCGAAGCGACGAGAAAAACGAACGTAGCGAAATGACGATTGAGAGGAATGTCGATTGAACGCTCCAAGAACCTGGCGGCGGCTGGCGCGGAGGCAGCGTGACTCAGCAGGATAACGAACTGATGCAGGCCGCCGCGCCGGGACTGCCGGTCGTGAGGCCACGAGAAAACGCCGGATTTTTTGACTCGATTCGCAACCGGCTGCCCAAAGGCGCGCTGAGCGCGCTGGGCGTCGCGGCCAGTCTCGCGGTCTTTGCGCTGGCCGCTTACATTCTTGGAAAAACGCTTTCGAGCCTCAGCTACGCCGATCTGCTGAACGCATTTCGCGCGACGAGCGCCACACAAATTCTCGCCGCGCTGGCGCTCTCCGCGCTCTCTTATCTCTTCCTGACGGGCTATGACGTCGTCGCTCTGCGTCACATGCGGGCGCACGCGCCTTATCGGGTGGCCGCCCTCGCGTCCTTTGCGAGCTACGCCATTTCTTTCAATCTTGGATTTCCCGTCATCACCAGCGCCGCAGTGCGCTATTGGATCTACTCGCGCGTTTCGTTGAGCGCGCTGCAGGTCGCCAACATCACCGTCTTCGCCGGGGTCACCTTCTGGCTCGGCATGACGCTGATGATGGGCATAGGCTTCGTTTACGGCGCGAGCGCGCTCGCCGCGCTTGATGGCGTGCCCGCCGTCCTTCACATCATTCCGGGCGTGCTGATCCTTGGCGGCGTGCTCTTCTATTTCGGCTGGGTGACGGTCGAGCGCCGCATCATCACGCTGCGCGGCCACGCTCTCGATCTGCCTGGCTTTGTCCCGACTGTGGCGCAGTTCGGGCTCGGCGTCGCCGATCTATGCTGCGCCGCCGGCGCGCTTTATGTGTTGCTTCCCGAGGGGGTTCCGCTGGACTTTGTTCCATTCGTCGCGGTCTATATTGTCGCCTGCATTCTCGGCGTGATCAGCCATGCGCCGGGCGGCATCGGCGTCTTTGAAGCGACCATGTTGAACGCCATTCCTGCGGCTTCGCGGGAAAGCGTTCTGGCGTCGCTGCTTTTGTTTCGCGTGATCTATTACTTTTTCCCGTTCGTCGTCGCGCTAGCGTTTCTGGGCGCCGACGAAGGCGCGCGCCGCTGGACGACATTGCGCGAGGCGATCGCGCGCATTGTGGAGGAGCGCTCGAATTGAACGGCGCCGGGCCAGTCGCCATGACCCTGTCGGTTCAGCCACGCAAATGGCGCGATCAGGCGATGGATCTCCTGGCGCCGGTGATCAATGCGCTTCCAGAGCCGATTTTCGTCATCGACTCCGAAACGCATGTCGTCGCGGTAAACGCTGCGGCGCAAAGTCTCTCTCCCGCGATTCGGCTGAATGAACCGCTTTCCCGCGGCCTTCGCTCTCCCGACATGCTCGACGCCGTCGCCCGCGTGCTCGCCGGCGGCGAGGCCGAAAAAACCGTCTGGGTCGAGCGCCTCCCGGTGGAATGCTGGTTCGAGGCCCATATCGCTCCGATGCAGATCGAAGGCTTCGAGCCCGCCGCCATGGTGAGCCTGCGCGATCTCACCGAGTCCCGGCGCGTCGAGCGCATGCGCGTCGACTTCGTGGCGAACGCCAGCCATGAACTGCGCACCCCGCTCGCCTCGCTGCTCGGCTTTGTCGAGACCCTGCAGGGTCCGGCGCGCGAGGACGTCGAAACGCGCGACAAATTTCTCGCCATCATGCGCGAGCAGGCGCAGCGAATGGCGCGTCTGGTCGACGATCTGCTGTCGCTTTCGCGCATCGAGCAACACATGCATCTTCGGCCGGCGACGCCTGTCGATCTGGCGCTCCTTGTCACGCATATCGTCGATACGTTGTCGCAGATGGCCGAGGACAGAGGCGTCGCCATCAATCTCGATCTCCAGCCGAACGTCGTCGCGCCGGGCGATCGCGACGAGCTTGCCCGCGTCGTCGAGAATCTCGTCGAGAACGCGTTGAAATATGGATGCGCCGACGACGGCGCCAGCAAGCCGATCGACATCTCGCTCGTCCGCAAGGGCGCGCTCGTTATTCTGTCGGTGCGCGATTACGGTCCCGGCGTCGCGCCGGAGCATATTCCGCGCCTGACGGAGCGATTCTATCGCGTCGATGTGGGCAAGAGCCGCGCCAAGGGCGGCACCGGGCTGGGTCTCGCCATCGTCAAACATATCGTGCTGCGCCATCGCGGCCGGCTCGCGATCGAATCCGCGCTCGGCGAAGGGACGCTGTTTCGCGTCATTCTGCCGGGAAGCGAGGCGGCGTGAACAATTTAAGTATTTGATATTCAATAAATTTACTTGTCATCATACTGTAACATTTATGTCACAAAAACCTATTGTCGGACCGCTAGTTTGTCGCGCGCGATGACGCGGGGGCGCGTATCGCAAGTCTGTTCTCGAGCGAAAGAGACCTTCAAATGATCCCGAAGATTTTCAAGCGCGGCGCAGGCGCAGCGCTGGCGCTTGCCGTTATGGCCGGCGCGGCGGGCGCGCTGGACATTTCCGGCGCCGGCGCCACCTTCCCCTATCCGATCTACGCCAAATGGGCCGAAGCCTATAAGAAAGAGACCGGCAACGGGCTGAACTACCAGTCGATCGGCTCGGGCGGCGGCATCAAGCAAATCAAGGCGCGCACGGTCGCGTTCGGCGCCTCCGACCAGCCGCTGAAGGCCGACGACCTCCAGTCGGCCGGCCTCATTCAGTGGCCCCAGGTGATCGGCGGCATCGTGCCGGTCGTGAATCTTGCCGGGGTGACGGGCGGCGAACTCACCCTCAACGGCGAAACTCTGGCCAAGATCTTTCTTGGCGAGATCGTCAAATGGGACGATCCGGCGATCAAGAAGCTCAATCCAAAGGCGAAGCTTTCGTCGGACCCAATCGTCGTCGTCCATCGCTCCGATGGATCGGGAACGACCTTCAATTTCACCAATTACCTGTCGAAGGTTTCACCCGACTGGAAGTCGAAAGTCGGCGAGAACGCTTCGGTTGAATGGCCGGTCGGCATCGGCGCGAAGGGCAATGAAGGCGTGGCGAACAACGTCGCCAACACCAAGGGCGCGATCGGCTATGTCGAATACGCCTACGCCAAGCAGAACAAGCTGACCTACACCAAGATGCACAACAAGGACGGCAAATCGGTCGCGCCGAATATGGAGTCCTTCCAGGCGGCCGCAGCAGGCGCCGACTGGGCCCATGCGGAAGGGTTTTACGAGATCCTGACCAATGAGCCTGGCGCGAAGTCCTGGCCGATCACCGCCGCCACCTTCATTCTTCTGCCCAAGGAGCCCAAGGATGAGGCGGCCGCCGGCGAAGCTTTGAAATTCTTCAGCTGGGCTTTTGCTCATGGCGGGAAAATGGCTGAGGAGCTCGATTACATTCCGATGCCAAAATCCGTCGTCGAGCTGATCAAGAAAACCTGGTCGACCGTCAAGGGACAGGACGGCAAGCCGCTGTCGTCGCTCTGACGTAGTTAGCGCAGGCTTGCTTCAACAAACTTCGACGGCCGCTTCAGGCGGCCGTCGGCGGGCATTGGCGCCCATCGTCGCCCAGCGGCGCCAGGAGTTGAGCGAATGTTCTCGATCGAGCCGAGCCGGCGAAGCGCGAACGGCGCCGGCGAGGAGGCGGGTTCGAAAATGTCGGAAATAGTTTTGCAGCAGGCGGCGTCGCCGTCAGCGACCGCCGATCGGTCGCGGGCTCTCGGCAGGATGGCGCTTGTCGACGGGATTTTCCGCGAGGTGACGCGCGCCGCGGCCGTGATCGTGCTGGTGATCCTGAGCGGCGTCATACTTTCGCTCGTCCACGGCTCCTGGCCGGCGATGAAGGCCTTTGGCTTCGGCTTCCTCGTTTCGCAATCGTGGAATCCGGTCACCGAGAATTTCGGCGCGCTCCCGGCGATCTACGGCACGATCATGACCTCGCTGATCGCCATGCTCATCGCCGTTCCGGTCGGCCTCGGCATCGCGATCTTCCTCACCGAGCTTTGCCCCTATGTTTTCCGGCGTCCCATCGGCACGGCGATCGAACTCCTGGCCGGCATCCCGTCGATCATCTACGGCATTTGGGGCCTCTTCGTGCTGGCGCCTTTTCTTCAGACGCATGTGCAGCCGGCGCTGATCGAGGCGTTCGGCGACATTCCCGTGTTCTCGATGCTTTTCGCGGGCCCGCCTTACGGCATCGGCATGCTGACGGCGGGCTTCATTCTCGCGATCATGGTGCTGCCCTTCATCGCTTCGATCTCGCGCGACGTCTTCGAGACGGTGCCGCCGGTGCTGAAAGAAGCGGCGACCGGCGTCGGCTGCACGACCTGGGAAGTGACGCGCTATGTGGTGATGCCTTATACGCGCGTCGGCGTGATCGGCGGCGTCATGCTCGGGCTCGGTCGGGCGCTTGGCGAGACGATGGCGGTCACTTTCGTCATCGGCAATGCACATAAGATTTCCGGGTCCTTGCTTGCGCCCGGCACGACGATTTCGGCGACCATCGCCAATGAGTTCACCGAGGCGGTCGGCGATCTTTACACCTCGGCGCTGATCGAACTGGGGCTCATCCTGTTCTTCATCACCTTCATCGTCCTTGCGATCGCGCGGTACATGCTCATGCGCATCGAACAGAAATTGGCGTAAGGGAGACGTTCATGTCGCTTTACGCCTATCGACGCAGCGCCAACTCCATCGCGACGACGCTCTGTTGGGCCGCGGCCATTTTTGGGCTCGCTTGGCTGTTTCTGATCCTGCTCGCGCTCGTTTACGAAGGCGTCCGCGGCCTGTCTCCGGCGGTCTTCGCCGAAATGACGCCGCCCCCGGGCAGCGCCGGAGGACTGCTCAACGCCATCGCCGGCTCGCTGGTCATGACCGTAATCGGCGTCGCGATCGGCACGCCGCTCGGCATGCTGGCGGGAACCTACATGGCCGAATATGGCCGCTACTCGAAGCTTACGACCGTCGTGCGCTTCATCAATGACATCCTGCTCAGCGCGCCGTCCATCGTCGTCGGGCTCTTCGTTTACACGATCCTCGTGCATCCGATGGGCCACTTCTCGGCGATTTCGGGCGCGGTGGCTCTTGCGCTGCTCGTTGTTCCCGTCGTCGTGCGAACGACGGAGGACATGTTGCTGCTCGTGCCGGGATCAATACGAGAGGCGGCGTCGGCGCTCGGCGCGCCCCGTTCTCATGTCGTCGGCAAGGTCGCCTATCGCGCCGCCAAGGCGGGGCTGATCACCGGCGTGCTGCTGGCCGTGGCGCGAGTCTCGGGCGAGACGGCGCCCCTTCTTTTCACGGCGCTCAATAATCAGTTCTGGAGCACCGATCTTGCAGCGCCGATGGCGAGCCTGCCGGTGGTCATCTTCCAATTCGCGCTGTCGCCTTACAAGGACTGGCAGCAACTCGCCTGGACAGGCGCGCTGCTCATCACCATCGCAGTTCTCGCCCTGTCTATCGCGGCGCGCACGCTGAGCGCCGGCCGGAGGAAATCGAAATGAACGCCGCGGTTCAAACCCCGAAAGCGCCGCCGACAAAAGTCTCGGTGCGCAGCCTTGATTTCTATTACGGCGCGGATCGATCGCTTAAGAACATCAGCCTGCCGCTCCACGCCAATAAGGTGACCGCGTTCATCGGTCCTTCGGGCTGCGGCAAGTCAACCTTGCTGCGCGTGTTGAACCGTATGTACGACCTCTACCCCGGACAGCGGGCGGAAGGCGAGGTGCTCCTCGACGGCGAAAACATCCTGGACCCGGCGATCGACCTCAACGCGCTGCGGGCGCGCGTCGGCATGATATTCCAGAAGCCCACGCCTTTCCCCATGTCGATCTATGAAAACATCGCCTTCGGCATTCGGCTGTATGAGAAGCTGCCGCGCGCCGATCTCGATCAGCGGGTCGAAGCGGCGCTGCGCGGCGCCGCGCTTTGGGACGAGGTCAAGGATAAGCTACAAGCAAGCGGGCTCGGGCTGTCGGGCGGGCAGCAGCAGCGCCTCTGCATTGCGCGCAGCGTCGCCGTGCAGCCGGAAGTCATCCTGTTTGACGAGCCCTGTTCCGCGCTCGATCCGATCTCGACGGCGAAAGTCGAGGAGCTCATCGACGAGCTGACGAACCGCTACACGATCGCGATCGTCACCCACAACATGCAGCAGGCGGTTCGCGTCTCCGATTACACCGCCTTCATGTATCTCGGCGAGCTCGTCGAGTTCGGCGAAACGGACGACGTATTCAACAAGCCGAAAGAGAAGCGAACGCTTGACTATATCACCGGCCGTTTCGGCTAACCGCGATTCAAGGACGGCGCGCATGAGCGATCATATTGTGAAATCCTACGACCGGGACCTTGAGGCTCTCGGACGTCGCATCGCTGAAATGGGCGGCGTCGCTGAAAAAATGCTGGCGGAGGCAATGGACGCTCTGTCGAGCTTCGACGTCGACCTTGCGCACCGCGTCGTTTCCAGCGATCCGCGGCTCGACGCGCTTCAGCGCGAAATCGAGGAGAACGCCATCCTCACCATCGCGCGCAGACAGCCGCTCGCGGTCGATCTGCGCGAATGCATCGCCGCGATCCGCATCTCCGGCGATATCGAACGCGTCGGCGATCTCGCCAAGAACATCGCCAAGCGAACCCTCAAGATCGTGTCCGAGGCCCGCGTGCCGCGCGCCATCGTCGGCCTCAAGTCGATGCATGAAGTCGCCGCGATGCAGCTCAAGGACGCGCTCGACGCCTACGCCTTGCGTGACACCGAACGCGCGCGGGCGGTGTGGCAGAACGATTCCGATCTCGACGCGCTGGAGGATTCAGTCTTCCGCGATCTCCTCACCTTCATGATGGAGGATCCGCGCAACATCTCCTTCTGCACCCATCTCCTGTTTTGCTCCAAGAATCTGGAGCGGATCGGGGATCACACGACCAATATTTCAGAAACGGTCATTTATCTCGTCACCGGCGAGGCGATGCCCACTGACCGGCCAAAGTCGCGCGTCGCCGACTTCGGGGTGAAGGATGAGGCGGCGCAATGAACGAAGTAAGTCCCGCCATACAGCGCAACGGCAAGAGCGATCGCGCGCCGCGTATCCTCGTCGTCGAGGACGAAACCTCGCTTGCGACGCTGCTCGTCTACAATCTCGAGGCTGAAGGATATCAGGTCGAGCATGTCGACAATGGCGATGAGGCGGAACTGCGACTGGCCGAGTCGCCGCCGGATCTCGTCATTCTCGACTGGATGCTTCCGGGGGTTTCCGGACTCGAAATCTGTCGGCGTCTGCGCGCGCGTGACAGCGCCAGGGACATGCCGGTGATCATGCTGACCGCGCGCGGCGAAGAGGGCGAGCGCGTGCGCGGCCTCTCGGTCGGCGCCGACGACTATGTCGTCAAGCCGTTTTCGACGCCGGAGCTGATGGCGCGGGTGCGCGCGCTGTTGCGCCGGGCGCGGCCCGAGCGCGTCGCCTCACGTCTGACCCTCGGCGACATCGATCTCGATCGCGACACGCGTCGCGTGCGGCGCTCCGGCCGCGAAATCCACCTCGGCCCGACCGAGTTCCGGCTGCTCGAATATTTCATGGAGAAGCCGGGGCGCGTGTTCACGCGCGCGCAGTTGCTCGACAGTGTCTGGGGCATGTCGGCGGAGATCGACGAGCGCACGGTGGACGTCCATGTCGGACGGCTGCGCAAGGCCATGATCCGCGGTCGCGAAAAGGATCCGATCCGCACGGTGCGCGGCGCCGGCTATTCCTTCGACGAAACCTTCGGTCACGAATGACCGCCGCCGCGATTTACGCGTAGCGCTGCGCCCTGAGCTGATCGCGCGCGCGGCGGCGATCCTGCGCCGGCTGATAGGCGACGCGCGCGTGATAGGCGCAGTAAGGCCCGCTCCCGATGGGTGACTTGCCGCCGCAAAAGCGGAACTCCGCAGATGTCGGATCGCCCATCGGCCAACGGCACATGGATTCGCGCAGCTCCATGAGCGTGACGCGCTCCGATATCGGGATCACCACTTCTTCTTCGGGCGCAAGCCGCGGCGCCGCCAGAGCATGCGGCGCGAAAGCGAGCGCGAGATTGCCGTGCGAGGAGGCGCCGTTCATGCGCGGCTGCGCCGGGCGAGGAGCCTTGGCGACCCGCGGGCGCTGTGCGCTTATGGTTTTGGCGCGCTCGGCGAGCCCGAGCCGGTGGATCTTGCCGATGACGGCGTTGCGCGTGATGCCTGGTCCGAGTTCCGCCGCCACCTGACTGGCGCTCAGCCCATCGCTCCAAAGCTTGCGAAGCAGTTCGACGCGTTCGTCGGTCCATGACATTAGGCTTCTCCATTCTTTCGGGTCGAGCGCGGATCGGAGTCTGCTTCCGACCGCAGCGCAGGCCTGAAGCCCAGCGGCGATGTGACGCGCATCAACACTCGAGAGAACGCGCCCGAACAAACGATGCGGGCGCCCACTAGAAACTTACTGTTTACTTTGAATCACGCGCGAGTCGCGCTGGCAAGCGCGCGCGCGCGTTCTCAACAGCCTTTCGCCGAAACTGTCGCCCGCCGGACTCGCCCCGACGCGGCGCTTCGACGCTAGAGCGCGCTGCGAAAAAGTGGACCCCGGTCTTTCGCGCAAAGCGCGCTCTAAGCTGTTGGAATCGATCACGTCATCTGCATTTGGGCGATTCCGTCCAAATGCAGCGTGATCTAATGATCGTGGAGCGTCATGGATTTGACCGCGTGGGGCGGCGCGCTTAAAATCCCCATCGAACTGCCGCCCTCAAAGGGCGGCGCTTTGTTTTTTTAAGCTTCCTTTGGCCCGAAGCCGGCGACAGGAGGCATGGAGCAGGGGTTTTGACGTCAGCGCTTTATCCGACCTATCCGCGGGCCGATCTCGTGTTCAAACATGGAGAAGGCGCGTGGTTGATCGCGGAAAACGGCGACCGCTATCTCGACTTCAGCGCGGGCGTCGCCGTTCTGTCGCTCGGCCACAATCATCCGCATCTCGTCGAGACGTTGAAGCGTGCGGCTGAAGAACCCTGGCACGTTTCCAATCTTTTTCGCATCCCTCAAGCCGAGCGCCTCGCCAGACAGCTGTGCGACGCCACATTCGCCGATCTGGTCTTTTTCACCAATTCCGGCGCGGAGGCGGTGGAATGCGCGATCAAGACCGCGCGCAAGTTCCACGCGGTCAACGGACAGCCGGAGCGCTATCGGCTGATCACTTTCGAAGGCGCCTTCCATGGCCGCACGCTGGCGACGATCGCCGCAGGCGGCAACGCAAAATATCTTGAAGGCTTCGGACCGCCGGTCGAGGGTTTCGATCAGGTTGCTTTCGGCGATTACGACGCCGTCGAGGCGGCGATCACGCAAGAAACGGCGGGCGTGCTGCTCGAACCCATTCAGGGCGAGGGCGGTCTGCGCGTCTTTTCGCCCTCGTTCCTCGCGCGGCTGCGGGCGCTGTGCGACGCGCGCGGACTGCTGCTCGTCCTCGACGAAGTGCAGTGCGGCGTCGGCCGCACCGGCAAATTTCTCGCCTGCGATCATGCCGGCGTCGCGCCTGACATAGCGGCGCTCGCCAAGGGGCTTGGCGGCGGCTTTCCGCTCGGCGCCTGCCTTGCGACGCGCAAGGCCGCCAAAGGCATGACGCTTGGCGCGCATGGCTCGACATTCGGCGGCAATCCGCTGGCGACCGCGGTGGGCGGCGCGGTTCTCGACGTCGTGCTCGCGGACGGCTTTCTGGCGCGCGTCGCGCGCCTCGGCGCGCTGATGCGCCAGCGTCTTGCGGAACTCGAGGACCGCTATCCGTCGCTGATCGAAGAGATTCGCGGCGAAGGGCTGATGTTCGGCCTCAAGACGAAAATTCCCAATGGCGATTTTGCCACAGCCGCCCGCGCCGAAGGCCTGTTAACCGTGCTCGCCGGAGACAATGTCGTGCGCCTGTTGCCGCCGCTCGTCATCGACGAAGGCGACATCGCGGCTGCGGCGTCGCGCCTCTCCGCCGCATGCGCCCGGCTCGCCGCGCCCGTTGAAAAGCTCGGAGCTGCGTGATGACCGCCCATTCGCTGACGCGGCCGCGCAGCTTTCTCGACCTCTCCGATCATTCCGGCGAAGAGCTGCGCCATATTCTCGATATCGCCAAATCGCTCAAAGCGCGCCGCGTCAAGGGCGCCGAGCCAACCGAACGGCCGCTCGCCGGCAAATATCTCGGCATGGTGTTCGACAAGCCGTCGACTCGCACGCGCGTCTCCTTCGATATTGCAATGCGCGAACTCGGCGGCGAAACGATCATGCTGACCGGCGCCGAAATGCAATTGGGCCGCGGCGAGACCATCGCCGATACGGCGCGCGTGCTCGCGCGCTTTCTCGACGCCGTGATGGTGCGCATTCTCTCTCATCCCGATCTCATGGAGCTGGCGCGCTACGGCAATCTGCCGGTCATCAACGGGCTGACCAAACAGTCGCATCCCTGTCAGGTCATGGCTGACGTCATGACCTTCGAGGAGCATCTGGGTCCGATCGCAGGGCGCACGGTGGCCTGGAGCGGCGACGCCAATAATGTGCTCACCAGCTGGGTGCACGCCGCCGGCCGGCTGGGCTTCACGATCAATGTCGCGACGCCCAAGGATTTCGCTCCGTCGGACGAACTCGTCGCCTGGGCGAAGGCCAATGGCGCGAAGATGAATTTGACGCGCGACGCCTATGAGGCGGTCGCGGGCGCCGACGCCGTGATCACCGACTGCTGGGTGTCGATGGGCGATGCCGACGAAGAGCAGCGCCGCGCGGCGTTCGCGCCCTATCAGGTCGACGCGAATCTGATGCGCGCGGCGGCGAAACACGCGCTCTTCATGCATTGTCTGCCGGCGCACCGCGGCGAGGAAGTCACCGCGGAAGTGATCGACGGGCCGCAGTCGGTCGTCTTCGACGAAGCCGAGAACCGTCTTCACGCCCAGAAAGGCGTGCTGTGCTGGTGTCTCGCGCCAGGGCAGGTCTGATGCCGCAAGGCGGCCGCCCGGCGCCGAGCCGGCCAGTTGCGCTTCATGCTCGGGACGATCGGGTATTGCCCTTCGCAGTCGAAGCGCTCGATCTGCGCGGCCGGGTCGTGCGCCTCGGCCCCACGGTCGATTCCATCCTCAATCATTACGCCTATCCGCCGCAGGTCGCGCGTCTCCTCGGCGAGGCGGTGGCGCTCGCCGCGCTGCTTGGCTCGATTTTGGAATCGCACGGCCGGTTTCAGCTGCAGACGCGCAGCGACGGGCCTGTCGACATGCTCGTCGTCGACTATGACGCGCCTGGGAAACTGCGCGGCTTCGCCCGTTTCGATCCCGAGCGCGTCGCAAAAATGCGCGACGCTTCGCCGGCGGCGCTGTTCGGACGCGGTCATCTGGCGCTCACCATCGAGCGCGAGGAAGACGCCGCGCGCTACCAGGGCGTCGTGCCGCTCGAGGGAGAGAGCCTCGCCGAGGCGGCGCATATCTATTTCCGGCGATCCGAGCAGATCCCGTCATTCGTGAGACTCGCCGTCGCTGAAAGCCTCACGCCGCAAGGCCGCAGTTGGCGCGCCGGCGGACTGCTCCTGCAATATCTGCCGTCTGGCGGCGCGCGCGCCCGCGATCTTCACCCGGGCGATGCGCCCGAAGGCGCTGAGGCGCCGCCGGAGGATGACGACGATCATTGGACCGAGGGCCAGGCGCTCGCCGCGACTCTCGAAGACCACGAGCTCGTCGATCCGGCGCTCTCGGGCGAGCGCTTGCTCTATCGTCTGTTCCATGAGCGCGGCGTCAAGGTTTTCGCCGAACGCGCGCTCGAGGAATTCTGCCGCTGTTCGCACGAGCGCATCGACAAGCTCTTGAAGAGCTTCTCGCCGCAAGAGCGCCGCGACATGATCGGCGACGACGGCCGCATCGGCGTCACCTGCGAATTCTGCGGCGCGCTGCGCAGCTTCGATCCCGCCGATTACGATTGACCGGGAGGCGGAAGCAAAGACATGTCCGCTGAATTCATCTTCCCGCCGCCGCCCTGCCCAAGCGTCGCCGTCGCGCAAGACGCGCGGCGGTTTCCCGTCCGGCGGATATTCTGCATCGCGCTCAATTACGCCGCGCATGCCCGCGAGATGGGAAAGGAGCCGGCGAAGGACGCAGGCGCCGAGCCGCCAGTGTTCTTCGCCAAGCCCGCCGACGCCGTCGTCGAGAGCGGCGCGACGATCCCCTATCCGACGCTGACGAAGGATCTTCACCACGAGATCGAACTGGTCGTCGCGCTCGGGCGCGGAGGCGCCGATATCCCAGTGGCGGAGGCGCTCGACTGCGTCTTCGGCTATGCCGCCGGCGTCGACCTGACGCGGCGCGACCTGCAAACCGCGGCGCGCAACGCCGGCCGTCCGTGGGACATGTCGAAAGGCTTCGATCATTCCGCGCCGATCGGCGCCATCCGCCCGGTCGCCGAGATCGGCCATCCGACGCATGGGCGCATCGCGCTCGCCGTCAACGGCGTCCTTCGACAGGCCGGCGATCTTGGCGATCTCATCTGGAGCGTTCCCGAAATCATCGCGGCGCTGTCGCGCAATGTCGCGCTCGCGCCCGGCGATTTGATCTTCACCGGCACGCCTTCGGGCGTCGGACCCCTCATTCCCGGCGACCGCGTCGACGGCGAGGTCGAGCGTGTCGGGTCTGTGGCCGTAAGCATCGGAAAATAGATGAGGTTGCGCCGGACAGGGAAACCCGGCTATTTGCAAAGAGCGTGAAACGCCTTCGCGCGACTATCGCAACCGTCGTTGCGCCTCCACTGAGCCGCCGGCGCGCGAGGCTGTAGGCATGCCGGTCAATCTCGACCCCGAAGACTGGGACGAATTTCGCGCCGAGAGCCATCGCGCGCTCGACATGATGCTCGACCATCTGCGCGACTTGCGCAATCGCCCGGTGTGGACGGCGCCGAGCGC
>JACOWC010000079.1 GCA_016177005.1 Methylocystis sp.
GACGCCCTCCGCGCTTCGCGCGAGGGCGTCATTCATTTGGACGAAGCAATTCCATTCAGACGAACCGATGTCATTCACGGCGACGCCCTTCGCCTCAAAGCCGCGCAGCTGCGCCGTCGAGATCACGCTGCATTTAGGCGGAATCGCCCAAATGCAGATAAGTTGATTAATGCCAGAAAGTATAGCGCGCGCTTTACGCGCACTAAGCGCAAGCTTGAATGCCCGCCTGCGCGAGCATGTGCGCCGTCGCACTGCGCCCCGGCGACGCCGCTCCTAAAGTCGCCATGCTCGCAACGTGCGGGCGAGGGATTTGAGGGGGAAATCATGATGCGTTCGACGACAAGCATGGGCTGGTTAGGCGTGGTGGTTTGCGTTCTCCTGATGGAATTCGCCAGCGCCGGCGCTTACCTCGCGTCGTCGGCGAAAGCTAATCCTTCTGACGTTTGTTATGGTTACGCGATTTGCCAATAAATTTTCATGCTTTGCGCAACTTCCGTGGAACGCGCGCCCCCATATTCGCGTTTAATTTCTGAAAGGCCGGCGCGCCAATGTCGAAGCTCGAAGGAGCGGAGACGAGGAGCGCCGAGCCTTTCAAAATTTTCATGGAGGCAGAAGGCGGAAGGTGGGGCCCGTCATGCGCAATTTGGTTTTGTATGTACTGATGTTGTTCTTGTTCGCGGCAAGCGTTTCGAGCGCAACGACCATCCTCTCGCGTCCGTCGCCTAGCGGCGATGACTTTTGCTTCGGATATGCAATCTGCGAGTAATCGCGCCTTGCGCGTCATCGCGCCAAACGCCGGTGACGCGCAAGACCTCGCAGCCGAGCGAGACTGTGTTCCAACTCAAATGTGAATGGCTCGTTTGGCGACGGCCAAGGCCGCCTCGCGCACCGCTTCGGAGAGGGTCGGATGGGCGTGGCAGGTGCGCGCGAGATCTTCCGCCGATCCGGAAAACTCCATCAACACGGCGGCTTCGGCAATCAACTCGCTGGCCGTCGCGCCAAGGATATGGACGCCGAGCACTCGGTCCGTCGCGGCGTCGGCAATGATTTTTACGAAACCTTCTGTCTCGCGCATCGCTCGCGCGCGGCCATTGGCGGAAAACGGGAACTTGCCGATTGCGACAGGCATCCCTCTGGATTTGACGTCTTCCTCGGTCAGACCGACCGCTGCGACCTCCGGCATTGTATAGACGACGCTGGGGATGACGTCGTAATTCACATGTCCGGCCTGTCCGGCGAGGATTTCAGCGACGGCGACGCCTTCATCCTCCGCCTTATGGGCGAGCATCGGACCGCGGACGACGTCGCCGATCGCATAGACGCCAGGGATACTGGTCGCGAAATGGTCGTCGATGACGATACGCCCGCGCTCAAGGACGACGCCGGCCGCTTCAAGTCCGAGACCTTGCGTGAACGGCATGCGGCCCGTGGCGATCAGCACCGCATCGGCCTCGATCTTGTCTGAAGCTGC
Source organism: Methylocystis sp. (assembly GCA_016177005.1). Lineage (GTDB taxonomy): Bacteria > Pseudomonadota > Alphaproteobacteria > Rhizobiales > Beijerinckiaceae > Methylocystis. Next base: position 1,472 of record JACOWC010000079.1, read on the forward strand.
GCCGTCCACGGACGAATAGGAGACGACGGCGCTCTCGGCCGCGCCGGTCCCCGCGCGCTCGACGCCTGTCACCTTGGACGAGAGACGGAACACGAATCCCTGCTTTTCGAGCAGCTTCTGGAAACGCGCGGCGATTTCGAGATCGAAACCGGGAAGAATGCGGTCGAGATATTCGATCGCCGTCACTTGCGCGCCAAGCCGCCGCCAGACCGATCCGAGCTCGAGTCCGATGACGCCCGCGCCCACGACGACCAGCCGTTTGGGCGGCTTGGCGAGGGCCAGCGCGCCGGTCGACGAGAGAATCAGCCGCTCGTCGATCGCAATTTCCGCCCCGGAGGCGTCGCGCAGCGGCGCGACGACCGAGCCGGTGGCGAGGACGATGTTTTTCGTTTCAAGCGTCTGGACGGCGCCGTCAGCGCCAGCGACCTCGACTCGTCCGGCGCCTTTCAGCCGTCCGACGCCTCGAAAGGATTCGATCTTGTGCTTCCTGAACAGGAAGGCGACGCCGTTGACGTTCGCGCCGACGGTGTCGTCCTTGTGCTTCATCATCGCCGCAAGATCGAGGCGCGGCGGATCGACGATGACGCCAAGCGGCGCCAATCCATGCGCCGCTTCCTCGAACATGTGCGACGCGTGCAGCAGCGCCTTCGACGGAATGCAGCCGACATTGAGGCATGTGCCGCCGAACGTCGGGTCCTTCTCGACGACGGCCGTCTTCAATCCGAGCTGCGCCGCGCGAATCGCGCAAACGTAACCGCCCGGACCGGAACCGATCACGATGAGATCGTATGTCATGTCATCCGCAATTCAAGAATGGCGCCGCTTGCGAGACCCGTAGCTCAGATGAACGCATCCGAGATGAACTTTGGATAAACGCCGGCTTTTCGAAATCAGCCCGCAGCCCACACATAGATGAGCGTTGCGACGAGGCCGAGCGCGGTCTGACCGAGTTCGAGTCGACCCCAAAGGTCGATGACCTTGCGCGCCTCATGCGCCGCATCGGCGTTGATGAGCGCGAGGATGCGATTGTTGAGCGGCACGATGGCGAGATAGGTATAGGGCCAGCTCGCGATGGCGACGAGCGCGCCGAAAAGCCATCTGACGTCGTCGAGCTCGCGAAAGGCGATGAAGCCGAAAAGCGCGGCCAGCGCGGCGAAAGTTGCGAGCACGAAGAAGCCGCGGTGGTCGGAGGGCTCCCATTCCTTGATGAGCGCGTCGTCGCTGAGCGCGAGCCGCGCGGGCTGCTCGACGTAATTGACGTAAAGCGACGCGCCGGTGAACGCGCCGGCTGCCGCGAGCGCGAGCGAACCAATGATCATCTATACAGTCCTTTGACGTTCGACGAACGGCTTGGCGTTCCTGGCGAATCGACCGCCGGCCGCCGATCCGCCATGTTTCTTTATGCTGATTCGATCGCTTCCTCGTCACAGACGATGCGCGCATTGTCTTCGGCCTCCGCGGCGATGTCGATTTTCACCGCCTTCACCGATTCCTTCTCTTTCTGGCGATCGGTGAAGTGGTCGAAGAACACCTTCATGGCGCGATCGACGCCATAAGGATTGATGCGGCGCGTGTCCTCCCGATAGAACATCGACACGTTAGGCGAAACGGTGGAGAGATCATAAGAGGGGAAATAGGCGATGTTCGGCCTCGCGCGCACCACCTCGTCGGCGGCGGCGCGAAGGATCGCCTTCACCGCGCAGTTCGATTCGATCACATGCCGGTCCTCATAGGTCGCGATAATGCCGACCGGCGAAACGCTCAGCACGATGCGAACCTTTGGATTGACCTCGCGAATGCGGTCGGCGGAGGAAAGGAAATCGCGCACGACCTCGCTGACGGTCATATTGTAGAATTCATAGACGCTCGGATCCCATTCGCCGCCGGCGACGCCGGGCGCAAGCTGCAGGATCGCGCCATCCGGCTTGTGGCGCCATGTCTCGGTGTGCCCGAATGTGAAAACGAACACGTCCATCGTCTCGAGCATGTGGCGGACCGCCGCGAGATGGCGCTCGCGATCGGCGCGCATGGCCTCGAGCGTGGCGTATCCGTCCGGTTCGATGCGCGGCCGGAACGGGTCGACGAAGCGGCCGTCATCCGGACGATTCCAGTAATCAAGCTGCGGCGTGAATCGCCCGTAAGCGCGCTCGATCAACTGCAGCAGCTGAGCAGTCGTGTAGAGATTGCCGTAGCGACAGGAATACATCGAGTAATTGCGGCGAAGCGCCTCATCGACCGACATGCCGTCTGGCGGATCCTCGGCAAGGTAATAATGGAAACCGCTCGCCTGCAGGCGAATGGCGATCTCCTGCGCGAAGCAGCTGCCGCCGGTCGCGACCTTGTCCCGCGGCGAAATCTTGAACGGGGTGCGGATAATCGGATCGAGCGCGAAAGGCGGCAGAGAGGTCACCGCCTTGCGCCAAAAGCGATGGTCGGGTAGGGAGCTATAGGGGTTCTCCGCCATGGTCGCACTCCTTTCTGATCCGGCTGATTCCTTCGCGGATCGAGCTTTCTCCCGCGTCGTGCGCGAGACGCCTTCTGGCGTCGCAACATAGACGGCGCCCGCCCGCTTGTCACCCGGCGACGCCCGCGCCGTCGCCAATCCCGTGAAAGACCGCATGCTCACGCAGGTTGACAGACAGATATTGAAATCCTGGCGGCAATACGCCATCGAACCGCGGATCGCGAAGATCACCGGCCGCATCATGCGCAACACCGGGCCGCGGATCGCCGTCATCGGCAACTGCCAGAGTTTTGGCGCCGCCTATGCGATGAAAGTGCTCGATCCGAGCGCCACGGTCGATCATTTCTCGATGATCGCCCGCGCGCGCTCGTCGATGGGGCTCTTCGTCAAGACGCTCAAGACCTATGATCATGTCTTCTCGCACGATTTCCTTGACGGCCATGTGCGCGGCGGCGGTTCGCAGGAATTGTGCGAGCTTCTGCCGAAGACGATCATGTTTCCCGCGATCACCTTCGCGGCTTTTCATCCCGATCTCGTCTATATTCACGATCTGTCGCGCATGCACGGATTCGTCTGCGGGCCGATCGGTCCCTATCATTCGGCGGTCTGCCTTTTCGCCTATCGCAAGGGCTTGTCCGTCGAGATGGCGAACGCGCTCTTCAACGAGAACGTCTTCGACGCACTCGGCTATCTCAACATGTGGAACGACGCGTCGCGCGAATTGCTCGACACGACCCGCGATCGATTCGACATCGATCTTTCAGCCGAGCTGATGAACTGGTCGCGGCGCGGCGTATTCATGTACAGCACGGTGCATCCGATGAGCTTCGTGCTGTTCGATCTCTCGAAGAAGCTGTTCGAGAAGGTCGGGCTCAAGCCGCGAACGGTGAATTTCAATTACTACGACATTCACGATCTGGCGCGCAGCGAGATATTCCCGATCTACCCGCCGATCGCCAAGCGGTTTGGTGCGCAGGGCGGCTATATGTTCAAGCTGCAGAACCACCACATCTCGTCGACGGTGGGCGATTTCCTGACTCTGCCGCAGTACATCGCGTCCTGCTACAAAATCTACGGCAAACACGATGCGGCAAAGCTCAGCAACCCCCGCGTCGACGCCTGGCTCGCCGACGAGGCGACGACCGGATTGCTGATGCGGCTGGCGCGCGAGAATTTCGCCGCCGGTCTGACGCCTACGCTATAGAGGCTTATACTATTCCGGTCTGAAGCGCTTGCGTCATTCCCGACGCGCGCAACGCGCGCGATCGGGAATCCGGAGCGACATCCTTGTTGTGATTCTGGATTCCCGGTCAGGCCTTTGGCCTGCCGGGAATGACACGGCCTCGTACTACTTCCAGCGCGTGTCGAATTTCGCGAGGTTGAACGGCGGCTTGTAGGGATGCAGCGGATTTTCGCCGCTGAAGGGCTTCGCCACGGTGAGAATGCGCTCGCGATGTTTCAAGGGCGCGAAGCCCGAGGGGTCCTGCGCGCCGGTGAAGCCGATAAGATGCGCCGGATCGACATTGACCTTGAACGCCGGCGGCGGACGCATCCAGCTCTGCGCGACGACATCCATATAGGCCGTCTTCAGCATATGGTTGAGGCCCCACTGCGTCGGCACGAAGCAGGACTTCGAGGAATCCGACATGTCCCAATAATAAGTGTCGGGCCGCAATTCGAGCGTGGCGTCGCCTTCGAAAATCGCGATCGACTCTTCATGCAGGAGATGCCGCGCCTCGGCGAAGCCCGCGAAGGGGTCGACGAGATGATAGTAGACACCGAGACAAAGAACGATGTCGAAAGTCTCGTCGAGCTTCGAGGCTTCGTAGATCGACACGTTCTGATTGATCTCGACGTTGGATTTTAACAGCTTCTTGGCGAGGCGCAGCCCGGCCCCGCTCGCCCAGTTCTGGCTCACATCATCGGTGGCGAGCACGCGTTTGGCGCCGCGCCGCTCCGCGTAAAAGCTCCAATAACCGTCCCAGCAGCCGACTTCGAGCACGCTTTTTCCGGCAAAATCGATCTTGTCGAGTTCGCTCTCGATGAAGCGCCAGATGCGGCGGTGATCCTCTGCTTGCGAGACGCTGACGGCGCGCAGCCCGTCGCCGAAATCGAATTCATGATACCAATGAATGGCGTCAATTTCCTTTTGCAGCGCGTCACGCGAATCTGCGTCCTGCACGTCCATCGAATGTTCCCTGGATGATTGATGCGTCACGCGCGCGAAAGCGCCCGCCTTATTCGCGGCGACGGCGCGGAGTGTGCCTTTATTCGGCGCTCCATGCAAGGCGAGGGCGCGACGCAACGCCGTCGAGGCGCTCAACCTCCGAAGCGAACTCGCGAATGCGCGGCGCGATCTGTTCGCGGAATCGCGAGCCGTTGAACACGCCGTAATGGCCCACGCCCTTCTGCACATAATGGCTCTTGCGCGCGGCAGGGATGTTGGCGCACAGCTCCAGCGCGGCTTCGGTCTGGCCCACGCCGGAGATATCGTCCTTTTCGCCTTCGACGGCTAACAGCGCGGTGCGCCTGATCGCCGTGAGATTGATCAGATTGCCGCGGTGGCGGAACAGGCCGAGCGGCACCTGGTGACGGACGAAGACGCGATCGACGGTCTGCAGATAGAACTCCGCAGTCAAATCCATCACGGCGAGATACTCGTCATAAAAATCCCGGTGCCTTTCGGCGGAATCGCCGTCGCCCTCGACGAGATGATTGAACATTTCGAAATGGGCCGAGACGTGCCGCTCGAAATTCATCGACATGAATCCGGACAGCTGCAGGAAGCCTGGATAGACTTTGCGTCCCATGCCGGCGTGCGGGAAAGGCACCGTGTGAATGCAGTGGCTGCGGAACCAATCGATGCCGCGCTGCTGCGCGAGCTTGTTGACGGCGGTCGGATTGACGCGCGTGTCGATGGGGCCGCCGATCAGCACCATCGATTCCGGAACGTCGGGATCGTCTTGCGCCTCCATCGTGGCGACCGCGCAGATCAGCGGCACGGAAGCCTGACAGACTCCGAGCGTGTGGAGGGGCGTTTCAGTCGCGCTCGGCGCGAGGAAGCGCATCATGTCGCAAAGGTAGTCGATGTAATCGTCGAGATCGAAGACGCCGTCGGCGAGCGGCGCCGTACGCGCGTCGCTCCAGTCCGTGACGTAGACGTCGTGGCTCGGCAGGAACGCTTCGACCGTGCCGCGCAACAGCGTAGAGTAATGGCCGGACATCGGGGCGATGATCAGCAGTTTCGACTGCCTGGGCGCGGGCCCTGGAAACTGCCGATTGAAATGCAGCAGTCCGCAAAAGGGCCGGCTCCAGACGACCTCTTCGACGATCTCGACCTCGGTTCCATCGACGACCGTCGTGTCCAAGCCGAACAGCGGCTTTCCGTACCGGCGCGTCATGCGCTCGAAGAGCTCCGCGGACGCCGCCATGCTGCGGCCGAACGAGGTATGATGCAGCGGATTGAGCGGGTTCTTCATCGTATGCAACATGGCGTCGGTCGCCGCCCGCGCCGGCGCAAAAGCCAAGTGCAACATTTCGTATAGCTGGTACGACATTCGATCCATCGTTACGCTTCTCCCGCCACCCCCATCGCAGCCGCCGCGCCGCGGGCTTCATATTGCACTGCACAAATCAGCTTATAACAAATTCAAAAATGGACAAAATTTGAAATTTTACGAGGAGAGCTATGTGCTAGGCGCTAAAAATTTACAATTCCGTCATATTCTCGCAGCCAGGGCCGCGATTGCAAGCGCAAACCAGAGGATGGCGGCGGATCTTCGATAGAGCGCGAGCGCGCGAAGGATATCCGCGGCGGTCGCCTCTCGCCGGCCGTGTCCGAGCCTCGCGCCCTCGACCACTTGAGATCCGCCGTAGGAGCGCGCCCCGCCGAGCTCGAGCCCGAGCGCTCCCGCCGCCGCCGCTTCGGGCCAGCCGGCGTTGGGGGAGGCATGGGTTCGCGCGTCCCGCCGGGCGGCCGCCAGCGCCTCGGCCGGGGAAGCGCCCTTAACCATGAATGCGCCGACCGCCAGCAGGCCGGCCGCCGCGCGGGCGGGAAGGATATTCATCAGATCGTCGCAGCGCGCCGCGGCCCAGCCGAAGGCGTGATGGCGGGCCGATTTGTGACCGATCATGCTGTCGGCGGTGTTGACGGCCTTATAGGCGAGCGCGCCCGGCAGGCCGAAGACGGCGAGCCAAAGCGCCGGCGCGACGACGCCGTCGCTAAAATTCTCGGCGAGGCTCTCGATCGCGGCGCGGGCGACGCCGGCCGCGTCGAGCGCCGACACGTCGCGGCCGACGATTTTCACCACCGCCGTTCTTCCGTCTTCGAGAGAGGTCGTCAGACCGTCGGCGACCGCGGCGACATGGGCGTGCAGGCTGCGCTGCGCCAGCAGAGTCGACGCCGCCACGCCGAGCGCGAGCCACCCGAACGGGAATGCGAGCGCCGCGCGTTCGGTCAAGACGCCGGCTACGACCGCGATTAGGAGAAGCGTGGCGAGCGCGCCGGCGCCTTTCAGCCGCCGAAGCGCGAAGGAGTCTTGGTCACAGTTCAGCGCTCGGTCCAGCGCGGCGATCAATGCGCCGAGCCATGTCGCCGGATGGCCGATCTTGCGAAAGCACGCGTCCGGATAGCCGGCGCCCGCCTCGATGGCGAGCGCCAGCAGCGCGAGTTCGAAATTCACCGCCCGAAGAGCGCGGTGATCGACGCCTTGGCGAGCGCGTTCTGATTGATGGTGAAGCCGGCGATGGCCGTGCGGCCATGGGCGGCGTCGCCGAGCTTTTCAGTCTTGAGCGCATAGACCGTGAAAATATAGCGGTGCGGTTTGCCCGGCGGCGGGCAGGGGCCGCCATAGGCCTTGTCGCCGAAATCAGTCTCCAACTGATGCGCGCCGGGCGGCAGATTTTTGCCGGACGCGTCCCCGGCGCCCCGCTTCAAGCCGCGAACGTCGGCGGGAATGTCGACGACGAGCCAGTGCCAGAAGCCGGCGCCGCCGGTCGGCGCATCGGGATCGTGGACGGCGACGGCGAAGCTCTTGGCGCCGGGCGGCGGGTCGCTCCAATTGAGTTCCGGCGAGACGTTCCCGCCGGTGCAGCCGAAGGAATCATAGACATGTCTCATGTCGATTTTCTTGCCTTCGGCGATGTCGGGGCTGGTGAGTTCAAAAGCGGCGGCGCCGCTCGAATCCGCGGCGGCCAGCGCGATCAGGCCGAGGAAGGACGAAACGCTGCGCAACATGTAAGCGTGCTCCTTAATCTGAAAACTGCCGTATCTTGTAGCGGATCGGCGCGCCGGTGTCGCGCCTCCGCGCTTCGCGGTAAAGAGGGCGCATGAGCGATGCGGGAAGCGGGCGCCCATTGCGCCGCGGCTGGACGACGGGCGCCTGCGCGACCGCGGCGGCGCGCGCCGCCTTCGAGGCGCTGGCGACGGGCGCGCCGCCGCCCGATCCGGTCGAGATCGCGCTGCCCTCCGGAAAGCGCGTCGCCTTCGCGCTGGCGACGTTCAAACGCGGCGAGGATTTCGCCCGCGCCGGCGTGGTCAAGGACGCCGGCGACGATCCCGACGTCACCCACGGCGCCCTCATCTGCGCGCGGGTGCGGCGCGGCGCTCCCGGCGCGGGCGTGCGTTTCTTCGCCGGCGAGGGCGTCGGAAGGGTGACGCGGCCCGGACTGCCGCTGCCGCCCGGCGAGCCGGCGATCAATCCAGTCCCGCGCAAAATGATGCGCGAGACAATCGCTGAAGCGAGCGCCAAGTTTGGCGTTGCCGATGACGCCGACATCGAAATTTCGATCCCCGGCGGCGAGGAAATGGCGAAGCATACGCTCAACGGCCGTCTCGGGATCGTCGGCGGCCTTTCCATTCTCGGCACCACCGGGATCGTCACGCCTTTTTCTTGCGCCGCCTGGATCGACAGCATTCATCGCGGCGTCGACGTCGCGCGCGCCACGGGCCTTACCCATATCGCCGGAACGACCGGCTCGACCTCGGAAGCCGCCGTAAAGCGGCTTTACGATTTGCCTGAGACGGCGCTCATCGAAATGGGCGATTTCGTCGGGGGGCTGCTGAAATATCTTCATACGCATCCGGTCGCGCTTGTGACGATCGGCGGCGGATTCGCCAAGCTGACGAAGCTCGCGCAAGGGCGACTCGATCTTCACTCAGGGCGATCGAGCGTAGATTTTGCGCACTTAGCTCAAACCGCGCGTGAAATCGGCGCGGGCGAAGAGATTGCGGCGCTCATCGCCAGCGCCAATAGCGCGCTCGAAGCCTTGGAGATTGCGCAGGGCGCGGGCGTTGATCTGGCGGCGCCGATTGCGCATGCGGCTTGGAGAACCGCCGCGCGGGCGCTCGATACGGCGGAGAGCGCATTGGAAATCATCATCTTCGATCGCGAGGGCGTTCCGCTGGCGCACGAGCCGTTTAAGAAGGCGATTCATGACCGCAACTGACAAATCACGCGCGTCATTGCGAGCGCAGCGAAGCAATCCAGAGCGCTGGGACGACATCTGGATTGCTTCGTCGCTCGCGCGCCGCGCAATGACGGGCGGACGATTGTTGCTTTTTCCGTCTGAACCGCTCGCATGTCATTCCCGACGCGCGAAGCGCGATCGGGAATCCAGAGCAAAACCAGCGCTCTTGGATCGGCTCTGGATTCCCGGTCAGGCCTCCGGCCTGCCGGGAATGACACGCCCAGCAAACGAATCAACTGGAATTCGTTTGCCATGAGTGAAAATCCGCATCTCACACTCGTGCTCGGCGGCGCGCGCTCAGGCAAGAGCGCTTATGCGGAGAGTCTCATCGTCGTCCGCCCGGCGCCCTGGATCTATATTGCGACCGCCGAGATTCTGGACGATGAGATGCGCGCGCGAATCGAGGCGCATCGTCAAAGGCGCGGCGAGACCTGGCGCACGATCGAAGCGGCGCAAGCGCTCGTCGAAGCGATCGGCGAAGCGCCGTCTGATCGGCCGCTGCTCATCGATTGTCTCACGCTTTGGCTGAGCAATCGTCTGCTCGCCGGCGCCGATCTTTCATCCGATCGCGCGGCGCTCGTTCGCGCCTTGTCGTCCCGTGCGGCGCCAACTGTCACAGTCTCGTCGGAAGTTGGATTGTCTATTGTGCCGGACAATGCGCTGGCGCGTTCGTTTCGCGATGCGGCAGGCGAATTGCATCAGGAGGTGTCAAGAATTGCGGGAAGAGTCGCGTTCGTCGTCGCGGGCAATCCGCTGATCGTGAAGGGCGGGCCGATCATCTGATCCGCGGGCGCTTTCTGCGCCGGCATAATCGTAATGTAATTTTTGAAGGAGAAGGTAATGTCCAGTTTCTTGCGCGCACATATCTTCGTCGCCGCCGCTCTATTCGCCTTGGCAGGGATGGACGCCGCGTCGGGGGCCGAGCGGCTGCCGGCTTACGGGGCGAATCTGTCCGAAACCTCCGTGTCGGGGCTTTCGTCCGGCGCGGCGATGGCCTTGCAGTTCCATGTCGCGCATTCCGGCGTCGTCAAAGGCGCGGGGATCATCGCCGGCATTCCCTACGATTGCGCGGAGCAGAGTTCGAACCGCGCGATCAACAATTGCATGAAGCCCGACGCCGGGCATCCGCTTCCCGATCCGGCGCATCTGAAGGACATCACCGATTCGCTTGCGCGCTCGGGAGCGATAGACGACGTCGCCAATTTGAACGGCGCGCGCGTGTGGCTCTTTTCCGGCCGCAAGGACGAGACGGTTCTTCCCGTCGTGATGGATGCGGCGCGCGACTATTACGCGTATTATGTGCCGCCGGACCGTATCGTCTATCGAAACGATATTGGCGCCGGCCACGCCATGGTGACGGAGGATTACGGCGACAAGGACTGCGCCGTGACCAAATCTCCTTTCATCGTGAATTGCCGCTTCGAGGCCGCCAAAGCGCTGCTCGAACAGATTTACGGCCCGCTCACGCCGCCGAGCGCGCAGCCGACTGGGAAATATGTCGAATTCGACCAAAAGGAGTTTCTGCCGGACGGCAATCCCTACAATCACAGCCTGAGCGATGTCGGCTACGCCTATATTCCGCATGTCTGCGCGCTGGAGACGTGCCGGGTGCATGTCGCGCTGCATGGCTGCAAACAGCAGGCGGCGGAAATCGGCGACGCGTTCTACAAACACGCGGGCTACAATCGCTGGGCGGATACCAACCACATCATCGTGGTCTATCCGCAAACGATCAGCCGCCTGGGCTGGGGCTGGCCGTTCTACACGCTGAATTTCGTGTGGAACCCCAACGCCTGCTGGGACTGGTGGGGCTATGACAGCGCCGACTACCATACGAAAAAAGGGCCGCAAATCGCCGCCATTCGCGCGATCGTGGAGAGGCTCGCGACGAAGCCTTGAGGCGTATGGTGCAATCAAAGCCGGCCCCTCGTCCTTCGAGACGCGGCCTTCGGCCGCTCCTCAGGATGAGGAAGCCCTTCTCCCGATCGCCTGCCGGTGAAGCGCCGATGATTGTCGTGGATTTTCGCAATCATTCGGCAGATTCGCGCAGCACGTGAACAAAACCAACGACGCTCACCTTAGCCCTCATCCGACCCCGCATCGCGGGGCCACCTTCTCCCGCCAGGCGGGAGCAGGGCGCGCCCTACGCTCCCGCCGCCGCAAAACCCTTCTCCAGATCGGCGATGATGTCGTCGATATGTTCGAGGCCGATGGAAAGGCGCACATAGCCCGGCGTGACGCCGGACGCGAGCTGCGCGTCCTCGGCGAGTTGCGAATGCGTCGTCGTCGCCGGATGGATGGCGAGACTGCGCGCGTCGCCGATGTTGGCGACGTGATAGAACATTTCCAGCGCGTCGATGAAGCGGCGGCCGGCTTCAAGGCCGCCCTTCAGTTCGAAGCCGACGAGCGCGCCGTAGCCGCCTTTCAGATAGGCGTCGGCGCGCCGGCGCGTCTCGCCCGTCTGCTGCGACGGATGAATGACTCGCGTCACTTCGCTGCGCTTTTTCAAGAAGTCGACGACTTTCTGCGTGTTCTGCACATGGCGCTCCATGCGTAACGTCACCGTCTCGACGCCCTGCAGCGTCAAGAAAGCGTTGAACGGCGAGGGCGCGGGACCGAGATCGCGCAACAAGGTCGCGCGCGCCTTGATGATATAGGCGACCGGCCCGATGGGCTTGACCGCCTCGACCCAGACGGCGCCGTGATAGCTCGGATCCGGCGTATTGAGCGCCGGCTGACGCTGCGGAAATTTCTCCCAATCGAAATTGCCGGCGTCGATGATGGCGCCGCCGATCGACGTGCCGTGGCCGCCGAGATATTTCGTCGTCGAATACACGACGATCGCCGCGCCGTGATCGATCGGCCGGCAGAGAATCGGCGCCGCCGTGTTGTCCATGATCAGCGGCACGCCAAGTTCGCGACCGATCGCCGCGACTTCAGCGATCGGAAAAACGGTGAGTTTGGGATTGGGCAGAGTCTCGGCGTAATAGGCGCGGGTGCGCCCGTCGGTGGCGCGGCGGAAATTCTCGGGATCCGCCGGATCGACGAAGCGCATGTCGAGGCCTTGGTCTTTCAGCGTATTGGCGAAAAGGTTCCAGGTGCCCCCGTAAAGATCGGTGGACGAGACGATATTGTCGCCGACGCGCGCAAGATTTTGAACCGATAAAGCCGAGGCCGCCTGTCCCGAAGCAAGCGCCAGAGCCGCAACGCCGCCTTCAAGCGCCGCCAATCGCGCCTCCAATATGCCCGTCGTCGGATTGCCGATGCGCGTGTAGATGTGGCCGAGCTCCTTGAGCGCGAAAAGACTGGCGGCGTGCTCGGTGTCGCGAAACTGATAAGAGGTCGTCTGATAGATCGGCGCAGCGACGGCGCCGTTGGTTTCGTCCGCGCGCCATCCGGCGTGGAGCACAATTGTTTCGGCGTGCTTGCTGTCGACGGCCATCATCTTCCTCCCGGCGTGAGCGTAGTTTGAATAAGACAAAGCGAACGCTCGCGCTACACGGGCAAGAGGCGCTCGGGATGAATCGATCCGCGGCTGTTGCGACGCGCGAACCGCTGAGCTCTTTGTCGCAAGCGGCCTGTCCGCGCTGAAGATCAGAGCGAAGCGCCTGCTGCGAGCGCTGCGCAGGCTGAGACAGCGGCGCCAGCTGCGAGCGCCGCGCCAGCTGCGACGCCGGCGCCTGCCGAAGCGAGCGCTCCAGCCGCCGAGAGCAAGCCCGTCATACCCCCAGATTCCGAGTGGGTGCATCCCACCAAGTAAATCCAACCAAGTAATTTGTGCGCTGCATTTCCCGTCTCGCGGGAAGTGCGGCGGCGTGCCTCAACGCTCAGCCAGGAAATCTGTCTCGCCTTTGGAGCTGCGGGCCACGCAGGCGAGCGCGAAGGCGTATTCGAGCGCAGCATCTTCAAGCGCCTCAAAACGGCCCGAGGCGCCGGCGTGACCGGCGCCCATGTGGGTGAAGAGCAACACAGGCCCGCCGCCGCTCATCGTCGTGCGAAGCTTTGCGACCCATTTGAGCGGCTCCCAATAGGTGACGCGAGGATCGGTGACGCCGGCGACGGCGAGAATCGGCGGATAATTTTGCGCGCGCACATTGTCGTAAGGCGAATAGGCGGCGAGGCGTTCATAGGCTTCGAGGCTGGCGACGGGGTTTCCCCATTCCAGCCATTCGGGCGGCGTCAGCGGAAGATCGTCGCGCAGCATCGTGTTCAGCGTGTCGACGAAGGGCACGCCGGCGATGACGCCGGCGAACAGTTCGGGCGCTTCATTGGCGACGACGCCCATCAGCAGTCCGCCCGCCGACGCGCCCTGCGCGACGATGCCGCCTTCATGCGTATAGGCTTCCGAGATGAGATATCGCGCGCAATCGATGAAGTCTAAGAAGCTGTTTTGCTTTTTCTCGAGCTTGCCGTCTTCGTACCAGCGCCAACCCTTGTCGGTTCCGCCGCGTATGTGAGCGCGGGCATAGACGAAGCCGCGGTCGACGAGCGACAGAATATCTTCGTCGAAGCTCGCCGAGAGCGCATAGCCATAGGCGCCATAGCCATAGAGCAGCAGCGGCGCCCCTTTTCCGCCGGGCGTGAAGCCGGCGCGATGCAGGAGCGTGATCGGCACGCTCTCGCCATCGCGCGCCTGCGCGAAAATCCGCCGCGTCACATAATTCTTCGGATCGTGTCCGGACGGAATTTCCTGGCGCTTGCGCAGGACGCGCACGCGCGTCGCCATGTCATAGTCATAGGTCTCATCGGGCGTCGTCATCGATGAATAGACGAAGCGCAAAATGTCTGTGTCGAATTCAAGCCCCGGGTCGATCGACAGCGCATAGGCTTCCTCTTCGAAATGAATCGCATGCTCATCGCCGGTCGCAAGCGCGCGGATGACGAGCTTCGGCAGCGAGTTCTCGCGCAGCAGCCAGACGAGGTGACGCGCGTAAACGGTGAAGAATTCGATCGTCACGCCGGGGCGATGGCAAACGACGTCCTTCCAGTTTTCCCGGCCCGGCTCTGCAAGCGGCGCGACCGAGATGCGGAAATCGTCTTCGCCGTCGGCGTTGTTGCGAATGTAGATGAGATCGCCATGCGGTTCGACGTCGTAGCGCAGGCGCGGTTCGCGCGGCGCAACGACGCGCGGCGTCGGATTATTCTCGCGCAGGTCGATGAGCCAGCATTCCGATGCGTCATGGCCGTGGACCGAGACGATGGCGAATCGTCTGCAACGGCTTTCATGCAGGCCGACGAACCATGCGCCGTCGGGTTCTTCGATGATCAGCAGATCGCTGGCGGGATCGGCGCCCACCTCGTGCCGAAAGATTTGCGTCGTGCGATGGTTCTCGTCGATCCGCACATAGTAATAGGCTTTGGAATCGGCGCGCCAGACGATCGAGCCGTTGCTGTCGCTCACCACGTCGGCGCGGTCGATGCCGTCGCTCAGCGCCCGCGTGCGGATATCGTAAAGCTCCGAACCCGCATCGTCGACGCTCCAGGCGAGTTGCGCATGGTCGGGCGCGTGCGCCGCGTCGCGGATATCGAAGAACTCGCGCCCTTTGGCGAGCGCCTCGCCGTCGAGAAGGATGGTTTCAGCGCCGCCTTCGAGCGGCGTGCGGCAGTAAACCGGATGTTCCGCGCCCTCACGGAAGCGTTCGTAATAGACGAAAGGCCCGTCAGGCTCGGGAACGTCGCTGTCGTCTTCCTTGATGCGCGCGCGCATTTCGGCGACGAGCGTCCGGCGCAGATTCCCGAGCGGCGCCATGACGCGCTCGCAGTAAGCATTTTCCGCTTTGATCAGCTCGGCGATGTCGAGGGGAAGCGCATCGGGATCGCGCAACACCTCGCGCCAGTTTTTCGCGGCGAGCCATTCGTAAGGATCGTCGAGCGCGCGGCCATGGATCACTTTGCGCGCGTCGCGCCGCGCTGCGACAGGCGGCGCCGCGCCTGCGAGATTGAATCGCCAATCCGATGTTTTGTCGCGCGCCATGTCATCCTCCGCCGACTCTCAATCGGAGCTTTTACCATCGCTTGCAGCGCAGCACAGAGTTCTCGCGCGACCGATGTCGAAAGAATTTGTCAATCCTTCGCGCCTTAGCCTTGCCGCAAACGACCTGTCCACTTTCGGATAAGGAACGATACATGCGTTACTCTCACGCCGCGCTCAATCCCGTGTCAGTCGGCGAACAAAAGCTCTCCGGCTCCGCCCGGACGCCTATGCGTCGCGCGTCCGCGCCGCGTCGGCTTGCCTGGACGATCGTCTATTCGGGCTTCGTCGCCGGCGTCGCGGTCTATGTCTGGTGGCGGCGTTAGCCATATTCTCGGCGGTGCTGCGCTGCGTCAAAGACAGGCTGTCATAAATCGGTTAAGGTTGAGGCGCGGCCGACGGGGATGTGCGCTCGCGCGCGATGAGTCGCGCCGCCAGGGTTCAACATGCGCCGCCGCGGCGCGCCTCAACGCAGAAGAAACGTAAATGTTCACGAGCATCAGATGCATTGCCGCCGGCGTTCTTTGCGCCAGCCTTTCCTTCGGCGCCGCGCTCGCGGAGCCGAAGACCCCAGCGCCAGCCGGAAACGCGCCGACGACCTGGGCGCCGCCCGCCGAGATCGCGCCGAAGGCGGCGCCCGCGGAGGCGCCTGCGCCAGTTTCCGCCGCGCCTGCCGCTGCTGCGCAGCCTGCGCCATCCGCTCCGGCGGCGAAGACGCATGCGGAGCGAGACAAGGACTGTCGCGCGCAAGCCGACGCCAAAGGACTTCACGGCAAGGAGCGCAAGCAGTTTAAGTTGGAGTGTCTGAAGGGATGACGGCGACTCCGCCGGTCGCCTTGCAGCGGCCGGCGGCGCGTCAGTAGACGCGATCGATACAGAAGTCGACGACCTCGAGCAGCGCGCTTTTCCACGGCGAGGCCGGAAAAATCTCCATCGCGTCGCGCGCGATAGCGCTGTAATGAGTCGCGCGCTCGATCGTATCGTCGAGCGCCTTGTGCTTCTTCATCAGCCCGCAGGCGGTCTCGACGTCGCCGTCCTTGATCTCGCCCTTCTCCAGCGTGCGGCGCCAGAATTCGCGTTCCTTCTCATTGCCGCGACGGAAGGCGAGCACCACGGGGAGCGTGATCTTGCCCTCGCGGAAGTCGTCGCCGACGTTCTTTCCGAGCTTGGCCGACGAGCCGCCGTAGTCGAGCGCGTCGTCGATGAGCTGGAAGGCGATCCCGAGATTCATGCCGTAGCTGCGCGCGGCCGCTTCGTCGGCCTTCGGCTTGCCGCCGAGCATCACGCCGACCTCGGCGGCCGCCGCGAAAAGCTCGGCGGTCTTGCGGCGGATGACGCCCATATAGGCGTCCTCGGTCGTGGTGGTGTCTTTGGCGGCGTTGAGCTGCATGATCTCGCCCTCGGCGATCACCGCCGCCGCCTGCGAGACGACGGTAAGCGGCGCGATGACGCCGGGCTCGACCATCATTTTGAAGGCGTGACCGAGCAGGAAGTCGCCGACGAGCACGCAGGTCTGATTGCCCCACAGCATGCGCGCGGCGATCTTGCCGCGGCGCATGTCGCTTTCGTCGACGACGTCGTCATGGAGAAGCGTCGCCGTATGCATGAATTCGATGCCGGCGGCGAATTTCAAATGTCCGTCGCCCTTGTAGCCGCACATGCCGGCGGTCGCGAGAACCAGCATCGGCCGCAGACGCTTGCCGC
Organism: Methylocystis sp.; assembly: GCA_016177005.1. Classification (GTDB taxonomy): domain Bacteria; phylum Pseudomonadota; class Alphaproteobacteria; order Rhizobiales; family Beijerinckiaceae; genus Methylocystis. The sequence continues at coordinate 18,079 of JACOWC010000079.1, forward strand.
CCGCTGAAATGAGATGGTTGGCGACTTCGGGAATCGTCGTGACGTCGGAGCCCATGCGCTGAATGATCAGCTGATTGGTGCGTTCCAGGTCGGGCTTGATGAGGTCGAGGAGACTGTCGAGACCGGCGTCCTTTTTCTCCTCGAGCGGAATGACGATACCCACGGACCCCCCTAAAGCCTCACGTTTTACCGCGCCGAACTTACGGCTTTGGGATGGAGGCGGCAAGTCGCGGCGCAGGCGGAGCGCGGTAGCCCCCTCCCTGTCTCTCCCCCGCTTCGCGGGAGAGGGGACGCTAACGAGCAGCGTTGTGCGGCATTGAATGGCGCGAACGCAGCGTAGAAGCGCGACGCCGGCATTGAGAAAGCGCCAGGATTGATGAAGCGCCGAGTCTTGCTCCCTCTCCCGCGAAGCGGGGGAGGGTTGGGGAGGGGGCCGGGCGCGAACGCCCTTGCCCGCCGCGCAGCATCATGGGAGGTTTCCGCTCCTATGAACGACGCGCGCTTCGATGGCTTTCTCGACGGGCGCCTGCGTCTGCGTCAAAGCGCCGCCGGCCATCGCGCCGGCACGGACGCCGTGTTGCTCGCCGCCGCGACGCCGGAGAATCAGCAGGGGCTCATTCTCGACATCGGGGCGGGAGCCGGGGCGGTCGGTCTGATGGCGGCGCTGCGCGCGCCGG
>JACOWC010000140.1 GCA_016177005.1 Methylocystis sp.
CAAGCGCGCGACGCTCGACGTCAAGCTCTGTCAGCTCGTCAGGCTGATGCGCGCCGGCGAGCCGGTCAAAATGTCGAAGCGGGCAGGGGACTTCATCACTTTGCGGGAAGTCGTCGACGAGGTTGGCGTCGACGCCGTGCGCTTCATGATGCTCTATCGCAAGAATGACGCGCCGCTCGATTTCGATCTCGCCAAAGTGATCGAACAGTCGAAGGACAACCCGGTCTTTTATGTCCAGTACGCCCATGCGCGGGGAAAGTCGGCGCTGCGCCAGGCGCTCGCCGCATTTCCCGATATCGACCTCTCGGCGCAAAGCCTGGCGGCGGCGGACCTGTCTCTCTTGGCGGACGAAGGCGAACTGGCGTTGGCCAAGATCATCGCCCAATATCCGCGGGTGATCGAGGCGGCGGCGGCGGCGCACGAGCCGCATCGCGTCGCCTTCTATCTGCATGAACTGGCGAGCGTGTTCCATTCGCATTGGAATCGCGGCAAAGATCAGCCGCACTTGCGCTTTGTTCACGCTGAAAGCAGGAGCCTGACGCAGGCGCGAATTGCATTGGTGAAGGCCCTAACCTTCGTGCTTGCTTCCGGGCTTCGCCTGCTCGGCGTCGCTGCGCCGGACGAGATGCGGTAAGCGTTAAGGTATTATTAAGTCTCGAAGAAACTGAAAAGGCACCGCAACCGTCGCCCAGGTCCAGCACGCCCGGAAACTGATCGAAGGCGGCGAAAGCCCGTCAGCCGTCGCCCGCTCCCTCAAGATCGGGCGGGCGACGCTATATCGGGCGTTGAAGGGTTAGAGAAAGCCCCGGCCAAGAATGACCGGGGCTTGTACGGCTCGGGCCGGATAGGAAGCTCCGTCCGTAAGGTTCACACTCCCGTAAGTCAGGGAAGCTATGCCGTTGCGTTGCCGCGATAACACGGGGCCGAAGCCCTGCTGCCTTTCAGCACCTATCTGGCTGTTTTGCCCGGAGGCCGTGTTGCCTCGCACTATGAGGCGTTTTCCGGGTCAGTCAAAAGTTTGGTCAAAGCAACCTCCGTCTTGCTGACACGGCTCAGGTGGGAAAAAATCGCCGTGTTTCAAGCGGCGGCGGGTCAAGGTCAGCGCATACAAACGAAGCGGCCAAGACAGGCTTGGCCGCGGGACATGATACCAATTCCCCAATCTTGGGATAATTGCGATGATTGGTATCATGTCCCCGTAATCCGGTAATCCCCGTAATCCGGATTTCGATCCATCGACAGAATCGGCATGGTTACATCCGCAATTTGGTTGTGCCGCCCCTTGTAACTTCGGAAAACTTGATGCTAATTTGGCGCATTGCGACAATAACGATATCCGAGGGAAACAACATGGCGCGCAGACTCTTCGCAGTTCTCCCGATCGCCGCTTCGTTGTCGGTCGTCGCGACTTTCGCATCGATGTCCCCCGCTGCGGCGCAGTCCGAGCCCTTCCTCGGCCAGCTGATGCTCACGGGCGCGAATTTCTGTCCCCGCGGATGGGCGCAGGCGGACGGCCAGATTCTCTCCATTTCGCAGAACACGGCCCTGTTTTCCCTGCTCGGCACGACCTATGGCGGCAACGGCCAGACCACCTTCGCCCTGCCCGACCTTCGCGGCCGCGCACCGATCCACCAGGGGACCGGGCCGGGCCTCTCCAATTATGTCGAGGGCCAGGTCGGCGGCCAAGAGAGCTTCACCCTGACAATCAACCAGATGCCGGCTCACAATCACGGCGTGCAGGCGACCAACGCCACCGCCGACAAGGGCGGACCGGATGGCCGGTATCTGGGCGGCGGCGTCGGCTCCGACGACACCTATCACGACGGTCCGCCCAACCGCGTCATGGCCGCCGACATGATCCAGTCCCGCGGGGGCGGCCAGCCGGTGAGCCAAAGGGGGCCCTATCTCACCATGATGTGGTGCATTGCGCTGCAAGGCGTCTTTCCGTCACGCAATTGACCGAAGCGGGGCGCGCTTTAGCGCCGGCTCAGTTCGTTCAGCAGCTCCTGGTAGCCCGCCCAGCGGGCATCCGGGAGCGCAATCCTGTCAATCAGGTTCGGATCGAGTTCCCGCCACAGGTCGCGGGAATTCGCCGTCGCTTCGTGCTTCCTCAGGCCGGTATGCCGCGAGTTGGCGAAGCGCTGCAGCGTGCCCAGCCATGCGATGCGGGCGTCGTCGTCGAAGGGTTGGCGGTTGATTCGCAGGACCGCCTCGAAGAGCCAGTCGGGCACGCTCTCGTTGGTGACCTCCAGCTCGACCTTTTCGGTCGGCGTGTAGCCGCAGAGGCCAAGAAATCGCGCCAGCCAGTCGGAATCGTAATCTATCGTGACGACCTCTTTTGCGCCGAACGCCGCGGCGCAGTCCTCGCCGAGGTTGGGGACATTCATCAGCTTGCGAACGCGGGGCAACGCGCCGAACCCATGGAGATCCAGGCCCGTTCCATAGCAGTATTCGGCAATCCGCGGATTGATCGCGCACTGCTTGTGATACGACCTCAGCCAGTCTTCCCAGCCCGATCGGACGAAAATCATAGAGATGGTTGCTCAACCCCTCGGTGGTGAGGATCGTGCCTTCTTCGCCGCCCTCGGCGACCGCCCGGGCGGTGCGGGAAAGATCGCCAGCCATCAGGTCCGAAACGATGAACTGGTGTTTTGGCATCTCCGTGTCGGCGCTGGGCGTCGGGTAGCGGATATTCTGCTCGAGGAACCGGCCGGAATTCGCATGGCACCATCGCTGCAGCGCGCTGGTTCCGGTCTTGGGCAATCCGACATGGAGCAGCAACCGCCGCTTCCGGCGTATCGCCGCGGGTTTGGCCAGGCTCTCGTTGACGAAGGCGACCGCTCGATCGACCGTACGCTGGCCCAGCGGCCGAAGCATGCCGCTGTCGTCCACCTTGCTATGGTAGTGCAGCATGATCGGCGCGCCGTCGCCAATATGGGCCGCCGGCAGATGGGTTGGAAAGTTCAGGGCTTTCGGCAGCAGTTCCGGTTCAATGCCAAGCTCCAGTCAGGTCAGCGCGAACGCGATCTGATCGATGTAAACCGCGTAGCGGCCAAGAACATCCGCCTGCGCCTCGAGCCACTGAGCCCATTTGCTCCAGGGCTCGTCGAGTTCGCCAAGCCGTGCGCCGGGCAGCACGTAGAGGCCGCCGTTCCTGTTCTCGAAAATAGTCATGGCGGCGGCCGAACCCACGGCGATGTCGGGTCGGCGACGCGTCAGCCCGGCGCGCGGGAGCAGGATGTCCCAGATTTCGATCGGCGGGTTCGGGCTGTCCACGACCGCGGCCGCGACCATATCCTTCGCGAAATAGGGTCGCGGATCGGCGACAAAGACCGTGTCGCAGTCGCATAACACCGCCATATCGGCATCGCGGAGGAACGCCGACCGCAATTGTGCGAGTTTGTTGAGATGCGGGCGCTGCCGCGAAACCGCGTGCACTTCGGACGTTCTGACGCCGAGCGGCGAAAAGCTCGCCACACATTCCTGGCCCAACCCCTGTGTGTAATGGACAACAAGATCTTCGGGCGGAACGTTCGCGATTTCGATGAGGCTTCGCGCCCACCTCATCGCTTGCGCACGAAAAATGGGTTGGTTGTCAACTACGCACGAGAATCGTACGACGGGTTTCACTATGTCATTCCGGCCAGACGGCCCGCAGGAAGGCGTTCAAACGGAGGCGACATCCCCCATGTGGGATGCCCCGCTATTGCTAAAAAGCGGGAGACGCCGTCACTGATGCGAATGCTATGCGGCCGCGGCGGTTTGGGCAAGAACTTAACCTTGCCAGAGGCTGGCAGCTGACAATGCCTGGGCTGGGCAACCGTCTAACCCACCTGCGGATTATCCTACCCGTAGGGGCCGGCGACGGCTGGCGAATGTCGCCAAAATTACGCTTTGTTAATTTTACTTATATAGTTAGATACAGTTCCTGGGTTAGGCTGATTAGCTCTTTAACGGTCGTCCTGGGGCTGGCGTGAGGCTGCTCGGCGTGAGCGCCCCCGACGAAATGCGCTAACAGACGCTTGAGCGGCCTCGGCAGGCGTCGGACGCGGTTATAATTTGCTTCGCGCCCCACAGGATCAGTGAGCGAGGTGCATCATGCGCGAGACATCTGCGAGAGGCCCGGCGATCGACCTCGGAGAATTTGAGCGGCGGCTGCGCGGCCCCGAGCGAAAGCCCCCGGTCGACAATCCGCTAAGCGAACTTGCGCGGCTGGACCATGGCCAGGACCGCGGGGCGACGGATCCTTACAGCCAGATTCTCGCGGAGTCGCGCGATTCTCGCGTTCAGCCCTCCGATCTTCGGGGTTCCTATGACGCCGCGCCGCCCCTGTCGGCCGAAGCGCCTTATCATCCGGAACCGTCGATGGAGCAGGTTCCGGAGCGCGCCTATTCGGTCGGCGCCGACTACCAAGACATGCCGCAAGGCTATGAGCCGCAGCAGGGGGCTTACGAGGCCGGCTACTACGAGGGCGAAGCCAACTGGAGCGACGAGTCGCAATTTCTCGACTACGGACAGGAAGACGGAGAATATGAGGACTCTTACGCCGGCGGCTGGCGATCCTGGTTTCGGCCGTGGCACGCCGTCGTCGCGATTTCGCTCGTAGCGGTTTTGAGCATCGGCTTCGCGTTCTGGCATCGCAGCGGTTCAAACGCCTCTCGCGAGATTGCGACGATCATGGCGCCTGACGGACCGGTGAAGGTGAAGCCGAGCGCCGAGACCGAGACGGCGGCGGACGCCAGCGGCGCCGTGGTCCTGGACCGTAAGGAGCAGGCGCCCGTTCAGCGGGTCGTCACCAATCAGGAGCAGGCGGTCGATCCTGCCGTCACGCCGAATGCGGCGCAGCTCGGCGATGGCCCTGTCGATCTGCCGCATGAGCCGCCGCCGGCAGCGGCGCCGCCAAAGAGGGTCAAGACCGTGACCGTGCGTCCGGACGGCAGCCGGGTGGACGAGGGGGCATTGCCGCCGGCCGTCGCCGTGGCCAGCCGGCCCGCTCCGGAAGCCGCGCCCGCTGTCGGCGCCGTCGCCACGGGCGCCGCGTCGACGACCGCCACCCCGCCGAGCCAGGCGAAGCCGACGACGACTCCGCCGCGAATCGCCAAGCCTCAGCCCGCCGCGCCGAAAGTGGCCGCCATCGAAGAGCCGGCGGAAGCCGCCGCGCCGCCGGACGCCGACGCCGAGCAGGCGACCGCGCCAAGCAAGGGCGGCTACGCCGTGCAGTTCGGAGCGGCGGACAGCGAGGAGGCGGCGCGCGCCTTGCTGAAGACGGTCGCCGACAAATATCGCTCGCAGCTCGGCGGACTGAAGCCGACGTTCAAGATGGCCACCGTGAACGAAAAGACCGTCTACCGTGTGCGCGTCGCCGGCGTGAGCAAGGAATCCGCCAACGCGATTTGCGGCAAGGTCAAGGCCTTGGGCGGCGCCTGTTTCGTCGCGGGGAATTGACGCGAAGACATGCGCGCCTTCATCTGCGGGGTAAAGGGCGACAGGCTCGAGGCGGAGGAGCGCGCATTCCTGCGCGAAGCGGCGCCGTGGGGCGTCATTCTCTTTCGCCGCAATATTGAGGCGCCCGAGCAGGTTTCCCGTCTGACCGCCGAAATACGTGACGTTCTCGGGCGCCGGGCGCCGATTCTAGTCGATCAGGAAGGCGGTCGCGTTCAGCGGCTCGGTCCGCCGCATTGGCGCGCCTATCCTGCGCCTTCCGAAGGCTCGCACAGCGTCATCGGCGATCGCGCCTACAGCCGCGACGCGGCGCGCGTCGCCGTCGTCGGCCGCTCGGCCGCGGCAGGACTGATGGCGGGCGGCGTCGCGCCGGTGATGAAGCATATTCCCGGGCACGGGCGCGCCCGCGCCGACAGTCATCTGGAGCTGCCGGTGGTCGAAGCGAGTCGCGAGGACCTGGAGCGCGTCGATTTCGCGCCGTTCAAGGCCAACGCCGATCTGCCGATGGCGATGAGCGCCCATGTCGTCTATATGCATATAGACACGACGGCGCCGGCCACCCTCTCGAAGATCGTGATCGACGATATCGTCCGCGGCCACATCGGCTTCGACGGGCTGCTGATGACCGATGATTTGTCGATGAAGGCGCTAACGGGGAGCTTTCGTCAGCGCGCCGAGCGCGCGATCGGCGCCGGCTGCGATATCGCGCTCCATTGCAACGGCGACCTCGCCGAAGCGCGCCCGGTCGCCGAAGGCGCGCCGGCCTTGGCGGGCAAGGCGCTGGCGCGCGCCGAAAAAGCGCTCGAATGCGTGCGGCGCATCGAAGCATTCGACGTCGCCGAGGCGACCCGCGCCTTCGACGCGGCGATGCGCGCGGCGGTTTGAGCCGAAATTTGTTATGGGGATAACTCAATTGACGCGGCTCTAATGCCTCGAAAAAATTCGCTGTTGTCGGAGTTGATTCGGGCGGCGAAGTAGGATGCTACGCCTAAGTCCCGCATCATTTTCACCGGCGCTGGGATACCCTCTTCATGTCCAGCGACAGCATTGATTCTGTTCAACCCCTGTTCGAATCAGAGCGCTCTCTAATCACCGAAGGACAACGAGCGAGCGCTCAGCAAAATTCTGACGCCGAGCGTCAGCGTCGAAGAACTGCAGCGGAATGGTTGTCGGAAAGAGAGGATGCGCTCGATTTTCTCTTGCAAAGCTCTCGGTTTAAGGCGCAGCGTGTCGTGATAATCCAGGCCTTAGACACTTACCATGAAGCGCTGATTTTCCTTAATGAGCTCTTCGACCCTCAGCGGGAGAATGCTCTTTGGCAACAAATCAATATCGTCGAAATGCAGTTGGCATGCGCGGGAATCGGCTCGGAAGAACTGCTTGACGCAAGAGATAAGTCCGTAATTGAACGGGATCGGAAACTTAAGGCTTGGTCGCGCGCAAACAATTTGCAAAAAAAGCGATGCTAACATCTCGTCGGTAGGCGCTATAGCGCTTCTTCACGGCGTGGATGGCCGCGACAAGCGCGGCCATGACGGAATGGACACTACGGCATGGCCGGCGAATAGCCCAACGATAGGGTGGCCTCTCCTGTGGACGGCCCCGCCAAAGCGCAGGCCGCGCTTGCGATGGCGGGCCTCAGGGGCCAATCTCAAGCTGAATCGCTCGGGCTGCCCCCGATTCGCGTGAGGAAACAGACGTAAACTCCGTATGGCCCAGGAACTGAGCTTCGAACTGGACGCGCCTCGCGACGCGGGCGAAGAGGCCTTTCTCGTCGACGTCGACGGTTTTGAGGGGCCGCTCGACCTGTTGTTGGAGCTCGCGCGCCGGCAGAAGGTCGATCTCGCGCGCATTTCGATCCTCGCGCTCGCCGAGCAATATCTCGCCTTCATCGAGGCGGCGCGCCGCGTGCGTCTGGAGCTTGCCGCCGACTATCTGGTGATGGCGGCTTGGCTCGCCTTCTTAAAGTCGCGGCTGCTCCTGCCGGAGCCGCCGAAAGGGGACGAGCCGTCCGCGTCCGATCTCGCCGCCGCGCTTGCCGAACGTCTGCGCCGGCTGGAGCTCATTCGGCGCGCCGCCGACAAGCTCACCGAGCGCGCTCGGCTCGGCCGCGACATGTTTCTGCGCGGCGGGCCGGAAGGCGTAGAGACGATCTCGCGTCCCAAATTTCAGGCGAGCCTTTACGACCTGCTTTCGGCCTACGCCCGCCAGCGGCAAAAGACCGCCACGTCGCGCGTGGTGCTGCGCCAGCGCGCGGTCTGGTCTCTCGCCGAGGCCCGCGAAGCCCTCGAACGGCTTGTCGGCATCGCGACGGAGTGGACCGTCCTCGACGATTTTTTGCTGCATTACTGTGTCGACATGCAGACGGCGCGCACGGTGCGCGCCTCGGCCTTCACCGCTTCGCTCGAAATGGTGCGGGAAGGGCGA
>JACOWC010000193.1 GCA_016177005.1 Methylocystis sp.
CTCGCGGTAACGGATGGCGTCGTCACGGTTGTCGGAGATGCTTCGAAGAAGATCTCCTATGGCAAGCTGATCGGCGGCAAGCGCTTCAACGTCACGATCACAGCCACCGGGACCGGCTGGGATATGAAAGTGGCCCCCGAGGTCAAGGCCAAGAATCCCAAAGACTACAAGATCGTCGGCGCCTCGGTGCCGCGGGTGGATCTGCCGGCGAAGGTCGCGGGGAAATTCACCTACACTCAGGACCTGCGCGTCCCCGGGATGCTCCACGGCCGCGTGGTCCGGCCCCCGGTGGTGACCTCGAAGCCGGCGAGCGTGGACGAGGAGTCGGTGAAGCAGATTCCCGGCATCGTAAAGATCGTGCAGGAGGGAACCCTGGTCGGCGTCGTGGCCAAGACGGAATGGTCGGCGATCCAGGCGGCCAAGGCCCTGAAGGTTACATGGTCCGAGCCCGGAACCAAACTTCCGGCCAATCCCGACGAGCTTTACGCCTACCTGAAAAATACCAAGAGCTTTCGGGACCAAGTCGCGGTCAACAAGGGAAATCCCGCCTCTGCGCTCTCGCAGGCGGCGAAGACTTTCGAAGCCACCTACCGCTACCCCTTCCAGCTGCACGGCATGATCGGCCCCTCTTGCGCGGTCGCCGATGTGCGCGGGGATAAGGCGACTGTCTGGACCGGAACGCAGGGACCCTTCAGGACGCGCGGGGCCATCGCTCGGCTGCTGGGGTTTGCGGAAAAGAATGTCCGGGTCATCTACGTCGAGGGCTCGGGCTGCTACGGCCGCTACAGCACCGACGACGGGGCGGAGGACGCGGCGCTGCTCTCGCGCGCCGTACGTCGAGGGCTCGGGCTGCTACGGCCGCTACAGCACCGACGACGGGGCGGAGGACGCGGCGCTGCTCTCGCGCGCCGTGGGCAAGCCCGTGCGCGTCCAGTGGATGCGCGAGGAGGAGCACGCGTGGGAGCCCAAGGGGCCGGCGCAGCTCGAGATCGCGCGCGCGGGCGTCGACGGAAAGGGAAAGATCATTGCCTGGGATTTCATGGATCGGAGCTTTCCCTGGACTGCGGCGGCGGGAATGCCGCTGCTCGCATCCAGGCAGGTCGGCCTCAAGCCCAAGGGTCAGGGAAACTCGAACGGCACCCAGTGCGCCGGCCAGATCTATGAATTCGAAAATTCCAAGATCGTCGCCGCGCTGATCCCCTGGGTCCATGCCGATGAGACCCCGCTCAGGAGC
>JACOWC010000141.1 GCA_016177005.1 Methylocystis sp.
CTTCGAGGATTTCAAGGACGCGGAAGGCGAATGCCAGCGGCTGTTGAAGTTCGGCGCGGGCTCCGGCGACGAGATGCGTCTCATGGCGCTGCCGGCCTATGACCAGTGCATCAAGGCGAGCCACGCCTTCAATCTTCTCGACGCGCGCGGCGTGATCTCGGTGACCGAGCGCCAGAGCTATATCTTGCGCGTGCGCGAACTGGCGAAAGCCTGCGGCGCGGCCTGGCTGCGCACGGCGGGCGGCGGCGCCAACGGATAGCGCGCGTCCTCATGGCTGCGACGCCGCGCCGCAACTTGCGAAACCTTCCAACGACGCCCACCTCTTCAAGCGAGTAAAGCGTTCGTCATGCGCGTTGGCGCACATCTTTCAAGATCATCGCCATGCATAACAGTGCGCGAGACGGGAAACCGTCTCGCGCCGTTGGCGAGTAGCGGCGCGTGCGCGTCCGTCCCGTCTTTTGCCAGGAACCCAAAAGGCGCGGACGGGCGCGCGCTTCTTGACTGTGTGCCTGTTTCGTTCTAGTCATGTTCTGCGTTTGGCTTTGGATGTGGCGGACCGTGTCATGTATCAGCCTCGTTATTCGTCTTTCAGCCTCTCTCGCAGGACCATTGGCGACGCCGCGCCGCGCGGCCAGGCCCTGGAGTCGCTCTCCGAAACCGACTCGCTGCGGAGCCGGTTCTTTTCCTGGCGGGGCGCGTCGGGGCGCCGCTATGTGTGCTCGGTGTTTCAGTCGGGCGAGGAATCTTTCATCGCCGACGTGACCAATGGCGTCGTCATCGGCGTCGCGCGGGAGGGCGCGACGAATCGGCCTGTTTGCGTCTTTCTCGCGCAGGAGCGCGCGGTAGATCGCCATGCCTTGCGAAGGATGGCGCGGGAGCTCGGCGTCGCCGAATGGCATGTGCATTTTTGCGCCAACGCCGCGACGCTGCGCGATCTTTCGGCGTCGCTGCTCAACTGATCCGGCGGACCTGTCAGTGGCGTAGGCGTTGCGTCGCGCGCGTAGGTGCGCGTTCGTGCTAGAGCGCGGCTCGCGAAAAAGTGGGAACCGGTTTTTCGCGTAAAGCGCGCTCTAAGCCATTAAAATCGATCACATTATCTACGTTCAGGCGAGTCCGCCTGAACGCAGCGTGATCTAGGTGATGCGTCGCGTCAAAGCGGCGTCGGCTCGTCGCCGGCGCCGCCGGTCGCCGCGGACCTGCACGACTCATGGTCGAGCCGGCGGACGATCTCGGCGAGCACGACGTCATGGATGTCGAGCCGCAGCAGATGTTCGTACGTGTTGCGGACATAGGCGGGATTGTCGCCGTTAAGCCCGACGCCTTCGGCGATGAGGCGAATCATTTCGTCCTTAGGCAGCCGTCCAGCGTATTGGATATGCTTGCGGTCGACGACATAGGCGAGGGCCTTGGCGCAGCTCCCATCAGCGAAGCGCACGCCGAGCGTCCTTTCGAAATAGACCGAGGTGACCAGTTCGCGTTCGCGCAGATAGCGAATCGTTTTGTCGCGGTCGCGCGCCGAGACCTTGAAGGCGACGCCCTGGCAGGAGCCGCCGCGATCCAGCCCGAGCACGAGGCCGGGCCGCTGCGGCGTGCCGCGATGCACATGCGAGAAAATGCACAGCGCGCGGTGATAGCCGTGCACCCAGGCGAGCGCGCTGTCGATGAAGTCGAAGCCCGGCCGCCACATCAGCGACCCGTAGCCGAACACCCAGAAGCCGCCGTCCTCACGGTCGCCGCTCAACAGATTCGTTCCTTCTCGCCACGCCTTCCGATTCCTTGTCGCCTCCCAAAGCTCCGTTCCACCCCAATCGCCTGCGGCGACTTTACGGCGAACGACTTCGGCATTAGCTCTGTGAAGATATCAGCGAGGGTGGAACATGCGCGACATTCTGTGCTTCGCCCGAGGCCGGGAGGGGGAGTGGGAGGCGTTTTGCGCCGATTTTGATATCGCCGTGCAGGGCCGCAGCTTCAACGAAGTGCGCGAGGCGATGGAATCGGCCGTTTCTGAATATGTCGCCGCCGCCCGCGAGGAAGACCCGGCGACAGCCAAACGGCTCCTTAGCCGCCAAGCGCCCTTGAGCGTCACCTTGTTGTGGACAGCGCGGGTTCTCATGTCGGCATGGCGTCGCGGCGCCAATGGCGATACCTCGGCTTCTTTCCCGGTGCCCTGCGCCGCGTGACGTTCAATACATTCGTCAGGCTCCTGGAAGCGAACGGATTTTGCCTGCATCGTCAGGGCAAAGGCTCGCATGCGATTTACAGAGGCGTCGTCGACGGCAAAGTCATGTTTGTCACGGTCGCCGCACATCGCGCCAGCGACGACATAAAACCTGGAACTTTGGCTGCGATGATCCGCCAGTCCGGCTTGCCGAAGAAGCTGTTTCAGTAGCGCTATGGCTCATCAGGCGAGATTATGAAGAACGCCGCCAGAGGCCCGCGTCGATTCGGCGCGCTTCGGCATTTTCCGACCGAGCGCCGCCGAAACAACAGTGATTGCGTTCAAAGGCCAACGTCGTAAGTCGAAGGCCCGCCGAGCCGTTCCGCCGCAATCGCCTTCCCACAACATATTGCGGGCGATTTCTTGCTTTCACCATGCTTTTGTGGCGGTCTTCTAGGCAATGAAATTCGAGCGCCTGCGCCTTCTGGGCTTCAAGAGCTTCTGCGAGCCGACCGATTTCCTGATCGAGCCGGGCCTGACCGGCGTCGTCGGGCCGAACGGCTGCGGCAAGTCGAATCTCGTCGAGGCGCTGCGCTGGGTGATGGGCGAAAACTCATACAAGAACATGCGCGCGTCCGGCATGGACGACGTGATTTTCTCGGGCGGCGGCTCGCGTCCGGCGCGCAATCTCGCCGAGGTCGGGCTGGTCCTCGACAATTCCGCGCGCACGGCCCCCGCCGCCTTCAATGATTCCGACGCGATCGAGGTGACGCGCCGAATCGAGCGCGAGCAGGGCTCGACCTATCGAATCAACGGCCGCGAGGTGCGCGCCCGCGACGTGCAGATACTCTTCGCCGACGCCGCCACCGGCGCGCGCTCGCCGTCGCTGGTGCGCCAGGGTCAGATCGGCGAGATCATTTCGGCCAAGCCGCAGGCCCGCCGCCGCATTCTCGAAGACGCCGCCGGCGTCGCCGGCCTGCATTCGCGCCGGCACGAGGCCGAGCTGCGCCTCAATGCGGCTTCCGAAAATCTCACGCGTCTCGAAGACGTGCTGAAACAGGTCGACAGCCAGGCCGACAGCCTGAAGCGGCAGGCGCGGCAGGCCACGAAATACCGTGGCCTCGCGGCGCAAATCCGCAAGAATGAGGCGCTCGCCGCTCTCGTCGCCTATCAGCTCGCCGCCGAACAGTTGCAGGCGGCCGCGGAGAAACTCGACGCCGGGCGGCGCAGCGTCCAGGAACGCACGCTGGAGCAGGCCGAGGCGGCGAAATTCCA
>JACOWC010000080.1 GCA_016177005.1 Methylocystis sp.
AAGGCGCGATCCGTAGAACAGCAAGACGAACACATTCATCGTCATTGCGATCAGAATCGCGGTTAGGGGGATTTGTTTCAGCTGCGCCGCGAGATCGGCAAATTCGATGTTGCGGTAGAGCCAATATGCAATGAACGTGAAAAAGCAGGCGTTCACAACCAGCGCGACTAAGCCTCCGCGCTGAGAAATGTATTTTCTTGAACCGGCCGCGAGCCGCGGGCCGGCGTTCATCGGCGAAGGCCAAAGGGAGTCTGAGGGCGAGACGATTGAGCGCAACCGAAATTCGCGCGTCAAAGGCGTGGGTCGAAGTCGATCGTCCTCTACGCTCATGGCCATCTCGCTATGCGCGGAATTGGGCCTCGCCTTGAAGGCGGAAAACTGGCCGGGAATTGAGGGCCGGCCAATTCTCTTCCGCAAGCAGCTCCCGGTTAGATCACGCTGCATTTGGTCGGAATCGCCCAAATGCAGATGACGTGATCGATTCCAAAAGTTTAGAGCGCGCTTTATGCGAAAAACCGGTTCCCACTTTTTCGCAGCGCGCTCTAGTGCAGATACTGGCCGCCGTTGATCGTCAGCGTTGAGCCGGTGATGAAGCCGGCGTCATCGGCGGCGAGGAATACCACGGCGCGCGCGATCTCCTCCGGCTCGCCGAGGCGGCCCACCGCGATATAAGGAATGATGTGCTTATCAAGCACGTCCTGCGGAACGGCCTTCACCATGTCGGTGGCGATATAGCCCGGCGCGATGGCGTTGACGGTGATGCCTTTCGCGGCGCTCTCCTGCGCCAGCGCCTTGACGAAACCGATGTCGCCGGCCTTGGACGCGGAATAGTTGGTCTGGCCGGCCTGGCCCTTCTGGCCGTTGATCGACGAAATGACGATGATGCGGCCGAAGCCGCGATCGCGCATGCCGTTGATGACCGGGCGCGTGACATTGAACAGCGAATTGAGATTGGTGTTGATCACCGCCTGCCATTGGGCGAGGTCCATCTTGTGAAACAGACGGTCCTTGGTGATGCCGGCGTTATTGACGAGAATTTCGACCGGACCGAGGTCCTTCTCGATCTGCGCGAGTCCGGCGGCGCAGGCGTCGTAGTCGGAAACGTCGAACTTATAGACGGGAATGCCGGTCTCGGCCTTGAACTTATTGGCCGCTTCGTCATTGCCGGCGTAGGTGGCCGCGACAGTGTAGCCCGCCGCCTTCAGCGCTTTGGAAATCGCTTCGCCGATCCCGCGCGTGCCGCCCGTCACAACTGCAGTTCTTGCCACGTCTTTCTCCCTCAATATTCCGATGCAAAGCCAGATCGTGAGTAGTGAATAGTGAGTAGCGTTTAGCGCTCTTCACTAACTCACTACTCACTACTCACTAACTCACTACTCACTGAACTACCGCTCCACCGCCAGCGCGATGCCCATGCCGCCGCCGATGCAGAGCGTCGCGAGGCCCTTCTTCGAGCCGCGCCGCGCCATCTCGTGCAACAGCGTGGTGAGCACGCGCGCGCCGGAGGCGCCGATCGGATGGCCGATGGCGATCGCGCCGCCGTTGACGTTCACAATGTCGAGATCCCAGCCCATGTCCTTGTTGACCGCCAGCGCCTGCGCCGCGAAGGCTTCGTTCGCCTCGACGAGATCGAGGTCGGAAACCTTCCAGCCGGCCTTCTCCAGCGCCTTGCGCGAGGCCGGGATCGGGCCGGAACCCATCAGCGACGGATCGACGCCGGCGGTCGCCCAGGAGGCGATGCGGGCGAGCGGCGTCAGACCGCGTTTCTTGGCCTCTTCGGCGCTCATCACGACGAGCGCCGCGGCGCCGTCATTGAGGCCCGAGGCGTTCGCCGCCGTCACCGTGCCGTCCTTGGCGAAGGCCGGGCGCAACTTGGAGACGCCCTCCATGGTCACGCCATGCTTGATAAATTCGTCGGCGTCGACGACGATGTCGCCCTTCTTGGTCGAGATCGTATAGGGGACGATCTCATCCTTGAACTTGCCGGCCTTCTGCGCGGCCTCGGCCTTGTTCTGCGACTTGACCGCGAATTCGTCCTGCTGCTCGCGGGTGATCTGCCACTGCTTGGCGACGTTCTCGGCGGTGACGCCCATGTGGTAATTGTTGAAAGCGTCGGTAAGCCCGTCGACGATCATGGTGTCGACGAACTTGACGTCGCCCATTTTCGTGCCCGTGCGCAGCTGCGACGCATGCGGCGAGAGCGACATCGACTCCTGACCGCCGGCGACGACGATGGTGGCGTCGCCCGCCTGGATCTGCTGGGCGGCGAGCGCCACGGCGCGCAGGCCGGAGCCGCAGACCTGGTTGACCCCGAAGGCGGTGGCGCTGTCCGGAATTCCGGCCTTGATCGCCGCCTGACGCGCCGGATTCTGGCCCTGCGCCGCGTCGAGCACCTGGCCGAGGATAACCTCGCAGACCTCGCCCGGCTGGATTTTGGCGCGCTCGAGAGCGGCCTTGATCGCGACAGCGCCGAGCTCGTGGGCCGGAACCGCTCCAAAGGCTCCGTTGAACGATCCGACGGCGGTGCGCGCCGCGGAAACGATCACGATATCGGTCATCGCGCCTGCGATGGGCAGGCCGTGGCCCGTTTTGCACGGAATCGAGGGGTAGCGAAAGGCTTCCGGCACGAAAATATTGCCGCAGGCGCCAATTTGCGCGTATCGTCAAACAGTAGACGGCTATCTTTTGGGCGGGCGGCGGCTGTGCGGCGAGGGGAGCGTGTCAGGCGTATGGCGACTGAGAAGAAACCTACCACGATCAAGAAATACGCCAATCGTCGACTCTACGACACCGGAACGAGCACCTATGTGACGCTGGAGGATCTTGCCGGCATGGTGAAGCGCGGCGAGGACTTCGTCGTGTGCGATGCAAAAAGCGGCGAGGACATCACCCGCCCGGTGCTCACCCAGATCATCTTCGAGCAGGAGGGCAAAGAGGGCCAGAGCCTGCTGCCGATCGCCTTCCTGCGCCAGCTCATCCGCTTCTATGGCGACTCGATGCAGATGCTGGTGCCGAGCTATCTCGAATTCTCGATCGACAAGCTCACAAAGGAGCAGCAGAAGTTTCGCGACCAGTTCGCCTCGGCGCTCGGCGTGGGCGTGGGCGCCGGTCCATTCACGGAGCCGACCCGCGCGGCCTTCCAGTCGCTCGAAGAGCAGGCCCGCAAGAATATGGCCGTGTTCCGTCAGGCTTTGACCATGTTCAACCCCTTCGGCGTGCCGACGGAGGGGCTCACGACCGGCCCGACCCTGGATGAGCATGAGGCCGGCGGCGCGCATAAGGAAGGCGACGTCGCCGAACTGAAACGCCAGCTAGATGAGCTGAACAAGCGGATCGATAATCTGTCGAAGGGGTGAGGCGGGCGCTGCGGCGCTACGTCAGTGCAAGAAAAGCTTTAGCGCCACCGCAGATAGCAGCGCCATGACGAAGCCCACCATCCAGCGCAAGACGGCCAGTTCGCTTTCGATTTTTGAAAAGCGATTTTCGTGAACGGTCATGGCTTCCGCCGCCTTGCGCGCCTTTTCCTCGGGCGCGCCGGCGGCGATGAAAGCGTCATAAATTTCCGAAATCATCAGGCTCATGGAGCGCTCTATTTCGTGCCGTATCAGCTCATTCGACGCCAAAATTAGTTTGCTCGCAGAAGAAATTCAAGCTGTAGCGCTTGGTCACGTATTAAACCTGAAATGCATCACGTCGCCGTCGGCGACGACGTATTCCTTGCCCTCTAACCGCAGCCGACCGGCGTCGCGGGCGCCGGATTCGCCTTTGTTGGCGACGTAATCGTCATAGGCGATGGTCTCGGCGCGAATAAAGCCTTTTTCGAAATCGGTATGGATCACGCTCGCCGCCTGCGGCGCGCGCACGCCTTTTTCGATGGTCCAGGCGCGCGCCTCTTTGGGGCCGACGGTGAAATAGGTGATGAGTTGCAAGAGGTCGTAGCCGGCGCGGATGACGCGATTGAGCCCCGGCTCGGTGAGGCCGACGGCCTCCAGATAATCCCTCTGCTCATCGGCCGGCAACACGGCGATCTCGCTTTCGATCTTCGCCGAAACGACGACCGCGGCCGCGCCTTCCTCGGCCGCCCGCGCCGCGACTTTCGCCGAATGGGCGTTGCCCTCGGCCGCTGACGTCTCTTCGACATTGCAGACGTAAAGCACCGGCTTCGACGACAGGAGCCCAAGACCCATGAAGGCGTCGCGCTCGGCCGCGCCGACCTTGGCGAGACGCGCCGGCTTGCCCTCGCGCAGCAACACGAGACAGCGGTTCATCAGCTCGACGAGCTCTTTGGCTTCCTTATCGCCGCCCTTCGCCTTCTTCTCCATGGCGACGACGCGCTTTTCGAGGCTTTCGAGATCGGCGAGCATCAGCTCGGTCTCGATCGTCTCGATGTCGCGGATCGGGTCGACGCCGCCCTCGACATGGGTCACGTCGCCGTCCTCGAAACAGCGCACGACATGGGCGATGGCGTCGCACTCGCGAATATTGGCGAGGAACTGATTGCCGAGTCCTTCGCCCTTGGACGCGCCGCGCACGAGGCCGGCGATGTCGACGAAGGTCAGCCGTGTGGGAATGATCTCCCTGGAGCCGGCGATTTTCGCCAGTTCCTCAAGCCTTGGGTCGGGCACGGCGACCTCGCCGACATTGGGCTCGATCGTGCAGAAGGGATAGTTTGCGGCCTGCGCCGCGGCGGTCTGCGTGAGCGCGTTGAAAAGGGTCGACTTGCCGACGTTCGGCAGGCCGACGATGCCACATTTGAACCCCATATCCGTCCCGGCTTTCGATTGCGTATTGCGGCGCGGTATGCGGGGCGGCGTGGGAAAAGGCAAGGGGGAGGATTCTCCCCCTCGCTTATGCGGCCCAGAAGTTGATCAGAGGCTCTTCAAATATTCGAGCAGCGCCTTCTTTTCCTCCGCGGTGAGTTTGACGCCGTATTCGTGGCCGCAGCGGCTGTTGCCAGAATCCTGCTTCGAGCAGTCATCGGCCGTATAGACGGTGCTGAAGGCTCCCTGTTCCTTGGCGAGGCCGACATTCACAGTGTCATACGCCGTTCCGACCTTGAAGGAGGCGGGACGCTCAGAGACGGGCTTCAAGAGATCGGCGAGCGTCGGCACCGAGCCGTTGTGAAGATAGGGCGCCGCCGCCCAAATGCCGTCCATCACCCGCGACTCATATTTGAAGATATTCAACTTCGGTTTCCGATAGAGATTTTGCAGCGCGGCGACGAGTTTCTCGCGCAAGCGGCTCTCCGCGACTTCCGGCGCGGTCTTTTGCGCCGACGGAATGCATTCTTCGATAAGCGGCGCGAATACGTCGAGGCCGAAATGGAGCGGCGCCTCGATGATCGATCCGATCACGGAGAGGCTGAGAATGCTGAATATCTTGTCCTGAGGCTTGAGCGGCGTATCGACGCCGGGGATGAAGGGGATTTTGGCGCCGTTGAGCACGCCCGTATCGCCCTCGCGCGCGAGAATCCCATATTCACGGCGGTCCGTGCCGACGTCCTGCAGCGGCGTCTTCCAGGTGCCAGCGGCGTTGCACACGCGCGGCTCGCCGGTGGTCTTTTCGTGACAGTTCTTGGCGCAGCCGCCGTTATTCGGATCGCGGTTGAAAATTTCCTTGCCTTTCGCGACGAGCGTTTGATCAAGGCCCCATTGCCATTTCGGCGAGGGGATCTGCTTGATGAGCGTTTCGAGACGCATCAGCCCAGGATAATTGAGCGAAGAGCCGTTGAGATAGTCGATGACATTGGGAATAATCGTCTTCTTGGGACGATAGAAGCCGAAGACGCCGTAAACCTCGCCGACATTGCGCGCAAGGCCGAGAATATCGTCGCCGTTTTCGGCGAATCCCGGCCATTGCGTCATGTCCTGGATCGCGGCGTTCCACACAAAGGGATAGCGCACCGGCGCATCCGCCTTCGCGATGTTGCCTTCAATGATTCGCGAGTGTGTCGTGCCGATGTCGAGGCCGGCGACGCGGTTGAAAATCATCGACACGGCGTCCGCGCGCCCAATGCCCCAGCCGGGCGTCGGCAACGATTTGCGCATCAGCGTGTCATAGGGCGTAAACCAGGTTTCGACGTCAGCGCGCAAATGTCGGCGCTGCCTGTCAGTCGCGTCTCCGCCAAGGACTTCCTTGGCAAACTCGTTGAAGGCGGCCTCTTCGCTCAGTATTTTCTTGAAGGCGAGATCGATGTCGTTCAGCAGGACCTGGAAATCGGCGAGCGCCGGTCCGCCGTCGACGCGCCAGGATACGCCGCCCACGTCGATCTGGCGTGTATGGCAGGCGGAGCACGTCATGCTCAAATATTGTGTGATGTCCTCGGAGGCGGACAGGAAGCCGACCGGCAGGCCGGGAATCTCGCCGTCGGGATTGGGCAGATAGCCGTAACGGCTCAGACCGTCGTCGATAAAATGCCTGCCGTCGGGGTGTCTCAGCGCCTTGAACCATGCGAAGGGCATGATGCGCGCGCCCTGATCGAGACTGTAAAATTCCCTGCGTTGGACGGAGGTCCAGTTCGGGCTCTCGTTGGCGTAATGCACTTCGTCGGCCGAAACATTCGCGGTCGTCGCGAGCGTGACAAGCGTCAAAGACGCAAGGAAACCCCTCGATCCAAACATCTCTCCCTCCAAAGCAACACAAATATTCATGACGTTTAAACCATATAGCCGCCAACTTTGCAATGGTTTCAAACAGTCGCAACGTGCCGCTCATGCGAAGGGCTCTATCGAGCCGCGGCGCTGCGCGATAAAAACAGGCTTATGACAAAAGCCGCTTGGCGGCGGCGAAGCGATGAAGCGACGATGGCTCGATCACGCATATTATTCGCACTTGCGCGGCGCATGACGACCGCGATCAGGGCCGTCGTCTCGCTCGCCTCGCTGGCCCTCGTCCTGTCCGCGATGACGGCGCCGCCGCTCTATGCGCAGGCGCCTGCTGAAGAAGGCGCGTCATCCTCAACGGCGGCGCCCGCGCCCGAGGCGCCGCCCGCGTCCGCCCAGCCAGCGCAAGCCGTGGCGCCGAAGCCGAAGGCAAAACCCAAACCCGCCGCGCCGCCGCGCGAGACCGCGCTTTCCGACGATCCGACTCCGGCGCTACAGCCTCAAACCTTCTACACGACCTCAAAGGCGGCGGATCGCTACCGACAGATCGTCGATGCCGGCGGATGGCCGATCGTCGGCGTCTCGCTTCGGCCTGGCTCGAAAGCAGCCGCGGTGTCGACGTTGCGCCGGCGCCTCGCCGCCGAAGACGACGCCATTGCCGATGCGACGAAACCGAAATGGGACGCAGATCTCACGGCGGCGGTGAAGCGCTTCCAGTACCGCATGGGACTGAAACAGACCGGCGTCGCCGCCGGCGCCACGCTGCGCGAACTCGACGTGCCGGCGGAGACAAGGCTGCTTCAGCTCGACTCGACCGCGCGGCGGCTCACCGCGCTCGAATTCGCGTTCGGTCCGCGATACATCGTCGTCAACATTCCATCGACGGCGGTCGATGCGGTGGAAGATGATCGCGTGGTTCGCCGCTACGCCGCGATCGTCGGGGATATCGAGCATCACTCGCCGGAGCTGCAGGCGAAGGTCGTCGCGGTCAATATCAATCCGACATGGACGGTTCCGGCGTCGATCGTCAAGAACGAGATCGCGCCGAAAATGCTGAAGGACCCGACCTACCTCAAGCGCTCGCATATCCGCGTGCTCAACGCGCATGGCGAGGAGGTCGATCCGCGCTCGATCAATTGGGCGAGCGAGCGCGCCGCCCAATATACGCTGCGTCAGGATTCCGGCACGGACAATTCGCTGGGATCGATCCGCATTTCGATGCCAAACCGCTATTCCGTCTATATGCATGACACGCCGTCGCGAAATCTCTTCGCCAATGATTATCGCTTCCTGTCGCATGGCTGCGTGCGCGTGCAGGGCGTCGTCGATCTCGCGGCCTGGCTGCTTGACGGCGAATCCGGCCCGCAGACGAGCAAGGATGAGATCAATGCGAAGATCGCGTCAGGCGCGCGCGAAGAGGCGAGGCTGACGCAGCACGTGCCGGTGGCGTGGGTCTATATGACCGGCTGGGCGTCGGCGGACGGCGTCGTGCACTTTCGCGACGACGTCTATCATCTCGATGACGTCGGCGAAATCGCCGAGCAGTGACGCCTCGTTGGTATGAAAGGCCCGGGTGTCATTCCCGGCGGACCGAAGGTCCGACCGGGAATCCAGAGCGATATTCAAGATTGTTGTCGCGTTTCTGGATTCCCGATCGCGCGCATTGCGCGCGTCGGGAATGACATCCGAATGGTTCGTTGAATGTCGTATGAGCGTTACAGCGTCAGGCGGTAGCGCACGAAATTGTCGGCTTGAGCGAATTTGTCATAGAGCCGCCGCGCAGGCTCATTGTTTGCTCGCGTAAGCCAGTAGAGCTGCGACCAGCCGCGCATGCGTCCCAGATCAATGAGATCTTGAATGAGCGCCCGCCCCACGCCTTCGCCGCGAAGATTTGGATCGACGAAAAGGTCTTCGAGGTAGCAGATCGGCGAAGACGTCCAACTGCTTTCATGCAGCACAGAGACCGAGAAGCCGGCGACGCGCGTGTCTTTTTCCGCGATCCGTCCGATCATCGCGGATGTCGGATCGAGCAGACGGCGCAAAGTATGTTCCGTCACGTCTGCCGGCACAGCCGTTTCATAGAAATCATTATAGCCGGCCCAGAGCCTTCGCCAATCTTGCGCGTCCGACTCTCGAATGTCTCGCACAAGCGTCATTCTTCTCTCGCTCTTGCGCTCTCGTGCCAACGGCGGAGCAGAACATGGGACAGCGCGGCGAGCGCGCCGTAGATCGCGAGGCCGCTCAGCGAAATGAGCGCCAGCGCCGCGAACATGCGCGGAATGTCGAGACGAAATCCCGCCTCGACGATGCGATAGGCGAGGCCGCTTCCCTCTCCAGAGGCGCCGGCGGCAAGCTCGGCGACGATCGCGCCGATGAGCGCCAATCCGCCGCCGATGCGTAAGCCGGCGAGAAATTGCGGCAAAGCAGACGGCAGCCGCAGATAAATCAGCTTCTGCCACGGCGACGCATGATAGAGGTCGAAGAGATCGCGCAAGCCGAAGTCGACCGACGCGAGCCCAAGCGACGTATTTGAAAGAATCGGAAAGAAGGCGACGAGAAAGGCGCAGACCAGCACCGCATTGTCGGGTCGCATATAAACCAGTAGCAGAGGCGCGATGGCGATGATCGGCGTGACCTGTAAGGTGATGGCGAAGGGCAGGAGCGCGCGCTCCAGCCATTTCGACTGCGCGATGAGCAGCGCCAACGCGACGCCGCAGACGGTGGCGACGACAAGCGCCTCGAAAGTGACGCCGAGCGTCGCCATCAGCGACGAGAACAGAAGTTCGCGGTCCTCAATCAGTTTGTCGAAGATGACCGAAGGCGCGGGGAGAATATAGGGCGGAATATTCTTCCACCGCACGAGTCCTTCCCACAGCGCCAGCGCCGCAAGGAAAACCGCAAGCGGCACGCCGATGTCGCGCCAGCGGATCGTTTGTCGCCGCCCGCTCACGGCGTCGCCTGTTCGAGTGCGACGCGCAGCGCCTGCGAGCCCCGGCGGCATGTGTCGGCGAAGGTCTTGCTTGAGCGATAATCGTCGTTGCGCGGGATCGCCGGGTCGATCGAGATTTCGTCGATGATTGCGCCGCCGCGCCTCGACATCACCACGATGCGCGACGAAAGATATGCGGCTTCGAACACGGAATGGGTGACAAAGACGATCGTCGCGCCCAGCCGGCGTTTGAGCGCGAGCAGATCGTCGTTGAGTTTGAAGCGCGTCACTTCGTCCAGGGCGGCGAAAGGCTCGTCCATCAGGATCAGCGCCGGCCGCGTCACCAAGGCGCGGGCGATGGCGCAGCGCATCCTCATGCCGCCCGAAAGTTCGCGCGGCAGCGCGTGCGAGAAATCCAGAAGACCCACATGCGCGAGCGCCTCGTTGACGCGCGGCGACGCCGCCTCGCGCGTGAGGCCGCCAAGCCGTAGCGGCAGAAAGACGTTGTCGAAAACATTCGCCCAGGGTAGCAGCGTCGCGTCCTGAAAGACGAAGCCGATATTGTTCTTGATGTGAGGCGCGCTCCAGTCGATTGAACCGGCGGTCGGGTTGGCGAGGCCGGCGATGAGCCGCAGCGCGGTCGACTTGCCGCAGCCTGAGGGGCCGAGCAGCGTCAGCGTCTCGCCTTCGCGCACGTCGAGATCATAGTCGGCGAGCGCGACAAGCCCGTTCGGGAATGTCTTGCCGACGGCGCGTAGCGAAACCAGCGCGGGCGCGGCCGTCACTG
The DNA here is from genome assembly GCA_016177005.1 of Methylocystis sp. Lineage (GTDB taxonomy): Bacteria > Pseudomonadota > Alphaproteobacteria > Rhizobiales > Beijerinckiaceae > Methylocystis. The sequence continues at coordinate 10,319 of JACOWC010000080.1, forward strand.
CGTCCATGATGCAACCCCCGCCGTCATTGCGAGCGAAGCGAAGCAATCCAGAATCGCGCCATTGCCCCTGGATTGCTTCGTCGCTTTCGCTCCTCGCAATGACGGCTTTGCAGGCGTCATTTCGGCCGCCGCTCCATGCCGACCTTCTTGCCGATGAAGCGCAGCGTATAGCCGCGCGTGTAATCGAGATCGGCAGGAACGACGCCGGCCTTCGCCATCTTGTCGAAAAAGCTTTTCATCCGCGCGTCGGTGATCACGCCGACGCCATAGGTTAACGCATCGCCCGAATCGACGATGCCGCGCTCTTTCATTTTGGCGATGGAATAGGCGATCTGGCCGTCGGTCATCTCCGGATTGTCGCGCTTGATCATCGCGTTCGCGCGAGCGTTGTCGCTATAGAGGTAATTGTACCAGCCGATGATCGAGGCATCGACGAAGCGCTGCACGAGATCGGGGTTCTTCGCGATCGCGTCGGCGCGCGTCTCGATCGTCGTCGAATAGCCGTCATAGCCATAGTCCGGCAAAAGAAAGACATTTGGCGTGAAGCCGCCTTCGCGTTCGATGGCGTAAGGCTCCGACGTCAGAAGCCCCTCCTGAATCGACTTCTTGTCGGCGAGGAAAGGCGCCGAATTGAAATTATAAGGCTTCACGTTTTCGTCCTTGAAGCCGTAAGCCTGCTTCAGCCATTGCCACACGGAAACGCGCATGTCGCTGGCGATGAAGGCCGTCGCCTTGGGCAGATCTTCGAAACGATCCAGACCCACGCCGGGATGCGACATGAATATCACCGGATCGACCTGAAACATGCTTGCGACGGTGACGATCGGCACGCTCTGCTGCACCGATTCGAACATCTGAATGGTGTTTGCCCCCATCGCGAAGTCGACCCGGCCTGCGGCGAGCAGAAGGCGCGCATTGAGCTGCGGCCCGCCTTGCAGAATGGTCACGTCGAGTCCGTAGCCCGCGTAAGCGCCGTCGGCGACGGCCTGATAGAAGCCGCCGTGCTCGGCCTGCGCGCGCCAATTGGTGGCGAAGCTGACTTTGTCGAGCGCCTGCGCAGGCGCGGCGAAAAGGAGACCTATCGCAATAAATAAGACTCTGGCGAAGGCGCTGCGCGCTGTCACGTTTTTTGCTCCCTCGGCCAGTTCGTTCTCGAAGTCGCGTTGTCGTCCTGAAGCCTGGACACGGGCCGGCGATGAACTGGCGTGGGGAACGATATCCGAGCGCGCGGCGCCGGTGAAGCGCGTTGTCGCTGGAATCGTTTGGGATAGCCGGCGGATCACGGCGTGGGCGATTCAGCCCCCTTGCGGCGCGATCCAAATGGCGGGCTCACGACTCCGGAAAAGCGTCGCCCGCCAAGGGGAGGGCGACGATCGGGCTGGTCAAGTCGATGCGGCCTGAACGGAGTCTTGCGCCGCAGCGGCGGCGATGCTGCGCTCGCTGGGTTTCAGCGCCTTGATCTGAAACTCTTCACATTGCGCGCTTAACGCGGCGAGACCGCCGTAGAGCTTCTCGGTGTCGCCATAGCCGATGGCGGCGAAACGATAAATGAGCCGCCGCACGAGGCTGGGCTTCAAAAAGTAGCCGGAGTGAACGTCGGCCTCGTCCCTGACATAGAGCCAAAGCAGGAGCAGATGCCCAAGCCAAGATAAATTCGGCGGCGCGCCGCGAGCGGCGTCCGTCACCACCCCATGACCATCATCGTCGATGCTGTCGGTGCAGTCGAAATAGGTCAGCCTCTGCGCAAAGGATTCCTCTGACTGCGCGGCGTCGAGCTCTGCATAGAGCGCGTATAGCGTGCGGGCGCCGACGCGCAGATTGCCGAGCGTCAACTGTTCGGAAATTCCCCATCCTGTCAGCACGCCGACATTACCAAGCCGATAGCCGAACCTGCGACTTTTCGTCGGCAGCGAAAAGAAATTCGCCGTCGTCGAAATGTCGCGCAAGACTTCGTCGCCTTCATTGGAGAAAAGATGGGCTTCCTGAAAGCGGATCAATGACGAGTGCAGCGCGTTGCTTCGTCCGAGCAGCAGCACTTCCGCCGGAATGTCGGGTGCGACCAGCACGAGGCGGCGCAAGAGAAAACTCTTGCCGATTTTCGATCTGATCTCGCGTCGCCGGCGCTCCTCTTCGCTCCCCGGAATGTCCATGCTTCGCATGGCGGCGATCGCCTCAGGCGAAAAAACGTCGGACAGAATGCGCACGGCGTTGGTGACGACGAAGGCGCCCATGCTGTGGCCGATAAAGGACAGGTCAACCCTTCCGGTAAGATCGTCGCTGGATTTGGCGGCCCCCGCGTTTGGAAGTTTCGATAATTTGTCGTCTATTTCCCGAATGAGATTCACGAGGTCTGGCACGCCATAGTTCGATGCCCGAAAGCCGTCACGAAAATAGACAACAAGTCGTAGCAAAAACAGCGTAAGCGGGATCACGGCCATTGTCGCGGTCACGGCGGTCACGACAACGCGCGCAAGCTTCCACCAATCGCAGATTTCGAAATAGAAATTCACCAGATAGACGGCGACCAGCGCCGCTAACAAAACGCCGAGGAGGAATAGTGGGGCGGCGCTTAAGCCGCTCCGCCAGGGCGTTCCCATCGCTTCAGACGGCCAACGGTATCCTATGCACACGAGGCCGTGGCCTTGAAGCTCGTCGTCTTCATTCACGGCGACGAACGAATTACGATACGTCTCGAGGACTCTGTCGCGCGGCGTGTTGAAGCCGTGAACGGTGATTAAGAGTTTGGGGTTTTTCTGCTTCGCCAATGTTTCGACGATATGGTCGATGGTCGACGGCTTGCAGTAATCGGGGGTCGGCGGAACGCTTTCCTTGTCGTCGATATTTTCGGGCGCGGTGCTTTCGACGAAAAAGGCGGGCGTATAGGCTTTGCCCGGTTCAGCCGCGACATCGACTTCATACGTCGCCAATTCCTGAATTTGCGCCATCGATTGCTCCAAATTTTTCGATTGAGCGACATTCCTTGGGTGAGTATTCGTCGGGCTTGAGCATGCCCCAGCTTCGGGCATGCGACAAGTCAAGGCGTCCTCTGCCTTTTTTGTGAAGTCCGTGTGTCGACCGAACGAAGACGCGCGCGCCGGACGACCCATCCCGTCCCGAATCGCGCTAATATCGCTCATGGCTACAAAACCCGATCTTTTCGGCGGCGCGCCGCGCAAGGCGCCCGCAGTGAAACCCGCCGCAAAGCGCGGGCCGGCCGAATATTCGGCCGCCTCGATCGAAGTGCTGGAGGGGCTCGAGCCCGTCCGGCGGCGGCCCGGCATGTATATCGGCGGCACCGATGAGGCGGCGATGCATCACCTCTTCGCCGAGGTGCTGGACAACGCCATGGACGAGGCCGTGGCGGGTCACGCCACCTTCATCGAAGTGACGCTGGAGACTGACGGCTGGCTCACGGTCGTCGACAACGGCCGCGGCATTCCGGTCGATCCGCATCCGAAATTTCCGAAGAAATCGGCGCTGGAAGTGGTGATGACCACGCTCCACGCCGGCGGCAAATTCGATTCAGGCGCCTATCAGACCTCCGGCGGTCTGCATGGCGTCGGCGTCTCGGTCGTCAATGCGCTGTCCGAAAAGCTCGACGTCGAGGTCGCGACCGGCGGCGAGCTTTACCGGCAGGAGTTTTCGCGGGGAGAGCCGCTCGGCAAGCTCAAATCGCTCGGGCGCATCGCCAATCGTCGCGGCACCAAGGTGCGCTTCAGGCCCGACGCGCAGATTTTCGGCGCGGGCGCGCATTGGAAGCCGGCGCGGCTCTTCCGCATGTCGCGCTCGAAGGCCTATCTCTTCGGCGGCGTCGAAATCCGTTGGCGCTGCGATCCTTCGCTGATCGAACCTGGCGCGGATACGCCGCATGAGGCCGTGCTGCGCTTTCCCGGCGGCCTGAAGGATTATCTGGCGCGCGAGATCCACGGCAAGGAGCTCGTCGCCGATCAGCCCTTCGTCGGCAAGATCGAGCGCGAAGGCGGCCACGGTTCGCTCGAATGGGCGGTCTCCTGGCTCGCCGAGGACGACGGTTTCGTCCACTCCTATTGCAACACCATTCCGACGCCGGACGGCGGCACGCATGAGGCGGGATTTCGCGCCGCGCTGTTGAAGGCGCTCAAGGATCACGCCGAGCGCGTCGGCCAGTCGAAGCGCGCCAAGGACATCGCCGCCGACGATCTCATGGGACAGTCGGCCGCGATGATCTCCGTCTTCATTCGCGAGCCGGAGTTCCAGGGCCAGAACAAGAGCCGGCTGATGAGCGGCGAAGCGTCGCGAATCGTCGAGAGCGCGGTGCGGGACGCCTTCGACCATTGGCTTGCCGGCGCGCCCTCGCAGGCCAATAAGCTCCTGGATTTCGCCGTCGAGCGGGCCGAGGAGCGCCAGCGCCGCCGCGCCGAAAAGGACATCGCCCGCAAGACTGCGACCCGCAAGCTGCGATTGCCCGGCAAGCTCGTCGACTGCACCAATAATTCGGCGCAAGGATCGGAACTGTTCATCGTCGAAGGCGATTCCGCGGGCGGCTCGGCAAAGGAAGCGCGCAACCGCACGACGCAGGCGATTCTGCCGCTGCGCGGCAAGATTTTGAACGTCGCCTCGGCGACGAAGGACAAGCTCCTCGCCAATCAGCAGCTCGCCGATCTGACCCAGGCGCTCGGCTGCGGATTAGGCGCGCATTACCGCGACGAGGATCTGCGCTATGAGAAGGTGATCGTGATGACCGACGCCGACGTCGACGGCGCACATATCGCGTCGCTGCTCATCACCTTCTTCTATCGACAGATGCCGCGGCTTATCGAAAACGGCCATCTCTATCTGGCGCAGCCGCCGCTCTACAAGCTCACGCAGGGCGCAAAGACCGTCTATGCGCGCGATAATGACCATCGCGATGAATTGATGGCCAACGAGCTCACGGGCAAGGGGAAGATCGAAACGAGCCGATTCAAGGGCCTTGGCGAGATGAGCGCGGCCCAGCTCAAGGAAACCACGATGGACCCGGGAAAGCGCATGCTCCTCAAGGTCATTGTGGAGCCGGAAGATCGCGAGGAGACCGCCGACTGCGTCGAGCGGTTGATGGGAAACAGGCCGGAAGCGCGTTTTGCCTTCATTCAGGAGCGCGCCGCCTTCGCGACCGAGCTGGTCGATATCTAGCCCCTCGCGCCCCGGCGCATCTGGGGGTATGCTGCGGCCTCCTAGCAGACGACAGGCGCCGCGTGACCGACACGGAAATTCGCGTAGAAGCTGATGACGCGCGCCATGCGCGTTCTTTCTGCGACGAGCAATCCTTCGCTTTGGAGCGGATGCAGCTTGCGCTCGACGCCGGGCGCACGGGCATCTGGGACTGGAATCTTCTTACCGGCGAGGTGCATATCGACGAGCGGGTGCGCCGCCTGTGGGGCCTTCCCGAGGGGACGCCGGCAAGTTTCGAAATTTTCCGCAGCGCGCTGCATCCGCAGGACAAGAAGCGCACGAAGGAAGCCGTCGGCGTCGCGCTCGATCCCAATCACGAAGGCGATTACGAGATCGAATATCGCGTCATCGGTCAGACCGACCGCATCGAACGCTGGGTCTCGGTGCGCGGCCGCACCTTTTTCGAGGACGGCAGGGCGGTGCGCATTCTCGGCACGGCGCGCGACATCACACCGCGTAAGCAGCGCGAGCAGCATGTGCGGGTGCTGCTGCGCGAACTCGTGCATCGTTCGAAGAACCTGCTCGCCGTGGTGCAGGCGATGTCGCGGCAGACGGCCGCGGGTTCGCCATCGCTCGAAGAAT
>JACOWC010000081.1 GCA_016177005.1 Methylocystis sp.
CGCCTTGCGTTTGCCGGCAGGGGTTGTAAAACGGGAGGGTCAAGCTAACCCCCTTTAAACTCGGCGGTTTTCCTTGACGGCGGCCGGGAAGCGTGATGCGAGACGACTCCAGGGTTTACAGCATGCCGCGCTGGGCCGCGATGCGCTGGCTCGCCAACCCGACTCCGGACGCGCCCGTCGATATCCAGCTGAAACTGATCGGCGGCCTGTTCGGGACTCTTCCTGTATTCGCCGCCGGCGTCATCAATACGATCGCGGTGGCGGCCGTGATCGTTAGTCGCCAGCCCTCGCCGCCGTTCGTCATTTGGCTCATCCTCGAAGTCGTGATTTGCGGATGGCGACTTGCAGTGTTGCTGATCGCACGCCGGGCCGCCTCCGAGCGGCGCGAGACTCCGACCGACCTCTATCTCTCGCTCGGCCTGCTGTGGAGCGCCAGCATCGGCTATGGCGGCTTTGTCAGCCTGACCAGCGGCGATTGGGTCGTCGCGACAGTCGCGTGTTCGTCGGCGACGGCGATGGTCGGCGGCATCTGCTTTCGGACCTTCAGCGCGCCGCGTCTCGCGACCGCGATGATGCTGCTGAGCCTCGGCCCGTTCGCGCCGGCGGTGATCATCGTGGGCGAGCCTCCGCTTTATGTGGTGTTGCTGCAAGTGCCGCTTTATCTCGCCGCAATGAGCGCCGCCGCTTTTACGATCAACAAGATGTTAGTGGCGACGATGCGCGGCGAGTGGGAGAACGGACAACGCGCCAAGCATGACGCGCTCACCGGGCTGTCCAATCGCGTCGGACTTGCCGCCGCCGTGGACGCCAGCCTGAAAAGCGCGTCCTCGCATGGCGGCGATCTCGCCGTTCTTTTTCTCGATCTCGACAACTTCAAGGCGGTCAATGACACCTACGGACACGCCGCCGGAGACAGGTTGCTCAAACTGGTGGCGGAACGCCTTCGCCAATCACTGCGCGCAACCGACGTGGCCGCGCGGATTGGCGGCGACGAATTCGTGGTGCTCGCAAAGGGGTTGAGCAAGGAGCAGACGACAGAGCTGAGCCAGCGGCTGACGAATTCCATATCGGCGTCCTACGATCTCGACGACGGCGTTCGCGCAACCATCGGCGTTAGCGTCGGCGTGGCTCTCGTGCCGGAACATGGCGCTGACGCCGAGGCTCTTCTCGCGGTGGCGGACGAAGCGCTTTACGAGGCGAAGGCTCAGCGGCAGGTGAAATTGCTGCACAGCCGCGTCAGGGAGGATCAGTTTCGCCGCGTCGCCCCTGCGGCCGGCGAATGAGCTCCAGGCCTCAATAGATTCGCGTGACGGCGTCGACGCGCGTCGCGCAGAAGCGTCGCCGCTTGACGCCGACCCCTCGAAAGCGTTTAGAAAACGTCCAAGAATGCGGCAGCTCGGCGCGCTTGGGCCAGAAAGCGATTTCGCTTTCGGCAAGAGACTGCCGCGCCGCTGAGAAATGCCGTTGCCGCCGCGGCTGGCGGCGCGAAAGGTGCGCGATAAGATGGGCAAGGTGACGGGGTTTCTCGAGATTGACCGGCATGACCGCAAATATAAGCCGGCGGCCGACCGGATTCGCCACTATCGCGAATTCGTCATTCCTCTGTCAGACGAAACCACGCGCAGCCAGGCGTCGCGCTGCATGGATTGCGGCATTCCCTTTTGTCACAACGGATGCCCGGTCAATAACCAGATTCCCGACTGGAACGACCTCGTCTACCACGGCGAGTGGCGGCGCGCGCTCGCCAATCTGCATTCGACCAACAACTTCCCGGAGTTCACCGGCCGCGTTTGCCCGGCCCCTTGCGAGGCGTCCTGCACGCTGAATCTCCAGGATCAGCCAGTCACAATCAAAACCATCGAATGCGCAATTATTGATCGCGGATTCGAGCAAGGCTGGGTCGTTCCCGAACCGCCCAAGCGCAAGACGGGCAAGAAGATCGCGATCGTCGGCTCCGGGCCTGCAGGACTCGCCGCCGCGCAGCAACTCGCCCGCGCCGGACATGACGCGCATGTCTACGAGAAGAATGCAAAGCCCGGCGGCCTGCTGCGTTACGGCATTCCCGACTTCAAGATGGAGAAGCATCTGATCGACCGCCGCGTTCAGCAGATGGAGGCGGAAGGCGTCGCGTTTCACTGCGGCGTTCATGCCGGCGTCGATCTGACCGCCGACGATCTGGTCGCGGGCCATGACGCGGTGATCCTCGCCGGCGGCGCCGAACAGCCGCGCGATTTGCCGATTCCCGGGCGCGAGTTGCGCGGCGTTCACTTCGCGATGGACCTTCTGCCGCAGCAGAACCGTCGAGTGTCGGGCGAGCCGCTCTCGACCAACGAGCCGATCCTCGCTACCGGCAAGCACGTCGTGGTCATCGGCGGCGGCGACACCGGCTCGGACTGCATCGGGACTTCCGTGCGCCAGGGCGCGCTTTCGGTGACTCAGCTCGAAATCATGCCGCGCCCGCCCGAGAAGGAGCACAAGCTGCTGACTTGGCCAGATTGGCCGCTGAAGCTGCGCACGTCCTCCTCTCACGACGAAGGTTCGTCGCGGGAATTTTCAGTGCTGACGCGCGAATTCGAAGGCGAGGACGGCGCGGTCAAGGCGCTGCGCTGCGTGCGCGTCGACGGCAAAATGCAAGAGGAGCCGGGGAGCGACTTCAAGCTGAGGGCCGATCTCGTGCTGCTCGCGATGGGGTTCGTGTCCCCGGTGCGCGAAGGCTTGCTTGAAGGGCTCGGGGTCGTTCTCGACTCGCGCGGCAATGTTGCGGCCGATACAAGCGTCTACCAGGCGTCGCGCGAGAAAATCTTCGCTTGCGGTGACATGCGGCGAGGACAATCGCTTGTCGTTTGGGCTATTCGCGAAGGCCGCCAATGCGCCCGCTCGGTGGATGAATTCCTCATGGGCGAAACCAATCTGCCAAGGTGAGAGTAATGGTCAGCGAGAAACTAAATCTCTGGTATTGCGACACCTTCGTCAGCGCGCCGTGGCAGTTCTTCTTCCTGATCCTGCCCCTTTTTGGCGCGTTTCTTTATGGCCGCGAGAAATACAAGCTCGCCTGGTCGCTGATCGGCGTATGGGTTTTCGTCCAGGTGACCTTCTCGGCGCTCACAAACCTCGTCTTCAGTTGCTCGCTCGAATAGGGCGGGGCGCGTAAGAAAGGCCCCGAAAATCGGAGCCTTTCTTTTTGAGGATGCGCCCCCTCGCCTACAGAACGACGACCGCAGTGCCCACCTTCACGCGGCTGAAGAGATCGGTCACGTCAGTGTTCAGCATGCGGATGCAGCCGGAGGACACCGCCTGGCCGATGGTCCAGGGCTCGTTGGAGCCGTGGATGCGGAACATCGTGTCGCGGTCGCCCGAGTAGAGATACATCGCGCGCGCGCCGAGCGGATTGTCCTCGCCGCCGGCCATGTGGCGAGGCAAATCGGGCCGGCGCTTCAACATCGCCGCCGGGGGCGTCCAATCGGGCCAGGTTTCCTTGCGGCCGATATGCGTGCGGCCTTTCCAGGTAAAGCCCTGGCGGCCGACACCGACGCCGTAGCGCATGGCCTGTCCGTTCGGCAGCGACAGATAGAGATAGCGGTTCTTGGTGTCGACGGTGACGGTGCCGGGACGCTCATTGGTCGGGTCCTGCACGATCTCGCGCGTCGTGGTCGGATATTCGCGCGCGAGCCGCGCATCTTCCGGGTCGCCGTAATAGGCCCGCGGGTCCTGGGAGGCGTAATAGGCCTGCGGGTCCTGAGCGCCATAATAGGCCTGCTGATCCTGGCCGCCATAATAGGCCTGTTGCTCGCGCGCGTCATAATAGGCGGCGGGCGTCTCCTGCGCGCCGGCCGTCTGATCGAACAGCGCCATGAAGGAGCGTTCCTGGGCGTTGGCGACGGTCGATGAAAGCCCCGCGAGGGCAGCGACGGCGGCGACCTTTAGAAAGCGGCGGGCAGTGAACTCATGCTGGGACATAACGGGGGCTCCACAATTTCCCTGTCGTGCAGAGACAATGCAGAACCACCGAAAAGCGTTCCGTGCGCAAACGCACAAATCGTTACCGCGGCGGTGAAGCGTCGTTCGTCGGCGGACGCCAGCTGTAGTCGTCGGCGCGGTTTTCGCGCGGACTTTGGTCGCCGCCCTCGACGAAAACATGTCGAACCAGCGCCTGCGCGGGCGCGCCAGCGTCGGGCGCCCTGCCGGCCGGGGTTCTCCTGGCGAGCTCGGTCGCCGTTCCAGCGCCGGTCAGCTGTTGAGTCGGGCCGACCGCAGGCCGGTCAGGCAAGGTCGGAGCCGTCGAGGGGCCGTCGACGGGAGAGCGGAATATGATCGGCTGACCATTCGCCGCAGCCGTCGGCTGCTGGGGCGCCGTCGCGTCCTTCGACGCCTCGGATGGGGGCGCGGCGGGGGCGTCGGCGATCGGGGCCTGTTGCCGATAGGCGTCGTAATATTTCTTGATCTCGCCTTCGACGAAATGCGCGACGCTGCGTGCGCCGGCCTCAGTGAAATGCACGCCGTCGGCCGAGCGCAGCTTGACGATCTGGCCGTTGATGTCCGGCCCGAACGCGCTGTACTGCCCATGTTCATCCGTCATCGCATCCCAAAGATCGACGTAGGGAACATCGGCCCGGTCCGCGCGGGCTTTGTAAATTTCGTTGAGCTGCGCCATGTCGGCCGACAGCCGCTCGTTTTTCATGACCGGCAGACCAACCCAAACGACCGGAATGTTCTTTTCCCTGAAAGCCGCGATCACCGCATCGACGCGCGCAGCGTAGATTTCTCGCCAGCGCGGCGACAGCGGCTCATATGATTCCTGACCCTGCTGAATCGCTTGACGGTCATTGCTGCCGAGCATGACCACGGCGACATTGATCTTTTGCGCGTCGGAGGCGATCTCCTTCGCCGCCTTCGGCCAATCGTAGAAGTCATCCCGCACAAGGCCGCTGCTTTCCTTACCCTTTCGCAGGATGGCCACGTCGGGACGATCTGAGAACCCCTGCTTCAGACCATCGGCGAGAAGCATGCCCAGCGTATCGCCGACCGTCGCGACGAAGAAGGTCGGCTGCGTGGCGGCCGCGCGTTGAGACTGGTCCGTCGTCGCGTCGTCCGTATGTTTCGCCGCCCGGCGCGGGTTGTCGGTCTGGCCGTGCCAATATGTCGGCGCGCGATTTTCTCGGTGCGGCATGATCCGTCGGACCCGCGGCTCGCCGCGATGCCCATATCCATGGTGCGGGCCGCCGAACAGCCCGCCGAAGAATTCGGTAAAGGGGTCCTGCGCAAAAGACGCATCGGGTGTTGCGCTCGTCAATAATGCGCCAAGCAGAAGCGCGATAACGCGGCGCAGGGTCTGCACGCTCATAGACATGAGGGCCATTATAGCGCGTCTTGACCGCCTTGACATCCTCGTTGGAATTCTTCGGTTAATTGCGCGGCTTACCGCCCTGAGAGCGTGGCTTGCAGCCTTGACGCGCAATGCGGTTTTGGCGTCAATCGTCTGGAATTCGGCGGGACTGAGGAGAAACGAGATGCGAGGCGCCAATCCCGGAATGGGCGAAGTTTGGGCGCGCGCCGCCGTGAGCGCGCTTCTCGCGCTAGGCGCTGCGACAGCGGTCGCCCAGCCCGCGCGCGAACAAAATCCGCCAGCGGAATATAGAATTCTACCCTACTGGGGGCTCACGCCCTATTGCGCCGATCCGACTATTCTGTCGGAAATCGCCTCGGGGTTCGTGGCGAGAGAAACCTGGTATTGGAATTCGCCGCTCGCCATCGTGAATTTCGAAGGCGTCGAAGAAGCGGGCGTGCGCAACAACGGATTGAGCTATATCCCCCGTCGCTATTGTCGCGGGCTTGCGCTTTTCAACGACGGGGTCAGACGTGAGGTCGTTTACAATATTGGAGAAGGCCTGGGCTTTATCGGCGCGGGGCCTGGCGTAACCTGGTGCGTCGTCGGACTTGACCGCAATCACGCCTTCAGCCCCAATTGCCGAGCCGCTGGGCCGTAGGCGTCCATATTTGCAGGTTCGTTCGATATGAGAAGAGTCTTCATTGGTTGCGCGATAGGGGCGTTTCTTATCGGGGCGGCTTTGTCCGCCGGGTTTATTGACGCCATCGCAAAGGAAGGCGACTGCACGGCGGAGGATTGCGCTGCTCGGGGCGCGTCGCGGACGAGCCCTGGCGCCGCGCGCGACTTCGACTTCTATGTTCTGGCGCTCAGCTGGTCGCCGGGCTTCTGCGAATGCGTCGAGGGCGCGCGCGACCAATGCGAACCGGGAAAGGGGCTGGGCTTCGTCGTCCACGGACTTTGGCCGCAATTTGAGCGGAGCGCCTCTCTCAGCGACTGTCCGGGCGCGCGCTCGCCATCTCGCGTCGCGCTGGAAAAGGCGGCGGGGCTGTTTCCAGACGAACGGCTCGCGCGCCACGAGTGGCGAAAACATGGAACCTGCGCCGGCAAAAGCCCAAGCGACTATTTTGCCGACGTGGCGCGCGCGCACGCCGCAGTGACCATTCCGCCGCTCTTCGTCAAACCCGCGCGCGACCAGACAATTACGCCGATCGACGTGGAGCGCGCATTCTACGACGCCAATCCGAGGCTGCGGCCGGGCATGATGGCGGTCTCGTGCCGTCGGGGAATCATGGACGGCGTGCGCATTTGCCTGTCCAAGGACCTGCGCGAGTTTCGCGCCTGTCCGGAAGTTGTGCAGCGCGGCTGCCACATTCGTGAAATCAGCGCGCCCGCGCCGCTGTAGAGCAATGCGCATATGAACTATCGCCATGGGTTTCACGCCGGCAATTTCGCCGACGTCTTCAAGCATGCGCTGCTCGTGCGCCTTCTGATCTATCTGAGGCGCAAGGAAACGCCGTTTCGCGTGATCGACACGCATGCAGGAGAGGGCGCCTATGACCTTTCCGCGGACGAGGCGCAACGCACCGGCGAATGGCGCGGCGGCGTTGGCTGTCTCGCCGAGCTTTCCGGCGCGAGCGCCGAAGTTCGTTCGCTGCTTGAGCCCTACGTCGATTGTCTTGGTCCGATCGATCCGGAAGGACGGCCGGCGCTTTATCCGGGTTCGCCGACGATTGCGCAAAAATTGATGCGTCCGCAGGACCGCGCCATTTTTTGCGAATTGAGGCCTGACGCTTTCGCTGCGCTCCGCCGCCGGTTCGCGCGCGACGATCGCATCAAGTCGATTCATATCGACGGGTATATGGGGCTAGGCGCCTATGTGCCGCCCAAGGAGCGGCGCGGGCTCGTTCTGATCGATCCGCCTTTCGAGCGCGAAGATGAGTTCGAAGCCGCTTTCGACGCTTTCGCGAACGCCTATGCGAAATGGAGTTCGGGCATTTACGCGCTGTGGCATCCCTCAAAAAGCGATCATGACGTTCGCCAATTCTGCAATCGGCTGAAGGGAAGCGGCATACGGCGAATCTTGCGGCTTTCCCTGAGCGTCGGCGGAAAAGAAGAAGGCCTGCGACGCTGCGGCATGGCGGTCGTCAATCCGCCATTTGTCTTCGAACAGGAGGCTAAGACGATTCTTGCGTTCCTCGCTCAGCGGCTGGCGCAGGGAGAACGCGCGGGCTATCAGGCGGCGTGGCTCGCCGGCGAGTGACGCGGCAAGGGTCCCGCCTCGTTGTTGGTTCTCCAGGCGAATGATAGGAACAGCCGATGCTCATCCTGCGCTATTCTCCCGCCTCGCCCTATGCGCGCAAGATTCGAATTGCGGCCGACCTGCTCGGCCTGTCGGAAAGGATCGAAGTCGCCGCCGCCGACGCCGCCGATCCGGACGACAGTCTGCGTCGTCAAAATCCTCTCGGCAAAATCCCGACTCTGATTTTGGAGGATGGTTCCGCGCTCTACGACAGCCGGGTCATCGCCGAATATCTGGATCATCTCGCCGGCGGCGGGCGGATCATCCCGACTGATCCGGCGGCCCGCTTCGCGGCGTTGCGGCTACAGGCTCTCGGCGACGGCGTCAATGACGCCGCTCTTTTAATTCGCTACGAAACATTCAATCGCCCGGAGGCCTTACGCTACGACGAAGCGATCGCGCTTCAGCAGGACAAGATCGACCGCGCGCTCGACGCGCTCGAGGCCGCGCCCCCGGCAGGCCTGACCGACATCGGCCATATCGCTGTCGCCTGCGCGCTTGGCTATCTTGATTTGCGTTTCGCGGGCGCATGGCGGGAGAAACATCCGCGTCTCGTCGTCTGGCTGGAAAAATTTGCGCGCACTGTCCCCGCCTTCGACGCAACGAAGGCCTGATTGGCGGGCCTCATGTATCCCGCTCCGCCTGTTTTGCTCCCAAAAAGGAGAAGCCGTTGGCCAGGTCTACTTGCCGGCGATTTCGCTCGGGGGCTTCCACTCTCCGGAGGCTGATGCGCCGCCCGAGGCGGCGGGGATGCGCAGACGCTGGCCCGGATGGATCATGTCAGGATCGCTCAGCATCGGCCGATTGGCCTCAAATATCTCCATATATCTGGCGCCGGCGCCGTAATGCGCTTCGGCGATTTTCCAAAGCGTGTCGCCCTCTTTGACGACATAGAAGGTCTCAGCAGTAACCGGGCCTTCGGCGGCGGGCTGCTCTTCGGCCTTAGGCGGCGCCTCGGCCGGCTGTTGGGGCGCGCCCGAAGCGGGCGCCTTTTTGCCTTTGCCGGTCAAAAAATCCAAAAGTCCCATCCTGGAGTCTCCTTCGCAGACGTCCGGCCGTCGACGCCGGATGCGCCGAACTATTGTAGCGCTCGGTTTGCCGCCAGGGAGTGTGGCGCCTCGCGAAACCCGGTAAAATCCCCTATACCGCTGCGATGACCGCCGACCCTACTGCGATCCCGCGGACCGCGCTTTACGCCGGCACTTTCGACCCGCTGACCTTTGGCCATCTCGACGTGATGGCGCAAGGCGGGGCGCTTTTCGACAGGATCGTGGTCGCGATCGGCGTGCACCACGGCAAGGAGCCATGGCTGTCTTTCGAGGAGCGCGCGTCGGCCATTCGCGACGCCTGCGCCGCGCTTGGTTCGTCCTGCGTCTTTGAGGTCGCCGGCTTTGACGGCCTTGTAGTCGAGGCGGCGCGCCAGCATGGCGCTAGCGCCATTTTGCGCGGTTTGCGCGACGGCGCCGATTTCGACTATGAGATGCAGATGGCGGGGATGAACGGGGCGCTTGCGCCCGACATTCACACGATTTTCCTGCCGGCTTCGCCAGCGTTACGCCACGTCAGCGGAACCTTCGTGCGCCAGATCGCGGCGCTTGGCGGCGACGTGTCGGCCTTTGCGCCGGCCGCCTCCGTCGTCGCGCTCGAACGCGCCGTCAAGAGGCGCGCAAAAACTTAGGGAGGCTTCATGAATCTCACCCGCCGTTTGCTTCTTGCCGCCGCGGCCGCCGCCGCGCTCTGCGTCGCGCCGGTCAGGGCGGCCGGCGATCACATCCTGTATCTCGATACAAGAGACGGTCGCGTCACCATCAAGCTGCGGCCTGATCTCGCGCCCAAACATGTCGAGCGGATCGAGAAGCTCGCCAAGGAGCATTTCTACGACGGCATCGTCTTCCATCGCGTCATCGACGGGTTCATGGCTCAGGCCGGCGACCCGACCGGCACGGGAATGCAGGGTTCGCGCTATACGGATCTGAAGGCGGAGTTTACGGATACGCCGTTCAAGCGCGGCACAGTTGGCATGGCGCGTGAAGGCGGCGACATCAATTCCGGCAATTCGCAGTTCTTCATCTGCTATGCGGACGCGCCGCAGCTCAACGGCAAATATACGGTGTTCGGCGAAGTCGTGTCGGGCATGGACGTCGTCGACAAGATCAAGAAGGGCGAGAAGTCGAATAACGGCATGGTCGACAATCCCGACAAGATCATCAAGATGCGCGTCGCTGGCGACGAAAGCTGAATTTGAAAGAGCCGCCAAAAATCGAAGGAAGCGCTAATGACCGAAGCCGCCGACACCATGACGCTCGAGACGACGAAAGGGCCGGTCGTCATCAAATTCCGTCCGGACCTCGCGCCCAATCATGTCGCGCATATCAAGAAGCTTGTCTCGGAAGGATTTTATGACGGCATCGTCTTTCACCGGGTGATCGACGGTTTCATGGCCCAGACGGGATGTCCGCGCGGCACCGGGACCGGCGGCTCGAAATATCCGGATCTCAAGGCCGAGTTCAACAGCGCGCCGCATGTGCGCGGAACCTGCTCGATGGCCCGCGCGCAAAGCCCCGACAGCGCCAATTCGCAATTCTTCATCTGCTTTACCGACGCGCGCTTCCTCGACAATAAATATACCGTCTGGGGCGAGGTGATCTCCGGCATGGAGAATGTCGACAAGATCAAGCGCGGCGAGCCGGTGAAAGATCCCGACAAGATCGTCAAGGCGACGCTGGGCTAGCATCTTTGCTTCAGCGGGCGCGTGATACGAATTCCGGTTGATCAGTTCGCTGGGCTTGTCATTCCCGGCAGGCCGAAGGCCTGACCGGGAATCCAGCGCCGATCCAGGAACGCTGGTTTTGGTCTGGATTCCCGATCGCGCTTCGCGCGTCGGGAATGACCTGCCAGCGGTTCAGACGGAAAGAGCATGACGTGGCCGGGCTTGTCCCGGCCATCTCTGTATGAGCCTCCATGCGCGTCGATCTCTTCGATTTCGAACTCCCAGTTGACCGTATCGCTCTGCGGCCGGCGAGCCCGCGCGACAGCGCGCGCATGCTGGTCGCGCCGGCCATTGACGGATTCGAAGATCGGCGCGTGCGCGACCTGCCCGCCTATCTGCGTCCGGGAGACGCGCTTGTCGTCAACGATTCTCGCGTCATTCACGCGCGGCTGTCGGGTCGGCGCCTGCGTGGCGAAGTGAGCGCCAATGTCGAAGCGACGCTGATCGAACGGCTGGACGCCTCGCGCTGGCGCGCGCTGATGCGCCCGGCAAAGAAGCTTAGCGTTGGAGATCGCATCCGCTTTGCCGATGATGGCGGCGGGCTTGACGCGCATGTCGAAGCGAAGGGAGGTGACGGCGAGATCACGCTTGCCTTCGAGCTTCAAGGACCCCCGCTGGACATTGCGATAGAACAGGCGGGCGTCATGCCGCTGCCGCCCTATATCGCCGGCAAGCGTTCGGCCGACGCCCGCGACGAAACCGACTATCAGACGATTTTCGCGCAAGAAGCGGGAGCGGTGGCCGCGCCCACCGCCGGCCTGCATTTCACCCCGCAACTGCTGGCGGCGATTGAAGCGCGCGGCGTCAGCCTTCATCGCGTTACGCTGCATGTCGGCGCAGGCACTTTTCTCCCCGTAAAGGCGGAAGACACGGAACTGCATAAGATGCACGAGGAATTCGCGCGGGTCGACGCGCAGACGGCTCAGGCGCTCAATGAGGCTCGGGCGAAGGGCGGTCGGATCATCGCTGTCGGCACGACGGCGCTGCGCGTTCTGGAAAGCGCGGCCGACGCCGCCGGACGGCTTGCGCCTTATGCGAAGCGCACGGGAATTTTCATCACGCCGGGATATCGTTTCCGCGCCGTCGACATGCTGCTCACCAATTTCCATCTTCCGCGCTCGACGCTGTTCATGCTGGTCGCCGCATTCGCCGGCCTCGAGCGCATGAAGACGGCTTACGCGCATGCGATCGAAAGCGGCTATCGCTTCTATTCCTATGGCGACGCCTGTTTGCTGCAGCGCTGCGAACCATGAGCGACGCGCGCGATAGGCGCATTCTGGCGCTCTGGCGCGACGATTCAAGAGAAGCGCCGATGACGATCGATGCGCGGATCGAAGACGCGCGTATCGTTTCGCCATGGGATGTTTTTGGCGCATTCTCGCTCGACGGCGATGGCGCGCGCCCCTTCATCTTGCGCCGCGACGGACGGATCGATTTTGGGCGCGGCGAGAGCTGGCGAACCAACCTGCGCGAGGCGACGATAAAGGTCGGATCAGAATTTGCGGTATGGTTCAACGAGAGCGACAGCGGCCTTTTCCGCATCGTGAAACTCGCCGCGCTCGGCGCAAAGGACAACAAGTGACGCAGAGCTTTTCTTTCTCTGTTCTTGCGACCGACGGTCCGGCGCGGCAAGGCGAAATTCTGACGCCGCGCGGCACGATCCGCACGCCGGCGTTCATGCCGGTGGGCACGGCGGCGACGGTGAAGGCGATGTTCGCGGAGGACGTGCGCGCCGCCGGCGCCGACATTCTGCTGGGCAACGTCTATCACCTCATGCTGCGGCCTGGCGCGGAGCGGATCGCGCGGCTTGGCGGGCTGCATCAATTCATGCGCTGGCCCTATCCGATCCTCACCGACTCCGGCGGTTTTCAAGTGATGTCGCTTGCGAAGCTGCGCAAGCTCGACGAAAGCGGCGTCACGTTCCAGTCGCATATCGACGGTTCGCGACATCATCTTTCGCCCGAACGCTCGATGGAGATTCAGGATCTTCTGGGGTCGGACATCCACATGCAGCTCGACGAATGCGTGCGCCTGCCATGTTCCGAAAGCGAGGCGGAGCGCGCCATGCGCCTCTCGCTGCGCTGGGCGGAGCGTTCGCGCAAGGCGTTTTGCGAGCGCTCGGGCAGGGCGGTTTTCGGCATCGTGCAAGGCGGCGAATCGAAGCGGCTTCGAATCGAAAGCGCCAAGGCGCTCGCCGGCATGGATTTCCACGGGATCGCCGTCGGCGGTCTGGCGGTCGGCGAACCTCAACATGTCATGCTCGACATGCTCGAGACGACCGCCCCGCATTTGCCCGAATCGAAACCTCGTTATCTTATGGGCGTGGGCGCGCCGGACGACATCGTCGAGGCCGTCGCGCGAGGAATCGACATGTTTGATTGTGTGATGCCGACTCGCGCCGGCAGACACGGCCTTGCCTACACCCGCCACGGAAGGGTGACCTTGCGCAATGCGCGCCACGCCGACGATCCGCGGCCGCTGGACGAGCAGTCGTCCTGTTCGGCCGCCCGCGACTATTCGCGCGCCTATCTGCATCACCTCGTCAAAGCCGGGGAAATCCTCGGGATGATGCTGCTGACCCAGGCCAATGTCGCCTACTATCAGCAAGTGATGGCGGGCCTGCGGGCGGCGATCGCCGCAGGTTGTCTCGCCGACTTCGTCGCCGAAACGCGCGCCAGATGGATCGAGGGCGAGAGCGCTTGATCGTCCGGCCGATTTACGGACAAGATAATATGGTTTACGAAAACTATATTCGGCGGGGGCGGAGCATGGGCCGCTACCATGAAGAGCTCACCAGAAGGTTTTTAAGCGGGGTTCGGGGGGAAGCGCCCGCGAATGCGCGCCGTCCGCCGCGGCTTCGGCGGCCGGGCGTTCGTGCGCGTCCACTAAAACCCAAACTGGCGTCGATGGAGAATGGAATGTCGCATCCTGGCGAAATTCTTGCCCGTCATTTGCAGGAGCTCGGACTGACGGCGTCGGATCTGGCGCGCGATATCGACGTGCCGGTCAATCGGGTCACCGCCATCATCAACGGCCAGCGGGGCGTCACCGCCGACACGGCGTTGCGACTTGGCCACTGGTTCGGCGTCGAGCCGGAAGATTGGCTTGAGTTGCAGACCCAATATGAGCTTTCGCTTGCGCGCCGCGCGGCCGGAGCGAGGATAAAATCATTGCCGAGCCTCGCCGATCGT
>JACOWC010000066.1 GCA_016177005.1 Methylocystis sp.
CTATCGGATCAAGAAGAACCGCAAGGCGCATTTCACCCTGATGAACATCGACGCGCCGCCGGCGGCGATCGCCGAGATGCAGCGCCAGCAGAGCATCAATGAAGACATTTTGCGCGTGCTGACGCTGCGCGTCGACGAGCTGGAGGAAGGCCCCTCGGCGCAGCTTCGTAAGCGCGAAGACGATGATCGCGGCGAGCGCCGCGGCCCGCGCGGCGACAGAGGCGATCGTGGAGATCGCGGCGATCGTCCCGAGCGTCGCCCGCGCCGCGAGGAAGCCAAGGTTGAAGGAGGAGAGGAAGAATGAGCTCCGCGCCCCGCCGTCCCTTCTTCCGCCGCCGCAAGTCCTGCCCTTTCACCGGCGCCAACGCGCCGAAGATCGACTATAAGGACACGCGCCTGCTCTCCCGCTACATCAGCGAGCGCGGCAAGATCGTGCCTTCGCGCATCACCGCCGTTTCGGCCAAGAAGCAGCGCGAACTCGCCCAGGCGATCAAACGCGCCAGATTCTTGGGCCTGCTGCCTTATGTGATCCGCTAAGAAGATCGCTTTTTAAAGCCTGCGGCCGCGCTCTGAAACGAGCGCGGCTTTTTTGCGCGAATTGGCGTCAGTCGCTGGCTTGCGTCCCGCCGGGCGCGACGCCAAAAGATCACCCCGCCTGTGGCGTGGTCGCCTCGTAAAGGCCGTCGAGCTGCGTCGTCGGAACGGCCGGTTCGGCCATGAACTGCGCCGCCGCGAGCGTCGCGAAGCGGCCGCCCTTCGCCACCAGTTCGTCGAAGGCGCCGCTCTCGACGATCTCGCCCTGATCGAAGACGAGGATGCGGTCGGCGTTGCGCACGGTGGCCAGCCGATGGGCGATGACGAAGGTCGTGCGGCCCTTCATCGCCGCCTCCAGCGCCTTCTGGATCAGCCGTTCGGTCGTCGCGTCGAGCGCGCTCGTCGCCTCGTCGAACACCATGATCGGCGGGTTTTTCAGAAGCGCTCTGGCGATCGACAGCCGCTGGCGCTCGCCGCCCGAAAGCGAGCGGCCGCGTTCGCCGACGCGCGTCGCCCGCCCGTCGCTCTGGCGCGAGACGAATTCCGTCGCCTGCGCCAGTTCGAGCGCATGGGCGATGTCATCCTCCGTCGCGTCGGGATTGCCGATGCGCAGATTTTCCTCGATCGAGCGGGCGAACAGCATCGGCTCCTGAAAGACGACGCCGATGTTGCGGCGAAGCGAGCTTAGAGTGAATTCGCGGATGTCGACGCCGTCGATTTTGACCACGCCGCTGTCTGGATCGAAGACCCGATGCAAGAGCCCGAGCGTCGTCGATTTCCCCGAGCCGGTCGCGCCGACGAGCGCGATGGTCTCTCCGGGCTGCGCCGTGAACGAGACGTCGCGCACCGCCGGGCGATGTCCGTCATAGGAAAAAGTGACATGATCGAATTCGACCGCGCCCGTCAGCCGTTCGGCGTCGCGCGCGTTGGGGCGATCGGCGACGCTCGGCTGCGTGTCGAGGACGGCGAAGAATTCGGAGATTTTCGCCGACTGCTGAAAGAGCACGTTGATGAAGCCGACGACCTGTTCGAGCCTCGCGATCAACATGGTGGCAAAGCTCATGAAGGCGACGATCTCGCCGATCGTCGCGAGGCCGCGCAAATGCAGCCAGACGCCGAGCAGGAAAATCGCGAGAATGGTCAGCGTCGCCGAGGCGCGGCTGGCGACGACCACGAAAGCCCACCAGGAGAGCACCGGCAATTGCGCCGCCAGCACGTCGTCGATGATGCGGTTTAACGCATGCGACTCGCTTTCGATGCGGGTAAAGCTCTGCACCACGGGAATATTGCCGAGCGCGTCCGAGGCGTGTTCGGCGAGCGTGGAATTATAGCGCTCGACCTGGCCTTGCAGATCTTCAGTGCGTCGCAGGACGAAGCTCGTCGCGAAGTAGAAGATGACGACGAGCGCCATGAGCAGGGAGCCGAGCCGCCAATTGACGAAAAGCGTCGCCGGCAGCAGCACGAAGAGCGCGACGAAAGAGGCGCAGTTCTCGCGAAAGAACGACAGCCAAAGCCCCCACATGGCGTTGGCGCCGTCGAGCATCGTCTTCAACAGACGTCCCGAATGGACATTGGTATGAAAACTGAGCGGCAGGCTCAAAACGTGATCGAAATAATCCGACATCACCGCAAGGCGCCGGCGATGCGCCAGACGATCGGCGTTCAGACCGACGAGAATGGCGCCGCCGATCGAAAAAAGGCCAAAGCCCGCCCAGGCGGACACGAGCGGCAGCAGATCGCTCCATGTCAAAGTTTCGCCGGGCGCCGGCGTGCGAGTCATGCGGTCGATGATGCGCCCGAACAGCATCGGCTCGGCGAAAGCGGCGACGGCGAGCGCGAGATTGGCGCCAACCAGAATCATCGCCAGCCGCGCCTGAGGCCGCAACAGTCCCAGCACCCGTGCGTATACGGCAAAGACCGACATTTCACGCGCCCGCATGCAGGAGAAGGTTTCGGCAATATGCGAAGGGCCGCAACTTTGCGCGCTTGCTCTGTCTCAAGTTCGCGCACGACTCTGGCGGACGCGCTCTACAGGGCGCGCCGCTCCCGCGCAAGGGTCGGCGCGCGGCTGAGTCGCGGCGGCGCAGCCGGATACTCGGCGGCCTATTCGTCTTCGCCGAAGCGATTGGCGACGAGCGACTCCAAAGCGTCGAGGGCGGCCTTCGCCTGCGGCCCGGTCGCGGTGACGGTGATGGTCGCGCCCTGGCCTGCGCCGAGAGTCAGAATGCCCATGATCGAGCTGCCGCCAACAGTTTCGTCGCCGCGAGAAACGGTGATGACCGCGTCGAATTTTTCGCAGCACTGCACGAATTTGGCGGTGGCGCGGGCGTGCAGCCCTTTCTTGTTGACGATCGCGAGTTCGCGCGACATCGGCTCATCGGCCGCGGATTGACGCAGATTATCGGTCACGAGCTCATTCATTTTGCGTTGAGCACTTTGCTGGCGATGTAGACATATTTGCGCCCGGCGTCCTGCGCCTGCAGCACCGCCTGCTCCAGAGGCTGCGTATCGCGGACCGAAGCGAGTTTGATCAGCATCGGCAGGTTGACTCCCGCAAGCACCTCGACCTTGCCGCCGTCCATCACCGAGATTGCAAGATTGGACGGCGTTCCGCCGAACATGTCGGTAAGCAGCACCACGCCTTCGCCGGTGTCGGCCTCGCGGATCGCTTCGATGATGTCGGCGCGCCGGCGCTCCATGTCGTCCTCGGGGCCGATCGAAATCGCGATACGACCCTACCACTCATGAAGGCGTCTCTTGCGCGCCGACATCAGAAAAACGCGTCGGCCGCATGGGGCGTACGCCGCCGCGTGCATACTCGGAGCCGTTGCGTCAGTCGTAATCGCCCCGCTCAACAGGGGCGACATTTTGTGCAACGCGGCGAAATAGGCAAGCGAAAACAGCACGGCCCCGTCAATTTGTCGCAACGTTCTGAATGTAGGCGCCTATCCGTATCACCGCCCCGACGCTCGCGGCGTTTTCGAACATGCGCGGCAAGGTCACGCCGCTCAACTCGGTCCGGCTTTCGCCCTCGTCCGGATAGCGTTTTGGCGACTCTTCGAGGGCGAGAAGATCAATCACGGCCCGCAATACGCAGGCAGGCTCATGGTCGACTCGCACCACCCCCAAGCCGCGCGCTTCAATCATCCCGCGGATCGATGGATGCGGCCTTGCGATCAACCGGCCGTGGCTGGCTTCGAGAGCCACGCGGTCGTCGCCGACAAGGGCCGCGAAAGCGCCGCGCACCCGCCAGTCGGCGACGAGTCGCAATGTCAGCCCGCTCTTGCCGGCGCCGGGCGGTCCGCGGAGGAGCAGACCGAACTCGCCGAGGACGAGCGCGTTGGCGTGGAGATATGCGGGGGCCTGCGGCGGCGGCGTCATCGCGCCGCCGGCAGCCAGACGACGAAACGCGCGCCGAGCACGGTATCGCCGCCGCGCGGCTCGTCAGTGCCTTGCGGATGCGCGCGGGTGCGATTGAGGGCGCGGATGCGGCCGCCATGCGCCTCGATGATCTGGCGGGAGATCGACAGCCCCAGCCCGGAATTCTGGCCAAATCCCTGTTCCGGCCGGTCGGTATAAAAGCGCTCGAAGATGCGATCGAACGCGCCGTCAGGAATTCCGGGGCCTTCGTCGTCGACGATGATCTCGTAGCCTTCGAGCTGCTGACCCGCTGGCCCCTTGGCGCGTTCGGGCCACAGCCGCACGCGCACGGTTCCGCCAGGCTTCGAAAACGACTTGGCGTTATCGATCAGATTGTTGAACACCTGGCCGAGACGCGAGTCATGGCCGAGAACGCGCCAGCGGCCGCGCGATGGGTCATACAGAGAGGGGCGCACCATAAGCTCGATTTTGACGTCGTCGCCGCGGTCGACGGCGCGCGCCACGTCGACGACGGTGGACAACGCCGCCGACAGGTCGACGATGCCCATGTCGGCGCGCGCAAGCTCGGCGTCGAGTCGGGAGGCGTCGGAAATGTCGCTGATCAAACGGTCCAGCCGGCCGACGTCATGTTTGATGACGGCGAGCAGCCTGTCGCGCGCCGAATCGGTTTTGGCGATCGGCAGAGTCTCGACGGCGCTGCGCAGAGACGTGAGCGGATTCTTGAGTTCATGCGCCACGTCGGCGGCGAAATGCTCGATCGCGTCGATGCGGTTGTAGAGCGCCTTGGTCATGTCGCGCAGCGCGCCGGAAAGATGGCCGATTTCGTCCGGCCGGTCCGAAAAATCGGGGATTTCCTGACGCGACCGCGCGCCGCGCCGCACCCGCTCGGCCGCCTCGGCGAGGCGGCGCATGGGTTCGGTGATGGTGTTGGTGAAGAACAGCGAAATCAGCAGCATCACGCCAGCCGAGACCAGAAAGATGCGGATGATGCCCCACCGTTCCGCGACGATGATGGCGTCGATGTCGCCGCCCATCGTCGAGAGCAGCAGCGCGCCGCGCACCGAGCGATAGCGCTGAACCGGAACGGCGACGGAAATCATGGTTTCGCCTTTTGAGTTGGCGCGAACCACCGAATGGATGCGGCCGTCAAGCGCGCTGCCGACCTCGGGATAGGCTTTGCCGTTGCCCATGCCGATGTCTTCGTAAAGCGGCAGCTCCGGCCGATGCGACAGGCGCTGGAAAAAATCCAGCGCCGTTTGGAGGAAGGACGAGCCGTCGAGGGTCGCGAGCGGGCCGCTCGCCGGCGGCAGGTCGAAGCGCAGAATGTTGGAACGACCCGAGACCGAGCGGGAATCGAGCAGCAGAAAGCCGTCGCGATCGTAGATGCGCGCCCGCAGCCGCGTCGGCGACACCAGACGCCGCAGCAGCGGGCCGACGCGCTCGGGATTGAGCGAAAACTCCAGCGGCGCGCCGTTTTCGGCGCCGCTCGCGCTTTCCCCGGGGGCGAGCTTCAACAGCTTTTCCGGATCAATCGAAATGGCGTCGGTGTCTATCGTCGCCGAAGCCGCCACCGCGGCGGCGATAATCTCGCCCTGCGTCTGCAGGCTCTGCACGCGCGCGTCGATCAGGCCCTCGCGGAACTGGTTGAGATAGAGGAAGCCCGCCAGCAGCGCGACCAGTCCGCCCAGATTGAGAACGACGATGCGGCGGGTCAGCGAGGATGAGAGATGCGACTGCGCCGTGCGCAGCGCGCGCGTCAAGCGGACGGAAATCGTCCGCCACAGCCGCGCCCGCGTCGCCGCTGCGGTGCGCGCCGGCGCCGCGACGACCGTCTGGGAACGCGCTTCCGCGACCGACCCGTCGGCGACGTTCACGTCGCCCGCGCCCTCGATGCTTGCGTCCATCTCGCGCCCCTTTCGCGAGAACTCAGGCTTCCTTGAATCGATAGCCCACGCCATAGAGCGTTTCGATCATTTCAAAATCGTTGTCCACAACCTTGAATTTCTTGCGTAAACGCTTGATGTGGCTGTCGATCGTGCGGTCGTCGACATAGACCTGATCGTCATAGGCCGCGTCCATCAGCGCATTGCGGCTCTTCACCACGCCGGGTCGCTGCGCCAGGGACTGCAAAATCAGGAATTCCGTCACCGTCAGCACGACCGGATCGCCGCGCCAGGTGCAGGTGTGGCGCTCGGGGTCCATGACCAGCGCGCCGCGCTCCAGAACCTTGGCCTCGGTTTCCTTCTGGGCGGCGGCCTCCTTGGGGTTGGCGCGCCGCAAAATCGCCTTCACCCGCTCGACCAGCAGGCGTTGCGAGAAGGGCTTATGAATGAAATCGTCCGCCCCCATCTTCAGGCCGAAGAGTTCGTCGATCTCCTCGTCCTTGGAGGTGAGAAAAATCACCGGCAGGTCCGACTTCTGCCGCAGTCGACGGAGAAGCTCCATGCCGTCCATCCGCGGCATCTTAATATCGAAAATCGCCAGATCAGGCGGATTGGCGCGCAGCCCGTCGAGCGCCTGCGCGCCGTCGGT
>JACOWC010000067.1 GCA_016177005.1 Methylocystis sp.
CAACAGTAATATCCGCCACTTTCTGGCGCGCTTCCGTCGTCGGACGAAGGTCGTCTCGAAAAGCAGGCAAATGGTCGACCTGTCGCTGCGACTATACCACCATCTGCACGACAACCGCGACGCCCTCGCGGAAAAACTCGCCGTTTTCCAAGCTATCTTTGCTTAGGACTCTCACAAAAGCAAATAGGCGATTTGGTTAGAGAGGCGTTCGCGAAAAAAGACCAAGCAATCGAGATAGAGGATACGGCGATTGCCGAGGTTGAAGCTGCGATTTCTGGAGAAATTGCAGAGGATAAGTTGGACGCAGCGATAGCGCTGAACCGTCTCGCCAAACTGAAGGGTGCCCCCGAGTGTCTCGTGCATGGAACGGAACTTCGCGCGCGGTTGGCGCGAATAATACCATAGTTCTATGGCCTCTCTTTACGGTTTGCATACACCGAGTCGCGTCGGGCCGGGCCTAAAGCCCTTTCGGCGCCTGTCACCCCACCCCGGACTGCTCCGCAGCCACCCTCTCCCTGTGGGAGAGGGTTGGCGCCCGGGATTTTGATTGAGCATGCCGATGATTTTCCGCATCTGCGCCTTCGACGCCCCTGCGGCGATCGGTGCCTATGCGCTTTGGCTGCGCCTCGGCGCGCCGCTCGACGTTCGCGTCGGGAAAATCTCGGCGCGGCTTCCTGCCGGCGACTATCTTTACTGCGGCTCAGCCAACGGCCCCGGCGGCTTGCGCGCCAGGCTCGCCCGCCATATGCGCCGCGAAAAGCGCCTCCATTGGCATATCGACCGGCTGACCGCCGTGGCGACGATCCTGGGCGCTTTCATCGAAGAAGGCGGCGACGAATGCGCGCTCAACGCCGCGCTCGACAGCCTGCCGACCCCGATCGCCGGCTTCGGCAGTTCTGATTGCCGCCGCTGCGCCGCGCATTTGCGACTCTGGCCAAAGGGCGCGGCGCTTCCTTCCGTCTGGGAAAATGCTAGGAAGGCGGCCGAGTCGCCGCCTCCCGATTGAGGGAGGCGCGCCGGGCGGGGCTTAAACCCCCTCGGCGCATGTCACCCCACCCCGGACTGCTTCGCAGTCCGACCCTCCCCCTTTAAAGGGAGGGTGAAGGCCGCTTCGCGGATCGCCATTCATGTCCAAGGAAGAAAACAAGACCAGGGTAGAGGCGCGAACCCCGCGCGGTCTCGCCGACCGCGAGGCGGGCGAACTCGCGGCAACCGGACGGATGCTCGACGTCATCCGCGAGGTCTATGAACTCTATGGCTTCGAGGCGCTGGAGACGCCGGCGATCGAATATACCGACGCGCTCGGTAAATTTCTGCCCGACCAGGACCGGCCCAACGAAGGCGTCTTTTCCTTTCAGGACGACGATGAGCAGTGGCTGTCGCTGCGCTACGACCTGACCGCGCCGCTCGCGCGCTTCGTCGCGCAGAATTTCGACCGGTTGCCGAAGCCTTATCGCTCCTACCGCGTCGGCCCGGTCTATCGCAATGAAAAGCCGGGGCCGGGACGCTTTCGCCAATTCATGCAGTTCGACGCCGATACGGTCGGCTCCGCCTCGCCGGCCGCCGACGCCGAAATCTGCATGATGGCCGCCGACGCCATGGAGCGGCTGGGAATCGCGCGGGGCGATTACGTCATCAAGATCAACAGCCGCAAGGTGCTCGACGGCGTCATGCAGTCGATCGGGCTTTCCGGCGACGAGAACGCCGCACGCCGACTGGTCGTGCTGCGCGCGATCGACAAGCTCGACCGACTCGGCCCCGACGGCGTCCGGCAATTGCTGGGCGAGGGCCGCAAGGACGAAAGCGGCGATTTCACCAAGGGCGCAGGTCTCGACCTGCCGGCGATCGACACGATCCTGTCCTTCAGCCTCGGCGGGCAGTATCGCGACGGCGCGCCCGCCTTCGATCTTTTCGGTCTGCTCGGCAAGAGCGAGATCGGCGCACAGGGCGCCGAAGAGCTTCTGGAAATCGAGGATCTCGCCCGTGACGCCGGCTTTGGGCCCGACCGCATCCGCATCGATCCTTCCGTTGTGCGCGGCCTCGAATATTACACCGGTCCCGTCTTCGAGGCGGACCTCACCTTTGAGACGCGCGACGAAAAGGGTCATCCCGTGCGCTTCGGCTCGGTCGGCGGCGGCGGCCGCTATGACGGGCTGGTCGGTCGCTTCCGGCCGGAAAATACGCCCGCGACCGGCTTCTCCATCGGCGTTTCACGGCTTTTCGCGGCCCTGAAGCTCATCGGCAGCCCGATCGTCTCGGCGCGACCGCATATCGGCCCGGTGGTCGTGCTCGTCCTCGACCGCGAGAGAATCGCCGATTATCAGCGGATGGCGGCGCAATTGCGCAGCGCCGGGATCGCCGCCGAACTCTATCTCGGCGCCGCCGGCATGAAGGCGCAGATGAAATACGCCGACCGGCGCAACAGCCCGCTCGTCGTCATCCAGGGCTCTGACGAAAAGGCGCGCGGCGAAGTCACCCTCAAGGACCTCGTCGCCGGCGCGAAGGCCGCCGCCAATATCGCCACCAACGAAGAATGGAAGGCGCTTCGTCCCGCCCAATTCGCCGTCCCCGAAGCGGAGCTCGTCGAGCAGGTCAAGAAGGCGCTCGACGAACAAATTTAGCCTGCGGCGAAGCTCGTCATTGCCACGCGCGCCGGCGCGTATAGGTTTTGCGAAGCGATAGAGGAGCAAACCCCTATGAATGGCGACACGCCCAGATCAATCGTTCATCCGACCGATCTCTCCTTCGCGAGCCTCGACGCCTTCGCCCACGCGCTGCGGATCGCCGTGGACTGCAAAAGCATGTTGCACATTCTGCACATCGAGGCGCCCGAGACCGACGAGGACGATTGGGATCGCTTTCCGCAGGTGCGCGAAATGCTGGCGCGCTGGAAGCTGATCTCGCCAACCGCGACACGCGCCGAGGCGGCCGAACGGCTCGGCGTCAAATTCGTCAAGGCCGCGGTCGAATCGGAGTCGCCGGTGATGGGAGTTTCCGCCTATGTCGAACGGCACCTGGGCGATCTATTGGTGATGATGACGCGGCCGCGCAGCGCCCTGGAGCGCCTGCTCGATGAGTCGATCGCGGAGGAGACGGCGCGCGAGACTCATGTGCCGGCGCTGTTCCTGCGCGAGGACCAGAAGGGATTCGTCGACCGCGACACGGGCGCGGTGTCGCTCAACACCGTGCTGATGCCGGTCGAGGCGACGGTCTCGCCGCTCGACGCCTTCCGCCACGTCGCCGACATCGCGCATCGTCTCAATCCGGCCGCCGACATCATGATGCTGCATGTCGGCGACGAGCTGCCGATTTTCGAAGGGCTGCTCCCGCATATCGAGCTGCGCCGGGGGCCGGTCGTCGAGACCCATGCCGACGCGCGGCCGAAAGGGCCTTCTGGAGGCGCTCCGCGGCTCGACGACCGAGCGCGTGCTGCATGAAGCGCCGTGCCCGCTGCTCGCCTCGCCGGTGAAATAATGCGCCCGTCATTGCGCGGCGCTCGCGCCGAGGCAGTCCAGAATGGCTAAGCGAAGCCGGATGGCATCCAGCTTCGCTTCGCTCGCGATTACGGGCGCAGGCGCTACAGCGACCGCTGGAAACGCAGCACGCCCCCTTGCGCGCCCTTCAGGATCAGGTCGTCGCCCTTGGTGTCCCAATAGGGGCCCGAGAGCAGGACCGCCCAATAATCGCGTTCGACGGCGGCGAGCGGTCCTTCGCATTTGCGTTCATTGACCGCCGGCATGGTGCGCGGTCCGAGCCGGTTGGGGCCAATGACGAAAATGCCCGACCAGTTCTTGCAGCCCGAGAAGCCATTGGCGCGGCCTGTCGAATCGATCGATATCCACATCTCCACCGGCGGCGCTTTGCCGTTGATCTCCTTGAGCACGAAATTCTGGTTGTGCGGGAACGGCTGATAACGGGGAATGCCGCCGCTCTCCTTGTTTTCGTCCTCCGGCTGCTTCTGTTCCGCCTCCTGAGGCGACTTTGCGCGACTCTTGGCGTCGGCCGGCGCGGCGGCGAGCGCGACGGCGCAGAGCGAGGCGGCTAAGGCGAGCAAAATCCTGTTCATCGCGTCAATCATCCTCCAGTAAGGCGGCCGGCCTTGGCCTCCTTCGGCGCGCCGTGCAACGGCGCCTTATAGCATGCTCGGCAGGACGCGGTCAGGCGGGCGGTGGCCGTCCATGAAGGT
>JACOWC010000082.1 GCA_016177005.1 Methylocystis sp.
TTCACGCCGGGCAGCTTCAAGCTTCTCTTGACGGACGCCTATTTTCTCGGCCTGTCGCCCTTGGTCGTCGAGGAAGTGGTCGACGATAAAGTTCAGGGGGGATTTTACGCGCATTTGCGCCTGGACTCCTACAAGACCTTCTCCGAGCAGGAGACCGCCGCGCATTACGCCCGCCGCCAGGACATCCTTCAGCAGGTCATCGACGACGAGGCGAACGTCCTCGAGAATGAGCGCATCTCTCAAATTTTCGAGAGCATGTCGCAGCGTTATGCACGCGCTGGCGTCAGCCGCGCCTTTGCGATGGCGAGAGCCTTCGAATTATTGCTGCGCAGACGCGACGTGAAGCTCGTCAAACCTTATTTCGCCGTCAGAACCTCCGTCCTCTTCGATCCGGCGTTCTATTCGGGACGCGTCGGATTCGCTGGAGACGGCGCAATGCATTATCTGCTCCACGGCGCCAAAGAGGGCCTAGATCCGGGGCCCTTTTTCTCGACGACGGGATATTTGCGACAAAATCCGGACGTGGCGCTGAATGGGGCGAACCCTCTCGCCCATTACGAACTGTTCGGTCGCAAGGAAGGCCGGAAGCTGGCGTTGCGATGAACCCCGGCCGCGCGCTCTATCCCCCCGCCGTTCCCGTCAGGGCCTGCGGCGCCGCGGTCAGCGGATATTCGGCCTCGACGATGTAGGGCCCGCCGCCGACGGAATCCCGCGACGAATAGAGCACGAAGCGCTCCGCCATGAAGCGCAGCGGCGGGAAATAGCCGCGCGTCCCCAGATAGGCGGCGACCGCGCCCGGGCTTGCGCCGCGCAGCCGCGACAGCGTCACATGCGGAATGAATTTGCGCGCTTCGGGTGGCGCGCCGAGCCGGCGCAACAGGCGCTCCTGTTCGGCCTGCATCTCCATCAACGCCGGCTCCGCGCGGGCGCGGGCGACAATGGCGCGGGGCTTGTCGCCGCCAAACGAGGTCAGTTGATCGAGCGTGACGGCAAGCTCGGTCCGGCGCACGAAGGAGAGCGCGTTCGCCACGTCGCGCGCGAAAGCGTCATCCACATCGCCGATGAAGCGCAGGGTGATGTGATAATTCTCGACGTCGATCCAGCGGGCGCCGGGAACGCCACCGCGCAAACGCGCGAGGCTTTCGGCGACATGTCGGGGAACCTCCAGGGCGGTGAACAGTCTCGGCATGACTTTCTCCCCGAGCGGGATCGCGCCGCCTTATTGCGCACGCGACGTCTTTCCGGCGCCCATGGATGCGAGGGTCTTCTCGACATAGGGCGCGATCCTCTTCACGATCTTCGCGACGCCCGCCGCATTGGGGTGAACGCCGTCCCAAATGAGCAGCGCCGGCGTGCCCCACACTCCTTCCAAAATAAACGGCACGAGCGGAACCTGATATTTGGCGGCGAGGTCGGGATAGATCGAATCGAACTCCTTTTTGTAAGCTTGCCCGTGATTGGCGCTCGACACCATGGCCGTCAGGATCGGACGGACGCCTTTTTGCTTAAGGGTCGTCAGAATCTGGTCAAGATTGGTCCGGGTCGCCTTAGGGTCATGCCCGTTCAGCATATCGTTTGCGCCGAGTTCGACGACGGCGACATCGAATGGGCCGGCGCCCAGCGTATAGTCGAGGCGCGCGAGCCCCGTCGTCGTCGTGTCGCCGGAAACGCCTCCTTGCACGACTTCGACGTCGAACCCATCCTCGCTCAACCGTCTCTTGAGCTGCGCCGGAAGCGAATCCTCGGCGGCGACCCCTGCGCCCGCCGTCAGACTGTCGCCGAACGCCAGAATTCGGACCGGTTGAGCCTGCGCCGGCGCAAGCGCCAGCGCGAACAGCGACATGACGGCGAAAGCCCCGGCTTGGAGAGGGCGGCGGAAAGCGCCATAAGGCGACTGGACCAAGGGCGTCAAATGCGGCGCGTCAATCAAGGTTTTCCTCCGTGCGGCGACAGATTATCGAAGTTGAAGGCGTCGATCTCACGCTTGGCGAAGGCGCCGCGCGCGTGCATGTGCTCAAGAATGTCAGCTTGAATGTGGCGCAAGGCGAAACTGTCGCTTTGTTGGGACCCTCCGGCTCGGGCAAATCGACGTTGCTCATGACCCTCGCCGGACTGGAGCGACCCGACGCCGGAAGCGTCAGAATCGACGGGCGCGATCTCGGCGCGCTTTCGGAAGACGCGCTGGCGCGTTTCCGCGGAGAAAACATAGGAATCGTCTTCCAGTCTTTCCAGCTGATCCCCACCATGACGGCGTTGGAAAACGTCGCCGTTCCGCTGGAATTGGCCGGCAAAACAGATGCGTTCCAGCGCGCCGAAGCCGAGCTTGCCGCGGTCGGGCTCGCCGAGCGCCTCTCCCACTACCCGGCGCAGCTTTCGGGAGGGGAGCAGCAGCGCGTGGCGCTCGCAAGGGCGCTCGCTCCCGACCCTCTGATCCTCGCGGCTGACGAGCCCACCGGCAATCTCGATTCCGAGACCGGCGCTGCGGTGATCGACCTCATTTTCACGCAGCAACGGCGCCGCGGCGCGACGCTGGTGCTCGTCACCCACGACCCGGCGCTCGCGGCGCGCTGCAGCCGGCGGGTGATGCTGCGCTCGGGCCGCGTCGAAGCGCACGAGCCGGCGGCGTCATGAGGGCGCTACGTTTCGACGCCCTGCCCTTCGCGCTGCGCTTCGCCCTGCGCGACCTCTTCGGCGATCCGCGCGGCTTTGGCGTCTTCATCGCCTGCATCGTCATCGGCGTCGCGGCGATCTCGGGCGTCTCCGGTCTCTCCCGTTCGCTCGCTGAGGGGCTCGCCCGCGAGGGCCGAACGATTTTGGGCGGCGACGCCTCCTTCAGCCTCGTTTCGCGGGAGTTTTCCCCTGAGCAGCGGGCCTTCTTCAAAGCGCGCGGACGGCTCTCCGAAATCTCGCTGCTGCGCGCCATGGCCCGGCGCGACGACGGCGAAGCGGCGCTGGTGGAAATCAAGGCCGTCGATCCGGAAACCTATCCCGCCTTTGGCGCGGTCGCGCTCGAACCCGCCATGCCTTTGCCCGAGGCGCTGGCAGAGCGCAAAGGCCTTCCGGGCCTCGCCGTCGATCCTCTGCTGCTGGCGCGCCTCGACGCCAGGCTCGGCGACACGGTGACGATCGGCGTTTCGCGCTTCGTGTTGCGCGCGACGCTGCGCAGCGAGCCCGACAAGCTCGCCGGGGGCGTCGGTTTCGGACCGCGGGTGATGATGACGCGCGCCGCGCTCGCTGGCGCCGAGCTTGCGACGCCCGGCTCGATTGTCAGAAATGTCGTCCGGGTCGCGCTACGAGGCGCTGCGGGCGACGCGAATGTGAAAGCCTTCGCCGCCGATGTGGCGACCGCCTTTCCGCAAGCGGGATGGGAAACTCGCACGCGCGACGCCATCTCGCCCCAGTTCTCGCGAAATCTCGACCGCTTCGCCCAACTGCTCACGCTCGTCGCCCTCACTGCGCTCGGCGCCGGCGGCGCCGGCGTCGCCAGCGCCGTTCAGGGCTTCGTCGAGCGCAAGCGCGCGCAATTCGCGATTCTGAAGGCGCTCGGCGCGCAAGGGTCGCGCGTCTTCAAGATCGCCCTCGCCCAGGTTTTGGCGGCGGCGTCCTTCGCCATTGTGATCGGGCTTGCGGTCGGCGCGCTCATTCCCTGGGCGGGGGCGCAGGCGCTGCGCGAACTTGCCGATCTCCCGGTATCGGCGTCGCTCGATGCGCGTGGAGCGCTCTTTGGCGCGCTGTACGGAATTCTCGTCGTTCTCATCTTCGCGCTCGTTCCGCTCGGGCGCGCCCATGAAACGCCTGTGGCGGCGCTGCTGCGCGACGATCGGCGCGGCGCTTCTCTCGCGCGCTACAGGATCGGCGCGGCGATCGCCGCGACCGCGCTCGCCGCGCTCGTTATGGCGACGTCCTTCGACGTCAAGCTCGGCGCGGCCTATGTCGCCGCCGCCGTCGCGGCCTTCACCGTGCTGCGCGGCGCCGCATGGGGCGCCATGCGGCTGGCGCGCGCGCTCCCCCGTGTCCGATATGCGCGGCTGCGGTTCGCGCTCGCCAATATCTGGCGGCCGAAAAGCCTGACGCCGGCGCTGATGATCTCCATCGGCCTGACGCAAACCCTGCTCATCGCGCTCGCGCTCGTCGAAGGCGCGATCCATAAGGAGCTGTCGCGGGCCGACGCCGGAGAGATACCCAATTTTTTCTTCATCGACGTCCCGAAGGCGCAAACCCAGGCTTTCTTAGATTTCCTCTCTGATGAAGCGCCGGACGCCCGCATCGAACATGTGCCGATGATGCGGGGGCGCATCGTCGCCGCGAAAGATGTCCCGGTCGACAGGATCGCCGTCGCCGACGACGCCAAATGGGCGCTTGAAGGCGACCGCGGCGTGACCTTCTCCGCCGCTGTTCCCGCGAATTCGACGCTCGCCGAAGGCGCGTGGTGGCCCGAAGATTACGCCGGGCCGCCGCTGGTCTCGCTGGAGCAAGGGATCGCCCAAGGGTTGGGCTTGGCGATCGGCGACAAGATCCGGGTCAATGTGCTCGGTCGGGAGATCACGGCGAAGATCGCCAGTCTGCGCAAAGTGGACTGGCGCAGCTACGCCATCAATTTCGTCATGGTGTTTTCGCCTCACGTTTTCTCGGGAGCGCCTTACACCGAGCTCTTTACCGTCGCTTATGGCGGACCTTCGCTGGCCGCGCGCGACGCCGAGGACGCGCGCCTCGCGCGCGAGGCGGCCAGGCGCTTCCCGAGCGTCGTCTCGGTGCGGGTCAAGGATGCGCTCGCGGCGATCGACGAGATCGCCGGCCAGCTGGCGCTGGCCGCGCGCGCAGCGGCGGGACTCGCCATCGTCACGGCGGTCCTGGCGCTGGCGGGCGCGCTCGCGAGCGGCCAGCGCGCAAGGGCGCATGACGCGGTGGTCCTCAAAACGCTCGGCGCAACCCGCCTGTGGCTCGCGACCGCCTACGCGCTGGAATTCGGGCTCGTCGGGCTGGCCGCCTCGCTGATCGCCGTCGCCGCCGGCGCGGGCGCCGCCTACGCCATGACCACAGTTCTCATGAAGATTGACTTCGCTTTTCTGCCGGTGACGGCGACGCTCATCTCCTTGGCGACGCTGGCCGTCACCATTGCGATCGGCCTTGCCGGAACCTGGCGGGCGCTGTCGCGGAGGCCGGGGCCGGAATTGAGGGAGCTGTGCGAGACGAAATTTGAATTCGGGAACCGCCGCGCAACTCAACGTCTCATCCGATCCTTTGCGCGTCACGCTGGCCCAGCCCGCTTCGCTCGGTCCCTGATGGACAAAGGTCACGCGTTCATTGGCGTCGATGACCCAATATTCCCGCACGCCGTGACGCGCGTAGAGCTTCGCCTTGAGATCGAGATCATAGGCGAGGCTCGACGCCGCGACCTCGATCGCGAGCAGAACATCGGGGCCGCGCGCCTCCTGTGAGAGAAGGCGCTCGGGGTAGAGCGAAATGTCGGGTTCGACGAAGGTGTTCGAAGAAAGGAATATCGATGTTTCAATCCCTACGATCAGCGAGGGGGAGCATGCCCGAGAAAGAGCCATTACCATCTTCGACTTGATGCGCTCATGCGCGGAATATTTCGGCCGCATCGGGACAATTTCCCCCTCGATCAATTCGAAATTTTCTTCTTGCGAAATGATCCCGGCCTCCTGCATGGCGATGATCTCGTCGACCGTGAAGGCGCGGCGGGGATAGCCTTCGGCGGCTCTGGTCAAGGCGGAGGGCATGGTCGGCTCCTTTACGCCATGATATCATGCAAGGCCTTGGGCGAGAACGCAGCGACTTCCAAAGCTGCGACTTCAAAGCTTGCCCTCCCGGCCCTTGCGGCCTAAAAGCAAGCGCGCCCCGACGGCTCCGCCGTCCGGGCTTCTGGCTCGCCTGCCCTTTTCGCGCCCAGCCACGTCAACCCGAAAGCCCGATCGCCCGTGTCCGACAAGAGCGTCCTTTCCTGGCCGAATTTCGCCGTGTCGGTTCTCGGCGGCGTCGCGGCGGCCGTGATTTTCGCCGTCGTCGTGCGGGGCGGCCTCGGCGGACTCCTCCTGGCGCATCTTGCGCCGCTCCCCATCATGATCGTCGCCTTCGCCTTCGGTCTCATCCATGGCGCGACCTCGGCGATCCTTGCCTCCGTGATCCTGTCCTTCTGGCCAAATCCGGTGATCGGAACGGCCTATGCCCTTCTGATCGCCGCGCCGGCCTGGTCAGCCGTCTATGCGGCGTCAGGCGCGCCGCGCGGCGGCCGGGACCGGCTGACGAGCAATCTGCCGGGCTGGGCGGCGCTCGCGCCGGCGATCTTTCTGGCGACGGCGATCATTTTCTGGCTGATTGTCGCGACCCTCGTGTTCGGCTCGCTTGACGAGGCGCTGAACCCGATCCGGGCGCGCGCCTTCATCCTGCTCGACCTCATGGTGAAGGAGCGCGACCTTGGCGATACGATTGACCCGACGGCGCTCTCCGGTTCGGTGGCGCGCGCCGTTCCAGCGTTTCTCGCCGGCTATGGCCTTCTGATCCACGTCATCAATTTGTGGCTCGCCGCAAGGATTGCGGAAGCCTCCAAGCTGCTCGGCCGCCCCTGGCCGGACATCGCCAGGGAATTCCGCGTTCCGAAGGCGGTTGGCGGCCTCTTCGTGAGCGGCGTCGCGCTGGCCTTCTTCGACGGCCTCGCCGGACCGATCGGGCTGGCGCTCGCGACAACCACGGGATTGCTTCTCGCGTTCCAGGGACTCGCCGTCGCGCATATTTTCCTGCGCGGATCGCGCTCGAGCGCCCTTGTGCTCGCGATCATCTATTTCACGCTCGGACTATTGGGCTGGCCGATCCTCGTTTTCGCCGCGCTCGGCCTCGCGGACCTCATTTTCAACTATCGGGCCCGAAGGACCGACGCGGGGCCGGCCGCGATGCAGAAACCGGATTGACTTTCGCCCGGTTTTTCTCGACATAGCCCGCAATCCTGGAGATATCGCAAAGATGGACGTCATACTGCTTGAACGCGTGGCCAAGCTCGGCCAGATGGGCGACACCGTGCGCGTGCGCGACGGCTACGCCCGCAATTTCCTGTTGGCGCGCGGCAAGGCGCTGCGGGCGACTGAAAACAACAAAAAGCACTTCGAGACGCAGCGCACTCAGATCGAGGCGCGCAACCTCGAAGCGAAGAAGGAAGCCGAAGCCGTCGCCGAGAAACTGAACGGCCAGAGCTTCACGATCATTCGCCAGGCCGGCGAGAGCGGCCAGCTCTACGGCTCGGTGTCGGCGCGCGATATCGCCGAAGCGGCCACCGCCGGCGGGTTCTCGGTCAATCGCAATCAGATCGTCCTGGTGCATCCGATCAAGACGCTGGGTCTTCATCCGACTCCCGTGCATCTGCATCCGGAAGTCGACGTGAGCATCACCATCAACGTCGCCCGCTCAGAGGAAGAGGCCGAGCGACAGGCGCGCGGCGAGAGCGTCACGATCAAGGAAGAGACGTCGATGGACGATCTCGGCCTCGAAGTCGGCGCGGCGCTGGCCGAAGCGGGCGACGTCGAGCTGTAATATCGTCTCTTCCTGATCGACTCCATTGCGCACGCCCCTCTCCCGCAAGGCGGGAGAGGGTGGCCCGGCAAAGCCGGGTCGGGTGAGGGTCGATGGATTCGCGTGAGCTGGTCGCCCTCATCCGACCCTCGCTGACGCGAGGGCCACCTTCTCCCGCAAGCGGGAGAAGGAGTCGCGCGCGCGAATTCCGATTCGCGAGCCGACACAAGGCCGCTTCTGCATTTCCGCGAAAGATTTTTTCGCCGCCATGTGGAAAAGACTCGCAAGTTGACGCGTCGCAGCCGAACCACCTGCAGAGTCTGGTCACGGCCGCCCATTCATGCGAATGTTGCGTCACTCGATTCCGAACGGCCTCCGCGTCGCGTTTGAAGGCTTCGGACACATCATTCGCAAGAATCAAGAAAAATATCCATGCCGCCAATCGAACAATTGGCGGGCCGGCGCGCGATTCAGATCGCGCCGCCAGAAGCGCCCGCCTATCGCGCGCCGCCGCACAATATCGAAGCCGAGCAGGCGCTGCTCGGCGCGATTCTCGTCAACAATGACGCCTTCGACAGGGTGTCGGACTTCTTAAAGCCCGAGCATTTCTCGGAAGAGTTGCACCGGCGTATCTATGAAGTCGCCGCGCAGCTCATTCGCGCCGGCAAGCTCGCGACCGTCGTGACGCTGAAGACGTTCCTCGCCGACATCGAGCTTCCGGCGGGCGTGACGATCCAGGCCTATCTGGCGCGGCTCGCCGCGGAAGCGACGACGATCATCAACGCCGAAGACTATGGCCGCGCCGTGCATGATCTCGCGGTACGCCGGGAGCTCATCGTCATCGGCCAGGACATCGTCAACACCGCCTATGATTCGCCGATCGATTCGCCGCCGCGCGCGCAGATCGAGGAAGCCGAACGGCAGCTCTATTCGATCGCCGAGACCGGCCGCTATGACGGCGGCTTTCAGCGCTTCGCGGATGCGCTCAC
The DNA here is from genome assembly GCA_016177005.1 of Methylocystis sp. Taxonomy (GTDB): domain Bacteria; phylum Pseudomonadota; class Alphaproteobacteria; order Rhizobiales; family Beijerinckiaceae; genus Methylocystis. The sequence continues at coordinate 8,511 of JACOWC010000082.1, forward strand.
CACCGCCCTCGACATGGCGAGCAGCGCCTATATGCGCGACGGCCATCTGTCGGGCGTCGCCACGGGCCTTCTCGATCTCGACGACAAGATGGGCGGTCTGCAGAAGTCGGACCTCATCATCGTGGCCGGGCGTCCCGGCATGGGCAAGACGGCGCTTGCCACCAACATCGCCTTCAATGTCGCGAGCGCCTATCAATTCGAAAGCGAACCCGACGGAACGCACAAGACCATCAATGGCGGGATCGTCGGCTTCTTCTCTTTGGAAATGTCGGCGGAGCAACTCGCGACCCGCGTCATCGCCGAACAGTCGGGCGTCGCGAGCTACAAAATCCGGCGCGGCGACATCAACGAAGACGACTTTCGCCGCATCGCCGACGCCGCGCGGCACATGCAGAGCATTCCCTTTTACATCGACCAGAGCGGCGGCATTTCGATCGCGCAGCTCACCGCGCGGGCGCGGCGCCTGAAACGCCAGAAGGGCCTCGATCTTCTCGTCGTCGACTATCTGCAATTGCTCGCAGGGTCTCGCGCACGCGCCGACAATCGCGTTCAGGAACTCACCGAAATCACCACCGGCCTCAAGGCGCTCGCCAAAGAATTAAACGTGCCGATCATCGCGTTGTCGCAACTCTCGCGCCAAGTGGAGAGCCGCGACGATAAGCGCCCGCAACTCTCCGACCTGCGCGAATCCGGCTCGATCGAGCAGGACGCCGACGTCGTGATCTTCGTGTTCCGCGAAGAATATTATCTCCGCAATCGCGAGCCGCGCGAAGGCACTGAAGAACACATCCAGTGGATGGCGGAGATGGAGCGCGCGCATGGCCGCGCCGAAGCGATCATCGGCAAGCAGCGTCACGGTCCGACAGGAACGGTGCAACTCGCCTTCGAGGCCGAAGTGACGCGCTTCTCCAATCTCGCGGACGAAGACAAGCTGCCGGCGCGAATGTGACGTGAATTCGCGTTCGCGGGCCTGTCATTCCCGGCAGGCCGAAGGCCTGACCGGGAATTCTGAGCCGATCCAGGAACGCCGGGGTTGCTCCGGATTCCTGATCGCGCGTGACAGCCATTGGAAGGTCGTCATTGCGAGCCGGAGGCGAAGCAATCCAGAATCCGCCTGCGACTCTAGTGGTCCAAGTCATTCGAACTGTGGGGGCACAAGGGCGAGCCTGGAGGCACGCATGAAAACCTGTCAATTTGACTGACGCAGCTTACTAGATTGCTTCGTCGCTGCGCTCCTCGCAATGACGACCTTGAGCGCCCTCAAACACAAAAACACAGTTGCCCGATCGCGCGCGAGACGCGTCGGGAATGACGCGAGCGGTTCAGGCGGGTGGCGATTTAGATCGGATCCCAAAGGCCGGTGGCTTTGTCGAACTTATAAGAGATGGCCTTCTTGAGCAGTTCTTTGGTCGTGTTCAGCGTCAGCCAGCTCTTGTTGTTCTTCTGGGTGATGGTGATCGCAGAGACCGGAATCGCAATATGCTTCACGCCGAGTCCCAGAAAGCCGCCGACGTTCAGCATCACCGCGTTAATCGAGCCGTCGGCGGAAAACAGCATGTCGGCGATCGTGCCGAGCTTCTTTTCATTGGGATCGTAGACCGGCTGTTTGTACCAAGCCGAGACCACCGAACCGTAAACCGGCAGCCGTTCAAGCGGCACGACTGCCATGGTTTCGGTTTCGGCCTGTTGCGCGCCGGCCGGCAGAGGCGCGGCGGCGACGAAAGCGAGCGAGGCTGCGAAGACCAAATGTTTCAGCATGAACAAATCCCCTTGCGAAAATGCATGACGCGACGGCGACAGGCTGAGCGAACCGCCCGCCTCGGCGTTCGCTACATCTGCTTCCAGGCGTGTTCCTTCGCGTCAAATTTGTAGCCGGTCGCCTTCTTCACGACGTCCTTCGTCGTATTGATGGTCAACCAGCTTTTGTTGTTCTTCTCGGTGATGGTGATGGCTTCCGCCGGAATGGCGACGTGCTTGGCGCCGATGCCGAGAAAGCCGCCGACATCGAGCATGATGGCGTTGATCTCGCCGCCGGAAAACAGCATGTCGGTGATCACGCCGACCTTCTTCTCATTGGCGTCGTAAACCGGCTTTTTGTACCAGGCCGAAACGAGCGAGCCATAGCGCGGCAACGCCTCCATGGGCACGACGATTTTGGCGTCCGGCGCAGCCGTCTGGGCGACGACGGGCTGCGCGGCCGCAACGGCCATGCTGAACGCGAGCGCAACAAGAAGAGCTTTCTTCATTCGACCAATCCCCCCAGGATCGCTGATAGGACCGCGCATCATAGCTGATTCACCGCGGCAGCACGCCCCAATAATCAAGGTCAAGCAGCGCCGCCGGGTCGGGCTTGCCGTCGGCGCCCTGGAGCGGAAAGTCCGCGCAGGGCTTGTCCTTGGTCGCGACGAGCCGCAGGCGCAGCGCGCCGATATCCTTGCGCCCGGGAATCTCCGCCTTGTCCAGCACTTCCGACCAGGCGAAGACCGTTCCTCCGGCAAACAGCGGATTGACGTGGCGTCCGCCGTTCACGGCCGAGATATGGAAGACGTTCTCGAGCCCGTTGAAGGACAACGCCCGGGCAAGCGATATGACATGGCCGCCGTAGATGATGCGTTTGCCGAACCGGCCCTGCGCCTCATAATACTGGTTGAAATGAACTTTCGAGTTGTTCTGATAGAGGCGTGTCGCGAGCTGGTGTTCCGCCTCCTCGACCGTCATGCCGTCAACATGGTCGATCTTCTCGCCTTTTTGATAATCGCCCCAGACATAGGGCGAGCCGGCCAGCGCCGTGTCATAGGCGGCGACATTGATCGGCGGCGCCGCCTTGCCGAGTTCTGACGGATCGACGGACTTCGGCAGATCGGGCACGACATCCGGCCCAACGGGGGCGTCCTTGTCGCGCTTCTTCACCATGACCCAACGCGCATAGCTCAGCACGGTCTCGCCGCGCTGATTGGCGCCGGTGGTGCGCACATAAACGACGCCGGTTTCCTTGTTGGAATTTTCCTTAAGCCCGATCACCTCGGACGTCGCCGACAGCGTGTCGCCGGGATAGACCGGAACAAGAAACTTGAAGTCCGCGTAGCCGAGATTGGCGATGGCGTTGAGCGAGACGTCCGGCACCGTCTTGCCGAGCACGAGATGAAATACCAAGAGATCGTCGATCGGCGCGCGCTCATAGCCGATCGCCTGCGCAAAGGCCGTCGACGACTGGACGGCGAAACGCGGCAGATAAAGCGCGGTATAGAGCGCAACCTCGCCGACCGTGACCGTGCGCGGCGCAGCATGGCGAATGATCTGGCCGATCTTGAAGTCCTCGAAGAAATTGCCGACGTTGATCTTCGACTTGCTCATGTCCTTAACCGTCCGTTGGCGCCAGCCTCGCCAGCGCGTCGAGATAAAGCGCTGGCGCGCCCGCAATGAAAACTGTCTTGACGCGGCTTGTCGCGCCGGCGCGGATCGCGACCGCGCTCTTGGGAACGCGCAATGCTGAGGCGATCAGCGCGATCAGCGCCGCGTTCGCCCGGCCGTTTTCCGGCGCGGCGCGCACGCGGGCCTTCAGGACGCTGCGGCCATCGGCGAGAGTCTCCACGCCTTCGAGCGCGTCACGCCCGCCCTTTGGCGTCAGCCGCACGTAAAGCGCGACGCCTCCCGATTCGATCGCCCAAACGGAGGGCGCCTTTACGGCGCCTCCCTCACCCAAGCGCGTAGGCGTTGGCGCTGCTGGCGATGAGATCGCGCAGGAATTGCATGAGCAGCAGCAGGATGAGGGGAGAAATGTCGAGGCCGCCGACGCTCGGCAGCACCGATCGGATCGGGCCGAGCAGCGGCTCGGTGATGGCGTTCAGCCATCGCCAGATCGAATAGGCGGCGTTCGAGCGCATGTTGATGACGTCGAAGGCGATGAGCCAGGACACGATCACCGTGGCGAGCAGAATCCACCAGTAAATGTCGATGATCGTGAGAAGGAGTTTGACCACAGCGTAGGACATGACCGACTTCCAGGGGAATGAGGCTGCCGCCTGTCTAGCCTCCCCGTCGCGCCACGGCAATCCTGGACGAGCGCCCGCTTCCGGCGCGCTCAAATTAGGACGCTGCAAGGCGGAGCATGTGATTGACAGGATATCGGCCCGCGTGTACCCCACGCGCCGGAGCGGGGCTGTAGCTCAGATGGGAGAGCGCTGCAATCGCACTGCAGAGGTCGGGGGTTCGAATCCCCCCAGCTCCACCAACCAGCGCCACAATCCATTGAATTTGCTATTGAATTTGCTATTGAATTTGCTGCAGCTGCTTCAAAGCAGACGCGCGGGCGGCGGAAGGCGCCCCCATACGTCCGGAACAAAAATTGGACCCGGCTTCGCAAAGCGCGCCGCCCGTGACGCTCGCATCCAAAACTCGGCCGCTATCGATTGTTTCGAGCGCGTCCTGCGCCATATCCGGTGAGACTCTCCCGGGAGCGCGCCGATGTATCGCAAGATTCTTCTGCCGATCGACATCACCGAACCCGCGATGACCGATCGCGCGATCGCCGTCGCACAGCAACTGGCGAAGGCTTTCGACAGCGAAATGCGGCTCGTCAATGTGCAATCGCTCCTGCCGATCGCTTTTCTCGACTACGTGCCCGAGAATTTTGACCTTCAGGTGCGCAATGGCCTCGAGAAGGAAATTGCGGCGGTCGCCGCAAAGATCGACTACGCGCCCGAGCGCGTGTCGACCATCGTGCTGTTTGGACCCGTCTATCAAAAAGTCCTGGCCGAAGCTGAAGCGTGGGGCGCCGATCTCATCGTGCTGTGCTCGCATCGGCCTGGGATGGACCGATTTCTGATCGGCTCCGAAGCCACGGCCATCGTCAATCACGCGCGATGTTCGGTGCTGGTGGTGCGCGGAGCCGCCGCGTAAGGCGCCTAGAGCGCGGCTCGCGAAAAAGTGGATGCCGGTTTTTTTCGCGCAAAGCGCGCTCGATACTTTTGAAGTCGATCACGTCATCTGCGTTTGGGCGATTCCGCCCAAACGCAGCGTGATCTAAAGATCAATCTCGCTTGGACGAGGGCGACGCTTCGTCGCGACGATGAACCTAAAATGGCGCTGCGATGACGGCGCCTTCATGAAACTCTCATCGCTCTCTCACATGACTCTGCTACCGACGCGTCGATGCGGCGATCATCTGATCTCGGGGGAGGATGCCATGTCGAAAGAGGCGATGCAGAACGCCAGCGGTTCGGCGACGGAAAAGTCTGAGAGCAATACCGGCAAGATCGCTGGCGGCGTCATCGCGGCGGCGATCGGCGGCACGATCGGCGCGTTGCTGTTGGGCGGCTACGCGATCCTGCCGGCGGCGGTCGTCGTCGGTCTGCTTGGCGTTGCGCTGGGCGCGGTGTTCGACTGAACGGGAGTTCGCGCCGGGCGCTGCGTGCACAAAGGTCCGGCTCGGAGCGTGCGTATTGAGTTTCGCGCGTGAAAAACTTAGCGGCTTATGTCTTCCTTGAAGACGAAGCCGCTTCTTTTTTTGCGCGGCCTCTAGCGCGCGTTCGATAACTCTACCCGGAAAATTACCCGGCCGCGGGAATATGAATCTTGGAAGATTACGGCCTTGGGCGGAACCGTTTCGCTCCGAATTCGTTAGTCCTCGACGAGGGGCCTGGACCTCATAGACTTGATTGTGAACTGGGGAGGATAAGATGAAAAAAATTCTGGGATTCGCCACAGCGGCCGCTGTTCTGTTTGGGGGCGCCGCGTTCGCCAATCCGGTGACCAGTCCCGCCAACGTCCGGTCCGGTCCCAGCCCCAAATGGCCAGTCATCGCAAGCTTGCCGGCGGGGACCGATGTGACGGTGATCAACTGCGGCGCCGGCTGGAAACGCGACTGGTGCGAGGTTCAGGCGGGCGCCGTGCACGGCTTCGTCGCCGCGGGCGTGCTGGGCACGCAGAAAAATAATGTTCTGATCGCGCCGGTCGTCACGAATAATGAGGTTGCGATCTACAAGGGCCCGGGCGTGAACTACAAGATCATCGGAAAGATTCCGGAAAATCAAACGGTCAACCAGGGCGCATGTATTTACGGCTGGGGCGAGGCCGTCTGGTGCAAGGTCACTTACCGCGGCAAATCAGGATACGCCATCCAGTCGGAGCTGCAGCGCGAAAACTCGCTTTTCCCGATGTAATCCGGGCGCCGCGGCGACGGACGTCTCCGTCGCCGCGCAGCTCTTTCGAAGCCTTTTTGGTCGCCCTAAGATGCCTTGCGGCCGGTCGGCCGCAGCGAGGGCGCCATCATTCGAGCCGAAGCCTCCCAAGACGCTACGGCGCGCGTTTCGCCGCTGACGCGGCGCGCGCTCGCGCCTAATCCCGGTCCCGTCACCTATAAGGGAACATGCAGCTATATCGTCGGCAATGGCGATGTGGCGATCATCGATCCCGGTCCTGACGACCCGCGTCATATCGAGGCGCTGCTTGCAAGCGTCAGCGGCGAAAGATTGCGTTATGTGCTCGTCACCCATACGCATCGCGACCACTCGCCGGCCGCGCTGGCCTTGAAGGACGCCACGGGCGCCACGATCGCCGGATGCGCCCCCTACGCGCCTTGCGACTCGCCGAGCGTCGGCGGCCCCAATCTCGACGCCGCCCATGATCTGACCTACGCGCCGAATATTGTGCTCGGAGACGGCGACGAAATCGCGATCGGCGATGTTTCGCTCGTCGCCTTGGCGACCCCGGGTCACACGGCGAACCACCTTTGCTTTGCGCTTGCCGAGGAAAAGGCGCTCTTCACCGGCGACCATGTCATGGCCTGGGCGACGACCGTGATCGCGCCGCCCGACGGATCAATGAGCGACTATTTGGCCTCGGTCGAACGGCTGCGCGGGCGAGATGACCGCATCTATTGGCCCGGACACGGCGAGCCGGTGCGTGATCCCCCTCGCGTTCTGCGCGCGTTGATTCACCATCGGCGCGCGCGCGAGGCCGCGATTCTGCAGCGTCTCGAAGCGGGAGACGAGACGATCGCCGAGATCGTCGCGCAAATCTACGAGGGCGTCGACAAGCGCCTCCATCCGGCCGCGGCGATGACCGTGCTCGCGCATCTTGAAGATCTGATCGCGCGCGGTCTTGTCGATTGCGCGGGACAAATTGTCCAAGATCACGCTGCATTTGGGCGCAATCGCCCGAATGCAGATGACGTGATCGATTCCAAAAGCTTAGAGCGCCCTTCGCCGCGCGCTCTAGAGGCGCGTTTCCGGCGTCGCTTGGGTTAGGGCGCGCTCGACCCCGGCAAAAATATCACAACGTCGTTTTTGTGCGCGCGCCCAAGCCGTTTGCGGGTTTCTTCATCCAGAATGTCGGCGTCGACCGTCTGGCCTTTGATGAGCGCGAGACGGCTTTCCCAAAGCATGCGTTGAAGCTTGAGAATGTTGCGCTCCAGGCGCAGTTGCTCAAGTTTTTGCTCATATTCTTCGCCGGTTTTCAGCCCGCGTTGGCCATTGACGCCGTGCCAGACGAAATATGCCGCCGTGACGCCCGCCACTGCGTAGAGGCTGAGCGGAAGCACAAGCGCGCGAACGAGAACTCTGAGGCGATGCATGATCGCCACCTTAGCTCTCACGCGTTTATGCGCCGTTAAGGCTGAATCGATTTGGCGGCCGAGGCGGGAATGCGGCTTCCTGCGCGCGTGATCCGCTCAATTTCGCCGCGCACGAGCCGCTCCACGAGCGAAGGCAGATTTTCGTTCAGCCATGTCTCCACCATCGGCCGCAGCATTTGTTGAGCGCACCGGTCGAGAACGTCGCTTTCGCTGAACGCCACGCCTGCGGCAAGCGCCTGAAACCGCGACGCGACCGTCCCAGCCGCTTCGGCCGACAGCAGCGGGCTTTCCTGGCCAGGCGCCGAATCGGCGACCTTTACGTCAGGATTTTCCAGCTCAGTCACGCTTCCGCTCTTCGACAGCTCTTCGGGTTGCGACGACTCGCCCTCAATCTCCTGTCCAGCGGCGTCGGCGACGTACAACAGCCGAAACTCTCGCGCGTCTCCGGTCTCGCCGCTAGATGCGCTGGCGCGCGACAGCGGCGGCTCGTCCTGGCGGCGCTCGAGCACCGGCGCTGGATAGGCGCTGCGCGCCGGCGCTGGATAGGCGCTGCGCGCCGGCGCTGAATGGGCGCTGCGCGCCGGCGGCGCTGCGTCGATATCGGCGCGCGCGTGGCGGCGGCCGTCGCGACGTATGCCCGGCATGCCGTCATCATCGGCGATGATGCGACGGATGGAGGCAAGAATTTCCTCCATCGACGGCTCGTTCGCGCGCGTTTCATCCTGAAACGAGTGCGAAGGGACGGATGCGTTCGCTGCGCTCATGGAATTCCGCCGCTTTGCGCGCAAATCTCCGCGCATGAGGGTGACCTGATCTCTGATTGCGCCAAAACGGCGAATCAATTCGGCCAGAACGGATTCGACACTGTTCGCGTTATGATGTCACCCGCATTCGCAAAATTCTTATCGGCCGTCGGGCGTCTCGACGCCAAACCACAGCTCTTGCACCTGATAGAGGTGAACGTTCGGATCATAGAGCGCGACGGCGAGGTCGAGCTCTTGCGCCGACAGGCGGCCGATCGAACCCAGCGCGGCATAGGAAGCGACGACGCGATCGCGCTGGGAGACGATGAGATTGACTCTGGCGTTGAGAAGCGCCTGCTGCGCATTCAATACGTCAAGAGTCGTGCGTTGCCCGACCTTGGCCTCCTCGCGCACACCGGCGAGCGCCGTCTCCGCGGCCTTAACCGCCGCCTGGCCAGAGACGATCGACGCCTTTGCGGTCTCGAGGAGTCCATAGCTCGAAACAACGCTGGCGCGCACGCTGTCGCGCTGAACGTCCGCATTGAGTCTCGCCTGCCCTAGCTGCTCCTTCGCCTGTCGGATTGAGGCGTATTCTGAGCCGCCCTGATAGAGCGGCACGTTCAATTGCCCTGACGCTGCGGCGGTGAATTGCCTGGAGCCCGGCAGTCCGAGAAATGAATCATATTGATTTGAAACCTGGCCGATGACCGAAAGATTCGGCATCAACGCGGCTTCCGCGACCTTGACCGCAAGCTCCGCAGCGTCGACCTGATGCAGCGCCGCCGTCACGCCGGGATGCTCAACCAGAGCGATGGCGATCGCCTGCTCCAGCGACTTCGGCAGCAAAGGCTCCAGGCTGCGCCCAGGCTCCAGATGTTTTGGCTCGTTGCCGATGATCTGGCGATAGTTCGCCATACTGTTTTTTAACTGCGCCTGAGCGGCGTAAAATTCCGAACGCGCCAAAGCGACCGAGGCCTCCGCCTGGGCGACGTCGGTTCGCGTCACCTCGCCGACCTCGAAACGGTCGCGCGTCTGCTTGAGCTGCTCCTCCAGCACCGTAATGTTGTTCTTGCGCAGCGACACGACCGCCGTGTCGCGCAGCTCGTTCATATAAGCGGTCGCGCCGTTCTGAAGGGTCGCCTGCTCGGTCAGCCGCATCGTCGATCGCGCCGCAAGCACGCCGGATTCAGCCTGACGCACAGAATTTTCAGTGCGGAAGCCGTCGAATAGCGTCTGCGACAGGTTAAGCGTCGCGCCGCGCGGATAGCCCACGTATTTATCTTGAAAATCGCCGCTGGCGCCGGAGGCGGCGCCGGCCTGTTGGCTGCTGCTGCCGCCAAACGGAATTTTGATCGCGGCGTATTGGGCGCCGGCCTGCGCCGTGATGCTCGCCTTCGGCCGGAGGCCAGCCTTGGCTTTCGGCGCGTCCTCGTCCCGCACCCGCACATTGGCGCGGCTCTGGTTGAGGTCCGGGTTGCCGTAATAGGCGCGGGCGAGCGCCGACAGCAGGCTTTCGGCCGACGCCTGATCGGCCGGGACAGAGACCAGCGCAAGCGCCAATATGGCGGAGGCGCAGGACAGGAAGGCGGCTGATCGCCGCCGTCCGAGGCCACACCCGTCAGTCGCCATTGTTCCTCAACCTATCCTCGCGGCCGCTTCGCAGCTGTGGTGAGTCGCAAC
>JACOWC010000083.1 GCA_016177005.1 Methylocystis sp.
CTCCAACCGCCGCGTCCTCGACGCAACGGCTAGAATCGATTCTCGGAAAACCCGCAAGCCCAGCCAAAATGTCAACCAGTTTCAAGTGCGATTCCCCTGCCCCAACCTGCATTTGGGCTGTCCTGTCTGGAGCTTTTGGTTGTAACCTTTGGCGCCGTCGTGACGAATTGACCTTGAGGCGGCGGCGGCGGCCGTGTCGATAGGCGCTCCAAAAGCGTGGGATTTTCAGCCGATTGCCAGTTCTTTTGGATAAACCGGACTGAAACCTTAAGGGAGATCAGAATGTCAGACAGGAAGCTTTGCGCCGCCTTCGCGATCGCCGGCGCCTTTGCGACCGCCATCGCTCTCGCCGAAACGGCGAAAGCCGCAAAGGCCGAGCAGGAAAAGTGCTTTGGCGTCTCCTTGAAAGGCAAGAATGATTGTGCGGCGGGGCCCGGAACAAGCTGCGCGGGAACGTCGAAGACGGATTATCAAGGCGGCGCATGGAAATATGTTCCGAAAGGCACATGCACATCCATCGTGACGCCCAAGGGCAAAGGCAGCCTCGAGCCGATCGCGAATTGACGGCGCGCATGGAAACGCGTTCCGCCCCCGAGCATAGCTGCACGCGTGAGCGCTCTTTGCCTGCTCGCGCCGGGGTCGGCTTCAAAAGCGCGCATTTTTCCGACATCGAGGCTTCAGCGCCCGATGTCGGCTTCTTCGAGATCCACGCCGAAAACTATATGGGCGACGGAGGACCGCCGCACGCGCAGCTTATGCGGCTGCGCCGGGACTTTCCGCTGTCGATCCACGGCGTCGGCTTGTCGATCGGCGGCGCCGAGCGTCTCGACCGCGAGCACCTTCGCCGCGTGAAGTTCCTCGCCGATCGCTACGCGCCGGCCGCCTTCTCGGAACATCTCGCCTGGTCGACGCAGGGCGCGCGCTTTCTCAACGATTTGCTGCCTTTGCCTTACAACGCCACGACTTTGGCGCATGTCGTCGCTCATGTGGATGAAATTCAGGAGACGCTCGGAAGGCCGATCCTGCTCGAAAATCCCGCAGCCTATCTGCGGTTCCAATCCTCCGACTATTCCGAGATCGACTTCTTGCGCGAGGTCGTGCGCCGCACGGATTGCCGGCTGCTGCTCGACGTGACCAACGCCTATGTCAGCGCGACGAATCTCGCCTTTTCGGCCGAGGACTATATCAACGCCTTCCCGATGTCCTATGTCGAAGAGATTCATCTCGCGGGATATGCCGAAGATGCCGACGAGATCGGCGATCCTCTGCTGATCGACGCCCATTGCGCGCCGGTTCAGGATGCGGTTTGGCGTCTCTACGATCGCGCCCTGGCGCTGCGCGGGCCGGTCGCGACTCTGATCGAATGGGACAATGACGTTCCGGCATGGCCGCTGCTGTTGGAGCAAGCCGCGCGCGCGGCGCGGTTCCTCGACAAGCAACGGTCTGGATTTGGAGACAACGCCAGATCGGAGGCGCTTCATGACGGCGTCGGCTGATTTCGATCAAAACGCCTTTGTGCGCGCCTTGCTCGATCCCGAGCTGCCGGCGCCGAACGGACTTGAAGCGCGCCACGGAATTCCGCCGGAGCGACGCTTCGCGGTCTATCGCAATAATGTGTGCGTCGGACTGGTCGATGCGCTGGCGGAACGCTTTCCAGTTTGCCGGCAATTGGTCGGAGACGAATTTTTCCGCGCCATGGCGCAGCGTCATATGCGCGAATCTCTTCCGCGCACGCCGATGCTTTTCGAATATGGCCACGATTTTGCGACATTCGTCTCAAGCTTCGAGCCGGCGCGCGAGCTTCCCTATCTGTCGGATGTCGCGCGGCTCGAATATGCCGTCGGCCAGGCCTATCACGCCGAAAACGCCACGCCGCTGCCGATGGACGTCATTCGCGCCCTTCCATTTGATCGACTGGCGGGCGCAACGGCCGCCTTGCATCCCTCGACGCATGTCGTCGCCTCGACATATCCGATCGTTTCGATCTGGCGCCGGCACATGTCGGATGAAGAGATGACGCCGCTCGAATTGAATCATGGCGAAGAGGCGCTCGTTGTTCGTCCCGAACTTGCGGTTAACGTAACGGCCCTTCCCCTCGGCGGGTCGGCCTTCGTGCATGCGCTTGAGGACAGGAAAACTTTCGGGCAGGCCGTGATTGCGGCGAGCGGCGTAGCGGCGGATTTCGACCTGACCGGCTGCTTGCGGGAGCTTCTCCTGGCGCAGGCTTTCATCGCCGTCGGCGCGTCGCGCTGAACGAGAATACCCGTCGCAGAGCGGCACGCTCAATATTTTATGGGAGCTTGAAGCGTCATGAATATCATGAGAACGACTGCGCGCCGGCTGGATGCGATCCCCTATTCCCTGATCGCGCTTTTTCTGCGGATCGTCGCCGCTCATCCTTTCTTCGTTTCAGGCCAAACGAAGATAGAAGGACTAACCATCGGCGGCGAAATCTTCGGCCTCGATCTGTCGTTCCAAATCCCTGCCGCGATCCGCGACGCGACCTTCGATTTGTTTGCCGATGAATATAAGCTGCCGTTGATTTCGCCGACCGTCGCCGCCTATGTGGCGAGCGCCGCCGAATTCATTTTGCCGCTGCTGCTCTTCATAGGGTTGTTGACCCGCTTGTCGGCGTTCGGCCTTCTGATGATGACCATGTTCATCCAGATCTTCGTCTATCCTGACGCATGGTGGACGGTCCATGCCTATTGGACGGCGATACTCATTGTATTGATCGCGCGCGGGCCCGGCGCGATCTCCCTGGATCATCTGCTGTTTCGACGGTGGTCGGCTTAGAGGTCGACCCTGGAAAAACGGACATGCAGCCGCCTCCCGGCCGCCTTTTAGTCCTCAGGGTTCCTCGACATACACGACAACGCCAGTCTGCTGGGGCGCCGTATGCGCATGGGCGAGCCCAATGCCCACGCCGAAGAAGATGAACGAGCCGATGACGGCTCCGATGAGCGTGCTGTTGAACTTCGACATAATGTCCTCCTGTCGTTTGTTGAAAGGACATTATCCGTTGGAAGCCTGAGCGAATGTGCGCCTCCGCACGCGCTGCGATGTGCGTCAACGGGCCCCGCGTCAAGCGCCCATGCGCGCGCAGGCTTCGCCGCGCCCGTGAAGACAATGCCTGAGTTTTTAGGCGCAAGCTTCTCGCCGGCTCCTCTTCACATGAGCGAAAGTCTCAGCGGCGGTCTAACCACACGCCGAGGATCGCCCCGCCGACGGCGCCGGCGACGGAGCATATGAACCCGACGGAAAGCCCGGCTGCGGCGACGCCCAAACCTGCGGCGAGCGCCGCGCCAATTCCGGCGAAGGCGATTGGAGTCGCGCCATGGATGTCAGAAGTCCCGGCATATGCCTTCGCCATTGTCTGCGTCTTGGCCATTGTCTGCGTCTTGGCCATTTTCTGCGTCTTGGCCATTTTCTGATCCTCGTTTGCGCTCAGGCCGGTCGCCCGATTGCGCGTGCAAGATCAGATAGGACGCGGCGCGCCAAAAAGGCGGCCCTGCCGATCGGCAAATATGCCCGGAGCTTGGCTGCGACCATTGAGCGCATTCAGGCTGTCACGCCTGATGGGCGCGTCTTTTTATGTGCCGGCGACGCAAGGGGTAATCATCGCTGTCGTAAAGAGGTCGAATCTCGCGGCCGAAAAAATGCTGCTCATCCACTTCCAAGGAACAACTCGCCAGCGCTTTCGGGGCAAGCTCCTCCACCGCGTAGCGAATGGCTTCCGAGGCCCGCGTGAAGCGCCTGAAAATAAGAGGCTTGTATTTCGAATTTGTCGCCTTGCAAAAAAAGAGGACGGCTTCGTTTCTATAGTCCTTCGCGTCCATCGTCCGCCTCCGGGATCTATTTGATCAAATCATCCCCCGCGACGAGTTCGAGGGCGGATTCCACGGCGACTCTTTCCTGTCCGTCGCGATCTCTCTTCATCCGATACTGCAGTCCTGCGCCGGCGTCGGGGAGATGACGAGTGACGTGGAATGAATCCGCGTCGGTCGGCGCGCCAGATTTTTGGGTCACCCGGACGCCGATGGGAAATTTATGCGATGGGACGACGGCAAGCCGTTGCGCCGGACGCCGAAAGCGCCGGCTCGTTTCATTGTCATTCGTCATCGGACGCGCTCCTCGATTCGGCGGTCCTCAACGCATAGCGCTCTAAGGCCTGCCACGCTCTCATCACCGTCGCCGCTTGGCTTCGGCTTCGCGGGCCTGGAGCTTTTCGACGGTCAGCCAGGATGAACCCTGGGCGGCCGGCGAAGCCGAGTCAGGAGATTTGTCTTTCTTGGGCTTTTTCGCTTCGCGATTGCTGCGCCGTTGGCCTTTAGCCATATCTCGCCCCTTTATGTCTGGGCTTCGCGCCACCGCCCGGCCGTATGTCCTTGCCCTGATGCTCGAAGCGCTTGTGCAAGGCAAATGTTTCGCCCCTGACGGATGGTCCGCCAGGGGCGAAAAAGCTGGTTAGGCGGCGACCTGCAACTGATCCGCCGACGACTTGCCGCTACGCCTGTCTATGGCGATTTCGTAAGTGACTTTTTGGCCTTCGGCGAGGCCGAGCAGCCCTGCGCGTTCAACCGCGCTGATGTGGACGAAGACGTCCGGGCCGCCGGACTCCGGCTGGATGAAGCCAAAGCCTTTTTGGGCGTTGAACCATTTAACGGTTCCGGTCTGCATGACATGTCCTTTCAAGAACAAGCTGTCTGCGCCCGCACGACTTGCGTGGCGCTTGAGGATCGAAGTTCTGGAGAGGAAGTCAGAAGCCGACGCGCCAAGGGAGCGAAAGGCAAGATCGTTCGGCCGAAACTCGATATCTGATACCTAACGCAAATGGACAAAATTACAAGCTGTGACGCGTGCAGAGCAGAACTCAGCCCGTGCGATCGCGGACTTTCCAGCGCAGGAAGCGCTGAGCTTCCGACCGCTTTTCAGGTCAAGAATAAAGTTGAGCTTCAACTGCGAGAAGAAAGAGAGAGGGCTCTTCGACCATGAGCGACGAATGGCGACAGGTCGCTGAACGCGCCGCCGCGCATACTACAGCGATGACGGGGATAACGCCTTGAACGGCGATCAAATGGCTTGACGCGTCCTGACGAGAACGTTCCGAAGGAACGCGCCGCCACTCTCGATCTGAGTGGCGCGCCCGAGAGGATTCGAACCTCTGACCTCTGCCTTCGGAGGGCAACGCTCTATCCAGCTGAGCTACGGGCGCAGGCGCGCAGCTTTTCTACAGGATGCGGCGCCGCGCCGCAACGCCGGTCCTGCAACGCCGGTCTTGCCCGCCGGTCCTGCCCGACAAGACGACGCCCTGTCGCCATGCTAAGGCGAAGATCCATCTCGAGGCGCCGTCTTGAATATTCTCGATCCATGGCTGGAGCGATTGCGCGGCGCGCGCGACAGGCTCGTCGCCGATCCGCGATTTCAGCGCTGGGCGTTGAACAACCCGTTCACGCGCCCTTTGGCGCGACGCGGCGCGCGCGCCGGAATCGATCTCGCCGCCGGCTTCGTCTACTCGCAGGTTCTCGTCGCCTGCGCGCAATTGAAGGTCTTCGACGCGCTGCGCGACGGACCCCTAAGCGTCGACGCGCTCGCAATGAGGCTCACGCTTTCCGAGCCCGCGACGCGTCGCCTGCTCGACGCGGCCGCGTCGCTCGGCCTTGCCGAACGGCGTAAAGGCGGAAGCTATGGGCTCGGACTGCTCGGCGCAGCCTTCGCCGGCAATCGCGCGGCGCTCACGATCGTCGAACACCAGCCGCTGCTTTACGCCGATCTCATCGATCCCGTCGCGCTGCTGCGCCAAGAAAAACGCGGGCGGCTCGCCGACTATTGGCCCTATTCGGATGGCGACGCGCCGGAAACGCTCTCGGCGCGACAGGTTGCGCCCTATAGCGCGTTCATGGCCGCGACTCAGCCGATGGTCGCGCAGGAAGCGCTCGACGCCTACGACATATCGCGTCATCGGCGCCTCCTCGACATCGGCGGCGGCGAAGGCGTGTTTCTATCGGCCGCGGCGGCGCGCGCGCCGCATTTGCAACTTGCTCTGTTCGATCTTCCAGCCGTGGCGGCGCGCGCAAGAGCGCGGCTCGAAGAGGCGGGTCTGCTCGCGCGAACGGAGATTTACGCCGGCGACTTCCTCGACGATCCTCTGCCGGAAGGCGCAGACGTCGCGACGCTCATCCGGATCGTCCATGATCATGACGACGCTTCGGCGCTAAAACTCTTGCGCAATGTGCGCAAGGCGCTCGCGCCCGGCGCGTCGCTGCTCATCATCGAGGGCATGTCGGGCGTCAAAGGCGCCGAGCCGCTCGACGCCTATTACGGATTCTATACGCTGGCGATGGGGCGCGGCGAACCGCGCCGCGTCGAAGAGATCGAGGCGCTGCTGCGCGAAGCCGGCTTCGGCAATTTTCGGCTCCTGCGCAACGCATTGCCGGCTCTTGCGAGCATTCTTGTGGCGAAGGCGGTGTGATCCAGCTCGTCATTGCGACCGCGAGCGCAGCGATGCGGGAAGCAATCCAGAATTAAATGCGCAATTTGTGGATTGCTTCGCCTGCGGCTCGCAATGACAGCTCGCAGACACCGACGTATCGTTCAACTCAGTGCGAACGCCGCCACTCAATCAGCCCGGCCGTCGAGCCGTCCAGTCCTTGCGTAGATTCGTTCTTGTTCTCGACAATCGGCGCCAGTCGGTTCGCAAGCTCCTTGCCGAGTTCGACGCCCCATTGGTCGAAGGGATTGATGTTCCAGATCACCGACTGAACGAAGACCTTGTGCTCGTAAAGCGCGACGAGGCGTCCGAGCGTGCGCGGATCGAGCCGACGGTAAAGCAGAACGCTCGACGGACGATCGCCCGAAAAGGTCTTATGCGGCGCAAGACGCTCGACCTCTTCTTCGCTGAGCCCCTGCCCGCGCAATTGCGCCTTCGCCTCCTGGACAGTCCTGCCGCGCATAAAAGCTTCGGCCTGCGCGAGGCAGTTGGCGAACAGCAGTTCATGATGATGTTCGTCGGCGGCGGTGGGTTCGGCCGCGACCAGGAAGTCGATCGGAACGATGTCCGTTCCCTGATGAAGAAGCTGAAAGAAGGCGTGCTGCCCATTGGCGCCGGGCTCGCCGAAAATCACCGGGCCGGTCTTATATTTGACGGGCGCGCCGTCGCGCGTCACCGACTTGCCGTTCGACTCCATGTCGAGCTGTTGCAGATAGGCAGGAAAACGCGCGAGCCGCTGGTCATAGGGGATGACCGCATGCGCGCCGCATCGCAAGACGTTTCTATGCCAGACGCCGAGCAGTCCCATGAGCGCGGGGATGTTTTGCTCCAGCGGCGCCTCAACGAAATGCGTATCGATATCGTGGCCGCCTTGCAGAAACTGCAGGAAGCGCTCAGGCCCCACGGCGATGGCGAGCGCAAGGCCGATCGACGACCACAGCGAATAGCGCCCGCCGACCCAATCCCAGAAACCGAAGACGCGCGCAGGATCGATTCCAAATTCAGCGACTTTGTCGAGCCGCGTCGACACGGCGGCGAAATGCGATTTCACCGCAGCTTCGCCGAGCGCGCCGACCACCCGGGCGCGCGCGCTTCCCGCATTCGCCATCGTCTCCTGCGTCGTAAAGGTCTTCGACGAGACGATGAACAGCGTGCGCGCCAGATCGAGATTTTGCAGCGTGTCGGCGAGATCGGCGCCGTCGACATTGGCGACGAAATGCATGCTCGGCCCCTCGCCGGCGAAGGGCGAGAGCGCGCGCGACGCCATCGCCGGGCCAAGGTCCGAGCCGCCAATCCCGATATTGACGACATCGCTAAACGGCGCGCCCGTCGCGCCGCGGACGTCGGCGGAGCGAACCGCGCGCGCAAAGGCGAAAACCTTCTCCCGTTCGGCCTCGATCAGCGGCCGCATGTTTTCGCCGCCGACAAGTAGCGGGCGCGTGGAGAGATCGCGAAGCGCGATATGCATGGCGGCGCGCTTCTCGGTGGCGTTGATGGGCTCGCCTGAGAACAGCGCTTCGCGCCTCGCGACGAGATCGCGCGACTTCGCAAGAGAAACGAGCAGCGCGATCGTCTCACGCGTCACTCTGTGCTTGGAGAAGTCGAAGAGAAGATCGTCGAGCTTCACGCTGAAATTTTTAAAGCGCGTCGGGTCCTCGGCGAAGAGATCGAGCGTTCGCGTCCGTTCCAAAGCGGAGGCGTGAAATTTCAACGCTTCAAAAGCGACGGCGACGGCGTCCGACATTCGTTTCTCGACGAGCAAGCGGTCAGGTCCTTTGTAACCGATTCGCAGGCGTGAGAACGCCGGACTTTGCGGCGCGGCGAAGGGCCCTAAATTTTTACTGTATTGTGACAGCCGGATGTGAAATCCATATCTGTTCAATGACGGTTTTCTGACAGCAGGACGAAGATGAACGCGATTCCCTTCCTCGACGTGCGCGACGGCGGCCCAGTCGCCCATGCGACGGCGCGGGTCGACGCGGCGGCCGAGCTTCGCAAGGCCTGTCTTGGCGTGGTCGCGCCGATGGGCCGCGTGTGCCTTCCGCCAATTGATCGTATTGCGGCGAATTGGCTGAAGCGCTCCGCCTCCGCCTATCGGGGGGAGCTTGAGCGCATCGTCGCCATTCTCGGCTTTCCAGGCGCGATGACGCTGAACATGTCCTATCTCTTCGCCTGCACCACCCAGGCCTATGAAGACGAACGCGGTCGGCCGCGCCTGCGCCGCACGCTCGACTGGCCCTTTCAGGGCCTCGGCAAGGGCGTAGAGATCGCCTGGCAGTCCGGCCCCGCGGGGGAATTTTACAACGCCACTTGGCCTGGCGCCGTGGGCGTGCTCAGCGCCATGGCGCCTGGGCGCTTTTGCGCCGCGATCAACCAGGCGCCGATGAAGCGGCGCACCCAGGGCGCTCTCGGCTTCGCCTATGACGCTGCGCTTAACCTGCGCGACGCCTTCGCAAGCGAGGGCGGCTGGCCGTCGGACCATCTGCTGCGCTATGCTTTTGAAAATTGTGAGAATTTCGAAGAGGCCGTCGATTGCATCGCGAGCGCGCCGCTGGCGCGTCCGACGCTCTTCACCCTGGCGGGCGTCAGGCGCGGCGAGATGGCGCTGATCGAGCGCACCGAATGCGACGCGCGCGTGCTGCGCGGAGCGGTCATCGTCGTCAATGACTGGCAGGAGCCGCAGGCCGGATGGCAAGCGCGCATGAGCTTTGAAAACAATGTGAGCCGCAAGGCGGCGATGCGCGCCGTCGCGCTCGACGCGCCGCGCTTTTCATGGGTGCGAGAGCCCGTGCTCAATCGACTGACGCGCCTCGCGGTCGAAATGTGTTCCGTCGGCGTCGGCGATTTCGCCGCGCGCGGCTACGAGTGCCCCTATATGAAGGGCCAACCGACGCCGGCGACGCAGGACTTCTGCCTGCGCGCGGCGACTCCGACGGCGCTTGCGGCTTAAATTCCGGACATATCGGATGTTGCGGGCGACGGCGTGACTTTGTTCCGAGGAGCGGCCGGCGCGGCAAGCGTGGCCCTCGCTTTTCCCCAGATCGCGGCGATCAAACGGCCGGCGCGACAGCCGTCCGGCGGATAGGGCACGGGCGGGCGGGCCCTCATCCTTGAAGGACGGCCGACCTTCCTGCCGAAACCGCGCTTGCGCGCCACTAAAAAAAAAGCCCAGCCGCGAGGGCTGGGCTTTTCCGGATCGATCCGGCTCGAAGTATCGATCAATATTTCGCCAACACCGGCGCCGGGGCGCCGAAGCTGAAGTGATAGTTCAGGCCCGCGCGGATCGTGTGGAAGCGCGTGCGGTTGTTCGAGTTATTGAGGCCCCAGCCCCAACCCCAGCCGTTGTTCCCGTTGCCGCTGAGCTGCGTATACAGATATTCGAGCTTGAGCGACCAGTTCGGAATGACCATCCACTCGGCGCCGCCGCCGGCTGTCCAACCCGTCTGCACGGCGTAGACGTTCTGGAGCCACCAGCTGTTGCGGTGCACCTCGCCATAAGCGAAGCCGCCCGTGCCGTAGACCAGCACCTTCGAATTCAGCAGCGTGACGCCGGCGCGGCCGCGAACGGTGCCGAACCAGTTCAGCGTCGCCGTCGTCACCGGAGGCACGCCAAAAAACCAGTTCCAGGTGTTGCCGCCGGCGCCGGAGCCGATGCTCGTGCCCTGGAAGTCGGTTTCAACGCCCACGAGGAACATCGGGGTGAACTGGTAGTTGTAGCCGATCTGAACGCCGCCGACGACGCCGGCGCGGCTGCCGCCGTGATTGTTCCAGCCCGCGCCCCAGGCATTCGAGGAATTATGGTCGTAAAATCCAACGCCGAAATTCAGACCGCCATACAGGCCAGTCCAGGTCATGACCGGCGGCGGCGGCGGGGGCGGCGGGGCCTTGTAGGAGGGAAGATCGGCGGCTACGGCCGATCCCGCCGTCAGCGCCAAGGCCAGGGAGGCAATAACCGCCTTTTTCATGCATCTTCTCCTAATGGTTAATATGTTTAGGGTGATTCCCTTGGACGACCGTCGGGACAAGAAATCCGCGCCGGCTTGCACAGTCAAAGGAAATGAACGCGATCGGGCGCGCGCTGGACGCTTTCTGCGCGACTGTGGCAGATCGGCCACATTGCAGACCGCTAATATTGAAATCGGGCCGATCCTCACTCGACCGGCGCAGGCCGCGGCGGGCATCCTCCCTCCGCACTTCGCCCCGCTCGACAACGCCTTGCGCGCCGGGCCTCTTGCCGGCGTCGCCGCTATCTTGCCGCGCGCAGTTGCGCGACCCGCACCGGCACGGGCGGATGCGAAAAGTAAAAGGTGGCGTAAAGCGGGTCTGGGGTCAGCGTCGCCAGATTGTCGCGCGTGAGCCGCGTCAGCGCCGAGATCATCGGCTCCTTTCCGACGAGATCGCGCGCGAAGGCGTCGGCCTCGAACTCCGCCCGACGCGACCGCCAGGCGAGCAAGGGCGACAAGACATGCGAAATCGGCTCGCGCGCGAGCAGCAGGGCGACGAATACAATGCCCGGATCATTCGGCAGTCCGAACCAGCCGGCGAAGACGTCGGAGCCAAAAGCCTGCCACAGCACGGCGAAACCGAGGAAGGCGATCGCGGCGGCCTGCAACAGCATCTGACGGACATGGCCGAATTTGAAATGGCCGAGCTCATGGGCGAGGATCGATTCGATCTCAGCCGGCGAATGTTTCTCAAGCAGCGTGTCGAAGAACACGATGCGCTTGGCTTTGCCAAAGCCGCTGAAATAGGCGTTGCCGTGCGTCGAACGCGTCGAGGCGTCCATCACATAGAGGCCTTTCGACTCGAAGCCGCATTTGGCGAGCAGCGCCTCCATACGCCGCTTCATGGCGCCCTCTTCGAGAGGCGTGAACTTGTTGAACAGCGGCGCGATGACGGTTGGATAGATCACGGTCATGGCGATGGCGAGCGCGATGGAGCCGACATAGGCGATGAGCCACCATGTGTCGGGCGCGGCGCGGAGCAGCCAGAACATCCCCAACAGCAAAGGCGCCGAGATGGCGAGCTCCAAGGCGCCTGACTTCGCCTGATCGACGAAAAATGTTCGCGGCGTCAGGCGATTGAATCCGAACCGCTCCTCGAGCCAAAAGGCGCGGACGGCGGCGAAGGGCATGTCGATCAAACTGGCGATCACGCTAAAGATGAGAACGAACAGAACGCTGCGGATGAGGCCCGGTTCGACCAAGGCGGCGACCGCCGCATAGAGCGGCGCGAGCCCCAACGCCAGCCACAATATTGAAATCGCGGCGTCGAAAATCGTTTCGACGATGGAAAACTCGGTTTTCGCCATCGTATAGTCGGCGGCGCGACGGTGCTCGTCGAGCGTCACGTCGCGCGTGAAATCCGCCGGCACCTGATTGCGATTGGCCTCGACCGTCGCCATCTGGCGCAGACGCAAATAAACGCCCCAGGCGGCGGAGGCGGCTATCGCCAAACAAATTACGACGCCCGTTGCGTCCATTCCGCTCTCCCGAAATTTCTTTGCGGCAATATAGGAGCGCGCATCCCTTTTTGCGAGAGCGTCGCCTCATCGAGAGCCGCCGCCACGTCAGGCAACGCAGCATTATGACGGAGAACTGGTCCATTCCGCCGCGCGTCGATATTTTGGCGATGACGCGTCTGACGCTTGAAGCATGAGAACGCCTGTTGACCAGAGATCGGAGTCGCCGTTGAGACTGGCTTTTTTCATTGCCGCCGTCGCCGCCGTTCAAGGAGCCGCCGGCGTCGCTCTCGCCGCCGCGGCGGCGCATCTCGACGCGAGTCCTTTTCTCGCGACGGCGAGCCAATTTCTCATGATTCACGCCGCCGCCGGCGTCGGACTAGCCGCGCTCATCCGCGCGACGCCGCGACGGGAGGCGAACTGGCTCGCCGCGATCGCCCTGGCGCTTCAAGCAGGGGTAACGCTTTTCGCCGGAGACCTTGCGGCGCGCGTCTTCCTAACTGCGAAACTTTTCGCTTTCGCGGCGCCCATCGGCGGCGGATTGACGATCTTGAGCTGGTGCGCTCTGGCGCTATGGGCGACGTTCGCCATGTTGCGGGCAAATTCGTCGGGAACGCAGCGCGAAAGCTAGACAACAGTGGGAAACCGCCCCACCATTCATGCATGTCGGTTTCCAGCTCCGACCTCTCATCCTCGGCCGCCCCGAGCGATGATTCCCAGCGTTCGAGCGATCCTTTGCTCGGGCGACGGCTGCTCATTGTCGAAGACGATCCCTATATCGCGCTGGCGCTCGAAGAGACGCTTTCCGAATTCGGCTTGATTATTGCGGGGATGGCGCGCAGCGTCGATGAGGCGGTTCGGCTTTCGCGCGAGGACGGAGTCGATCTCGCGTTGCTCGACGTGAATATCGGCCACGAAAGAATCGATCCCGTCGCCGACGCGCTCGCCGCCCGCGACTGCCCGTTCATTTTCACCACAGGGTGCGGCCGCGCGGGATTGCCCGAGGCGCATCTCGAACACGCCATGGTCGAAAAACCGTTTTACGTCGAGGAGATCCTGGCTGCGCTGCGCAGCGAGCTGGCGCGCGCTGAAGAGCGTTAGGTCACGCTGCATTTTGGCGGAATCGCCCAAATGCGGATAAATTGATTGATCCCAACAGCATCGAGCGCGCTTTGCGCGAAAAGCCGGCATCCGCTTTTTCGCGAGCCGCGCTACTAAGGCGACGTGGCGAAACAAGTGAATCGTTCGAACGCGCGCCCCCTCTCCCCGCTTGCGGGGAGAGGGTTGGGGTG
>JACOWC010000044.1 GCA_016177005.1 Methylocystis sp.
ATCGCCGTTTCATCGATCATGCCGCCGTGATAAATCAACCCATGGCTGCAAGGAATCCCCACGCCAAACCGATTCAATTATTTTGCGGCATCGCCTTACCCGGGTGCGGCCGATGAAAATCGGCGCGCGCCGCGCCGAATTTGAAGCCAATGCGCGAACCGCGCCCTTCGATCGCTTCACATCCAATCGCCATGAACAGCCTTTCAATCTTGCGCCATTCCAGCGTCGTCGGCGCGGGAGAGGAAAAAACCACCGCCAAGGTGCGCCGATGGGCGCTGTTCAGACGCATTTTAATATCGCTTTCTGCTATCGCATGCAATCATAAAATGATATCATTCTCGGGTTTCGCCTCACCCGCCAAACACCCGCTTCACCTCGCCCAGCGCGTAGCGGTCGGTCATACCGGCGATATAGTCGGCGACGATCACCGCGCGCTCGGCGCCTTGCAGCGCGGCGGCCTGGGCCGCCCATTCGGCGGGCATCAGTTCGGGCCGCTCGAAAAAGGCCGGAAACAGGCGCGAGATCGCGTCGCGGGCGCGTTCCCAGACGCCCAAGATTTTTTCATGCCGATACATATTCTCGAAGAGAAACCTCTTGATGTCGCGCTCGGCCTCGGCCATCGGCGGCGAAAGGCCGACGAGGGCCTCGCCCGCCCCCCGCGCCTCCTCGGCGCTCGCCGGCGCCACGCGCGCCAGCCGGCGCAGAGATTCGCCGATCGAGTCCTCGACGAAGGCGGTGATCACCCGGCGCACGAGTTCATGGATGACGCGCCCCCGTTCGAGCCCCGGATGTTCGTCGCGGATATGGGCGAGCACGCCGGCAATGAAAGGCGTTCGGGCGATGTCGTCGAGCGAGAACAATTCGGCGCGCAAACCGTCGTCGATGTCATGGCCGATATAGGCGATGTCGTCGGCCTGGGCCGCGGCCTGCGCCTCGATGCCGGCGAAGGTCGAAAGATCGAGCGGAAAGATCGAGTCGAATTCCGCGATATAGCGGGAAAGCGGACGGCGAGAGGTTGCGCCAGCCGGCTCCTCAGCGTGAGGGAGAGGATGCTCGCGTCCTGCATCGCGACCCACGAGCGGCCCATTGTGCTTGGCGATGCCTTCGAGCGTCTCCCAGGTCAGATCGAGGCCGTCGTAGCGGGCGTAGCGCCGCTCGAGCAGGGTCACGACGCGCAGCGCCTGGGCGTTGTGATCGAATCCGCCATAGGGCGCCATACAGGCCTCTAACGCCCCCTCGCCGGCATGGCCGAAGGGCGTGTGGCCGAGATCATGGGCGAGCGCCACGGCCTCGGCGAGATCCTCGTCGAGGCGCAGGGCGCGGGCAAGCGCGCGGGCAATCTGCCCGACCTCGATCGTATGGGTGAGGCGCGTGCGGAAATGATCGCCGTCGAGCGGCACGAAGACCTGCGTCTTATGCGCCAGCCTTCGAAAGGCGGTGCAATGAATGATGCGGTCGCGGTCGCGCTGGAATTCGCTGCGCGTCGGCGACGGCGCCTCGGGATAGAGCCGCCCGCGCGAGCGCGTCGCGTCGCTGGCGTATGCCGCGAGAGGGCCGCGAACCGCCACATTGCGCTCCTTTCATTGAAAGGTCTCAGCTTTGGACCTATCTTGCGGCAGCGAGCC
The DNA here is from genome assembly GCA_016177005.1 of Methylocystis sp. Taxonomy (GTDB): domain Bacteria; phylum Pseudomonadota; class Alphaproteobacteria; order Rhizobiales; family Beijerinckiaceae; genus Methylocystis. The sequence goes on from JACOWC010000044.1 coordinate 1,626, forward strand.
TATCCCGCCAAACGCCGAGCCGGCGCAGAACTGGATAGGCCGACATTCGATTATCGGGCGATTTCTTTTGCAGTCGCGCGACAGCGCTCGGATCGCGCTGTAACGCGCGACGGCCCGCGCAGCAAGTGACGGAGAAAGAGGGATGACCACGGCGTCAGGGGATATCGCGCTCACCGAACAGGCGGCGCGGCGCATTCACGCGATCCTCGCCAATGAGTCGCCCGGCGCGGCGTTTCGCATTTCGGTCGAGGGCGGCGGCTGCTCCGGCTTCCAATATCATTTCGCCGTCGACCCCGCCCCAGTGGAAGAGGACGCGCTTATCGAGCAAGCCGGCGCAAGGGTCGCGATCGACCCAACGTCTCTGGAATTTCTCTTGGGCGCCAAAATCGACTTCGTCGACGATTTGATGGGAGAGTCCTTCCGCATCGACAATCCCAACGCCGTCGCCTCCTGCGGCTGCGGAACGAGCTTCGCGGTCTGAGGCTGCCGCCTCGATCGCACGCTCGGCGGCATCTGGGAGGTTTGAGCCTTGGACGCGCTCTTCATCGGTCACGCCTATATCGACGTCACAATGCGCGCCGATCGTTTGCCGCACGGCGATCAGAAGACGCTGGCGCGCGACTATGCGGTGAGTTTCGGCGGCAACGCCGTCACCGCGGGGTTCGCCTGCGCCAAGCTCGGCCACCCCGTCGGCTTGCTGACCACGCTCGCGCCGGATTGGCTCGGCCATATGTTCATGGACATGGCCCATAGCTACGGGGTCCATGTCCATCCGCGACGGGTGGCGCGCTCGTCGCTGTCCTTCGTGTGGCCCAACGACGGCAAGCGCGCGATCCTGCGCGCGCGCGACGACACTTATCTGCAGGCGTTCCCCCGGCTCGACATTTCGCAAGCGAAACTCATCCATCTAGACGGGCATATGGCCGACGCCGCGCTGCATTATGCGAAGGCGGCGCGCGCGCAGGGCGTGCTGGTCTCGCTCGACGGCGGCGCGCTGCGGCCCTGCATCGACGAGCTGACGGGCTATGTCGATGTCGCGGTCGTCGCCGAAAAGCTCTGCGAGCAGATGTCGCTCTCGGAGCTCGACATGCTCGGCTGGCTGAAATCCAAGGGCTGTCGGATCGGTGCCGTGACGACCGGCGAAAAGGGCATGTTGTGGTATGACGAAAACGGCGAGATTTCGCAGATGCCGTCGCTCGCCGTGCCGCATGAGCTCATCATCGACACCTCGGGCGCCGGCGACGTTTTCCACGGCGCCTATTGCGCCTCCTATCTCGAGCGGCCGGACGCGCCCTGGCGCGCGCATTTCGAATTCGCCCGCGCGGCGTCGGCGCATAAAATCCAGCATCTCGGCAATGAGGCGGGGCTGCCCTCGCCCGACGACGTGGCGGCGGCGCTCGCCGCCTTCGCCCCGGCCGACGCGCTGAGCCCGGCGTGAGCGCAGTCTGGAGCGAATTTTTCCTCGGGCGCAGTGGCAATCAGGCTTTCGGCGCCGACATTTGTGAAAGATAAATCCGTTGCAACGGGCTCGTTACAGCGGGCTTGGCAAATCGCCCCCCGGCCTGTATAGGCGGGACCGCATTCCCCGATAGCTCAGTTGGTAGAGCACGCGACTGTTAATCGCTAGGTCGTAGGTTCGAGTCCTACTCGGGGAGCCACTTTGGACAACGTCCTGGACAATAACTTCAAGCCTCGCCCAGCGTTCCGCACGCCACTATCCTTCCCGGATGCAGCGCCGGGCCCCGGCGTCCATCGCCGATCTGAACCCTGAGCGCGTCTCGGGCGCGCGCGTAGGGTGAGTGCTTAAACCGCGCGAGCCAGCACCATGGAGTCGTGGCGTTCGACTCCATCGCCGCGCCCTTGGGCTTCACACCCATAGATATGCCGAAGACACGGCGCTTCGCATGCCGGGAATGCGGCGCCAGGGAGGTTCAGGTCATGCCGGATTGGCCGCCGCATCGGGCACAGCGCAAGCGTCAACCCGATGTGGACCTCACGCGCCGCTTTCGGCTAGGCGGGCAATTGACGCAGCGCCGCGCCGATCTAACTTTTCAGCGTAGACTTGAAATTGAGGGAGAAAAAAATGAGCAGGCGCTTGAAGACCGCTTTTTTCGGGGCTCTTTGCGGAGCGTTTTTCTTTGCTGCGACTACGCCAGGTTCGGCAGGACCAATGGGTCCCTCGCTCCCGCCGGAAGATTTTCAGTCGACGCCGCTCGTCCAGAAGGTCGCCAGAATTAGGCCAGCTGCCGCACACAACCCACCTGAGGGCAAGCGGTGCCTAAAATGGACTCGGCGTTACAGCTCGACCCATGGCATGGGTCAGCTCCGCTGCGTGCACTGGAAATAGCGATACCGTCGATTCGGCGACGATCATTGTCGGGCCGGCCAACGAACGGATGAGCCAGTTCCATGACCGCATGCCGGCGGTGCGCGGCTCCATCGCACAGCCCGGAATGCTCGCTGCCGTCTTGACCCGACCGCCAAGGCGGCGAGACTGGCGTCGGTCGGCCGCGCGGCGCCGGCGGATTCAAGCGAGCTGTGCTGATGCGATCGCATGAAGTTCGACGGCCTCCAATGCAATCTCGCCAAACCCGATCGCGCCAGCCTCTCCGCGTGCGCTACCGCCACTGGATTTTCACGCTGCCCCTCGCGCGCAATTATCGCGGAATGGTGATCGGACGAACGATCCTCTTCAAGGGCGACGAGTCGGAGGTGTCAAAGACGCTCTTTCGGCATGAGCTCATTCATCAGGAGCAGATCGACCGGCACGGCATCGCGCGCTTCTATCTCATCTATCTGCGCGACTATCTTTCAAACCTCTGGCGGTTGCGCGATCACGACGCCGCTTAGAGTCTGTCTTGAAAGTTTACGCAGGATTACAGAGCTTTCGCAACATGAGACGGATCGACGCGAAACGGAGGAACATGAGGGCGCTGAGGTT
>JACOWC010000084.1 GCA_016177005.1 Methylocystis sp.
GCTGATAATACGCCCGGCCCCTCACCCCAACCCTCTCCCCGCAAGCGGGGAGAGGGGGCGCGCGCGTTCGAACGATTCACTTGTTTCGCAACGTCGCCTTACGCGTGATTGAGAATCGTCCGCGCGCTCGACCGTGCCGCCTGGACTCGATCGCGCTGCATTTGGGCGGCATCGCCCACATGCGGATAAGTTGATCGATTCCATACGGTTTCGGGCTGATCCGTTCGCTTGGACCATGTCATTCCCGGCAGGCCAAAGGCCTGACCGGGAATCCAGAGCCAATCCAAGAACGCTGGTTTTGCTCTGGATTCCCGATCGCGCACGTCGCGCGCGTCGGGAATGACATCCGCGCCGTTCAAATGGATGTCATATCAAATGTTCAGAGCGCGCTCTTTGCGAAAAGCCGGCGTATATTTTTTTCGCGAGCCGCGCTCGATAGGATCAAAAACAAAAACGCCGGCCTGAGGCCGGCGTTTCCTGTTGCGCGACCCGCTTATTGTTGCAGGCCGGCTCGAATCGAGAATTTCGCATTGTCGCATTTGACATCGCCGTTCAGCACGCGCCCGCTGGAGCTGGCGGCGGGCTTGCCCGTCCAAACGCAATTCTTCTTATCGTCGGTGCGGTCGACGAGCTTGATCGTGTAGACTTCGCCTTCGACCGTCCCATCAAGCTTATAGTCGAGCGTCTTGCCTGAATCGAACTGCATGTTGGCCGAGCCCGAGACCTTGCCGCCGTCATTATTGACAGTCCAGGTGCCCGAAGCGCTCTTGATTCCAACCGCGTTGGTTTCGGTCGCGCTCCATTTCGTGGTCTCGGCGGCGGCGGCGGCGCACATCGCCAATCCAATTGCGGTCGTCGTCAATGCGATCTTGATCATCCTTGGTGCTCCCACAGTTACTGATGGGCGACATTTTCCGCCGCAGCGCCGACTGAGGCTCATGAGAATGTGGCCAACCCGCCCCTTCGGCTTCTCGCGCGCTTGCGCGAAGGGCGACAACGCGTGAAACGATGCGCAATGTCAAATAAATTTGTGAGATGCGCCGTCAAGCGCTCGTCAAAAAGGAAAGTTAAATGGCGGAAAAAGACTGGGCTCGCGTGGACGATTACATCGCCGCGGCGCTGATTTCCAAGGACGAATCTCAGCAGGCGACGCTCGCCGCCAATGCGCGCGAAAATCTTCCGGCGATCGACGTGTCGCCGCCGCAAGGCAAATTGCTGCATCTCATTGCATGCGCCATCGGCGCAAAACGCATTCTCGAAATCGGCACGCTTGGAGGTTACTCGACGATCTGGCTGGCGCGGGCGGTGGGCGACGGCGGAAAGGTTATCACCTTCGAAGTCGATCCACGGCACGCCGAGGTCGCCCGAGCCAATATTGCCCGCGAAGGCGTGGGGGCGCGCGTCGATCTGCGCGTCGGCGCGGCGCTCGATCTGCTGCCGCAGCTCGAATCAGAGCGCCCGGGGCCCTTCGATCTCGCCTTCATCGACGCCGACAAGCCCAACAACGCCGCCTATTTCGCCTATGCGCTGAAGCTGTCTCGGCCCGGCGCGCTGATCGTCGTCGATAATGTCGTGCGAGAGGGCGCGGTCGCCGACCTGTCGAAGACCGACGGCGGCGCGCTGGGGGCGCGCGCGCTGTTTGAGGCCGTCGCCGAGGAGAAGCGGGTCGAGGCGACGGCGGTGCAAACCGTGGGCGCCAAGGGATGGGATGGCTTTCTGATCGCGCGCGTCAAATAAGCCGCTTTCGCGAGCGCCTCAGGCGCTGTCGAACGCGCCTTTCGCGCCCCGCCGTTTGCGGGGCAAAGGCGCGCCGTCGGCCCCGTAGAGGGCCGCTTCGACCTGGTTGCCGCGGTCGTCATAGCGCCAGGAAATCCGCGCCGCGCCAAGATCCTTGCGGACCGTCGGCTTCCCTTCGGCGTTGAAATAGGCCTCTTCGACCTGATTGCCCTTGTCGTCATAAAAGCGCGCCACCCGGGCGGCGCCCAGGCTCTTGCGCTTCATCGGGCGCCCGTCGTGGTCGAAGTAGGTCTCGACGACCTCCACCCCTCCGCGCGTCGGCGCCGGGTCGGCGATGGCTTCGGGCGCGACGCGAATGTCGCCGTCGCTTGCGGCGGCGAGCTTCCCGTTCTGGGAGCAGCGCTGCTCTCCCGAGGCGGCGCGACGGCTCGTCTTAACGAGGCGCGTCGCCAAATGAGTCTTCTGTTCCATGATCCCAAATCGCTGGGCGATCCGATGCTCGTCGCTTCCGCCCGTCTGAAAACTGAGCGGCGCACGCGCTAGACGACGCATGCTGACAAACGAGGGAAACGCTGTTCCTACTCCCCGCCGCCGGCTTGCCGGCGGATCGGGCGTGAGGCCGCGGATGCGGCAAGCGTCAGATCAGGATGGGAGGCGCGCGCGATCCGAGAGGCGGAGTCGACGCCTCGGGGAACAGGGAGGCCTCGTCAAAGGCGAGCTTGATCGTTGAATAGGACGCCGGCGGATGCGTCTCGCCGACGAAGGGAGAAGCCGCCGTCGCGCCGCCAAGCGACGCGCAATGCACGACGCAACAGACGTCGCCGTGCCGCGTCGGACGCGCCGGCGTCGCGGGATCGCCGGAAAGCGGTCCGGACGAATTGTTGAAGCAGACGGCGTTGGCGAAAAGGCCAGAAGCGCCGCCGCTAAACGAAACGCCGATCGCGAAGCCTTGTAAAACAAGCAGATAGGCGACGAGCAGGGTGACTGCCGTCGATCCGCACTGCCATGTCCTGACTTCGCCGCGCGCGCTCATAGTCCGTCAAAGCTATTCACTGACTCTGTTAAGGTCAATGGCGGCGCGCTGTCACGGGCTCCACGGCCGCGCTTCTTCGGGGGCGCGTTCGAGCGCCTTTTGCGCCTCGATAGCTTCATATAGTGCGCGAAGGGCTTCCTTGACGCCGGTGCCGCTCGCCGACGAAAGCGGCAGAGGCGCCGCCTGCCGCTCGGCGGCGGTCTTGGGCCTTGTCTTGGGCCCTGCCGAGGCGATCGCCCGCTTCAGCCGTTCCCGCTGCTTCCTGAGGTGATCCGGGTCAGCCGCATCGATCTTTGAAAGCGCGACGATTTCCGGCTTTTCAGCGAGGCCGGCGCCATAGGCCGCGAGTTCGGCCCGGATAATCTTGTAATCCTTGCCGGCGTGTTCGCCGGTCGCGTCGATGAGGTGCAGCAGCGCCCGGCAGCGTTCGATATGGCCGAGAAAGCGATCGCCGAGGCCGTGACCCTCGTGCGCGCCTTCGATCAGACCGGGAATGTCCGCTAGCACGAATTCCCTGTCGTCGCTGCGCACGACTCCGAGGCCTGGGTGAAGCGTGGTGAAGGGATAGTCGGCGATCTTGGGCTTCGCCGCCGTCACGGTCGCGAGAAAGGTTGACTTGCCGGCGTTCGGCAGGCCGATGAGCCCGGCGTCGGCGATCAGTTTCAGCCGCAGGACGATGGTGCGCTCTTCGCCTAGCTGGCCCGGATTGGCGCGGCGGGGCGCCCGATTGGTCGACGTCGTGAAATGGGCGTTGCCGAAGCCGCCGTTGCCGCCCTTGCAGATGACGACGCGCTGGCCGACTTCGGTGAGATCGGCGATGAGCGTCTCCTCATCCTCTTCGAATATCTGGGCGCCGACCGGCAGTTTCAGGATCGCATCGGCGCCGCGCCCGCCGGCGCGGTTCTTGCCCATGCCATGTCCGCCGGTCTTGGCCTTGAAATGCTGCTGATAGCGATAATCGATCAGCGTGTTCAGCCCCGCGACGCAGAGGGCGACGACGTCGCCGCCGCGCCCGCCGTCGCCGCCGTCCGGGCCGCCGAATTCGATGAATTTCTCGCGCCGGAACGAGACGCATCCGGCGCCGCCGTCGCCGGACCGCACGAAAACGCGCGCCTGATCGAGAAACTTCATGTTCCGCTCACGGCGATGAAAAGCGCGGGCGGCGGGCGCCGAACAGCGTGTGCGCTTCGCCGCGCTTCAATTCGAACTGCTCCACTTCGATATCGCCGCCGCGCGCCGGCGCCGCCAATATGCCGCGCCCTGTGCGCCGAAATCCGAGCTTCTCATGGATGTGCAAGGAAGAGGGGTTATCCGGCCGTACCGAGGACACGATCCGGTCCAGCGAGGTGATTCCGAAGGCGAGGTCGATCAGCGCTCTTGCCGCTTCAGTCGTATAGCCCTGTCCCCAATAGGGCTTACCGAGCCAAAAGCCGAAGGTCGCCGCGCCGCGGCGGTCGGCGCCGTGCAGGCTGACGAGGCCGATCGGGTCGCCCGGCCGGTTCTTCGGCGTGATGACGAGATGGAGGCCGCCGCCGGCGGCGTTCTCCAGGCGGGCCGATGTGATGAACGCGTGTGCATCCTGCGCCTGGTACGGATGCGGAATGCTCGCCGTCATCAGCGCGACGTCGGGATCGCCGACATGCCGGCGAATCTCGTCGGCGTCCGCCGCGCGCGGCCAACGCAGCCACAGTCGCTCGGTTTCGAGTCGGAAAACGTCGTCGTGCGTGATTTCGGGAAACATTCAGCGCTCCAAGCGATATTCGGAAATATTGGCCCAAAAGCCGTTAAGGAGAGCGTTCTCCCTATTGGCCCGCCACGGCTTTTCCGGACATCTCGCCTGGAACGTTTCCCGCCTGGATCGCCAGCAAGCGGGTCGAGACGACCGTAATCCGCCGGAATGATCGGCGGCGGGTCGTCCCCTACCGCCTACTCTGCGGCCGGCGTCGGCATTACCGATACGCTCGAACGTCCGCCGCTTGACTTAAATTCGACGACGCCGTCGACGAGGGCGAAAAGCGTGTGGTCCTTGCCCATGCCGACATTGCGGCCTGGATGCCACTTGGTGCCGCGCTGGCGCACGATGATATTGCCGCCGACGACGCATTCGCCGCCGAATTTCTTGACGCCGAGGCGCCGGCCGTCCGAATCGCGGCCATTGCGCGACGAACCGCCTGCCTTCTTGTGAGCCATTGTTTCGCTCCGATTGTCCTGTGCGGCGGCTGCGCCGCTTTGTTCCCGTGTCGCGAGAGGACTTTAGCCCTCGATCGCGGTGATTTTCACAAGCGTCAGGTCCTGACGGTGACCGCGCTTGCGCTTTGAATTCTGCCGGCGGCGCTTCTTGAAGGCGATCGACTTGGCGCTGCGCGTCTGCTCGGCGATTTCGCCCGACACTTTCGCGCCCGCGACGGTCGGCGCGCCGATCCTGGGGCTGTCGCCGCCGAGCATCAGCACTTCGTCGAAGGTGACGGCGTCGCCCGGCGCGCCGTCGAGCGCCATGACGGTGATCACGTCCCCGGCGGCGACGCTATACTGCTTGCCGCCCGTTTTGATGACTGCGAACATCTTTTTGTCCTGTGTTCGTCCCGGCGCTGGCGTCGCCGCCGGCCGGCTTTTTGGCAGTTGATGGTGTTCGCTTCGCTAGCGCGCATAGGCGCAAACGAAAAACGCGGCGAAACCGCCGCGCCGAAGCGAAGCTCATCTACCCTCGAAAGGCGGCGGCTGTCAAATTGTCCAAAACCGGCGCAGGCGGCTCCGCCGGCTCGGGAACGCTCGGCGGCGTTAAGCGTTATCCTGCCGTTGCTAAATCATTTTGTGGAGCATTGCTATGATCTTGCGCTTTGGCTTGCGCCTTTGGGCGCTTCTTTCCGTCGCGTTGTTTGCGCTCTTCCTGGCGGCGCCATCTCCGGCGGTCGCCGGCCACGGCGGGGTCGGCGCGACATGCGGCGGATTCGTCGGCCAGCGCTGTGCAAGGGGTTTGTGGTGCGAGATGGCCCCTGGCTGTCGCGCCGGCATCGGCCATTGCGCGCGTGCGCCCCGGATCTGTCCGCTCATTTTCCAGCCGGTTTGCGGCTGCAACGGCCGCACCTACGGCAACGACTGCCAGCGCCGCGCCGCCATGGTCAACAAGCTGCATAACGGCCGGTGCCGGCGTCATTAGCGCTCGAGCGCGGCTCGCCGCTTCGGGCATGAAGTGGCGAGAAACGCGCCGCCGGGCAGACGCTCTCAATGCAATTTATCAAGGGAGGACTTTGACATGAGGAAAATATTTAGCCGACTGGCCTTCGCTTCGGCGCTATCGATCTTGGTCGCCACGTCCGCCTCGGCAGCCAAGGTTGGCGAGATGTGCGGCGGCATCGCCGGAATTCCATGCGACAAGGGCTTGTGGTGCGATCCCGAGCCGGGCCAATGCAACACGCCTGACATTGCGGGGAAATGCATCGAAGTTCCAGATCGCTGCACCAGAGAGTTTCTTCCCGTCTGCGGCTGCGACGGCACGACCTATGGAAACGATTGCCAGCGTCAGGCCGCGAAGGTTGCGAAAAAGGCGGACGGCGAGTGCGCGAAATACCCTCGCTGAGATTATAGATCACGCTGCATTTGGGCGAAAACGCCCAAATGCAGGTAACGTGATTGATCTCAATAGTATGGAGCGCGCTCCATGCGAAAACCGTGTTCCACTTTTTCGCGCGCCGCGCTCTAAGCGGATGGCGCCGGCACGGCCACGCCGGGCTTCGGCTAATTGAAGCAGCCGCTCGCCTGCATCTGGACGAACCAGGCGGCGCAGGCCGCCCCGCCGCGCCCGTAGCCGTGGCGGCGATAACCGCCATAGCCGCCATAACCGGGGCCATGGCCGCCATAGCCAGGGCCATAGCCGCGACCCTCGTCGCCGTCGTATCCGTCGTCGTCCATATAGGGCCCGCCTGGATAGCCGCGGCCGTAGCCGTATGGACCGCGTCGCGCCAGCTGATTTTGGCGCATGCAATTATTGTAGTTCTGGGCGATGGCGAGGCACAGCGGCACATTGGCTGATTTCGCCGAAGGCGAAGCGAGCATGGCGGCGGCGCAGGCGGCGCCTGCAAAAGACCAGGCGATAAGGCGCATGTGGCGTTTCCTTGATGGCGCCCCGGGGGCGCCGATTGCCGCTGATAGTCTTGCCATCTTAACCGGACGCCGCTTAAGCCAAGCTGAACGGGACTGGGGCAGGCTGTCGGCGTCACCAGCCGGCGATGCGTCTGCAGGCGGCGTCGCCGGCGCCAAAGGCGTAGTGGTCGCCGCAGGCGAAGGCGACAGGCGGTTCGCCCGTCTGTTCGAAAAGGTCGTAGCCTTCCTTCAGGTTTCGCCAGAAGGCGGCCCAGTGCTCGTAATTGCCGCCGGCGCCAACGAAGGCGAGCCAGCTTCCTCCGGTTTCGCGGGCGATCGCCTGTTCCGTCAGCCGGAAGGGAAAGATGTGCACCTGCACTTCCTTCTGCCCGGCGCGCAGCGCCGCCTCGACGAAGGCGTAGATTTCCTCGATGCCGCGGTCGGTCATGGCGAAGCAGCCGACCGATTTGCAGGCGCCGTGCACCATGACGAGGCCGCCGGTCCGGCCGTTCTGACGATCAAAAGCGTTGGGATAGCCGACGTTGAAGGCGCGATGATAGTTCGAATTGGGATGCAGCTGTTTCGCCGAAACGCTGTAGAAGCCTTCCGGCGACTGGTAATCTGCTTCCTTGACCTTGGGTCCGAGCCTGCCCGACCATTTGCAGATCGGGAAGGTCTTATAGAGCGTGAAGCGGGCGTTGCTCTTTCTTAGCCAAAGCTCGAGCTGGCCTTCCTGCTTGAATATCCGCACGAAGACCTGATCCCCCATGCCGTAACGGATCGGGGCCTCCTGCTGAAAGGCCTCGTCCGGCGCCGGCCGCAACGTCGGCTCGACGGCGCGCGCTGCCTGGGTCGGTTGCGCCGATCCGGCCGGCCCCGTCGGCGTGGCTTCCAGCGCGGCTCTCGCCGACGGCTCCTGCGGCCGGGTCGGCGGCAGCGGCGCGTTCGGCGCCGCTGCGGGGACCTCGGCGGCCGGCGTCTGCTCGGCGGGCGTCGCCGCGGCGGTCTGCGCGAACTGCTCTGCGAGCGCGGCGAGATTGGCCGGTCTCGACGGCGGCAGCGGCGTGGCCTTCTCGGCGGCCGGGGGCGGCGCGACCGGAAAGGAAACCGAACCTTCGACGCCATCGCCGGCGGACGGCGTTTGCGGCATAGCCGCCACAGGCAGGGGCGGCGCGATCATGAGGGCAGGCGGCGGGGCGGGCGGAAAAGCGCCGGGCTGCGTTCGCGTGGCGACGCGCATGCCGGTCGGAAGGGCGCCGCTCCAAATCTTGCGGGCGGCTTCGCTCGGGGCGGGAGATCGATCCCCGACGCCGGGCATATAGCGGAGGATCGCGACTCCGCCTGCGAGCGCGGCGACGGCGATCGCCGCCAGCGCCAAATGGGTCTGTCGCGGCGTCATGCGCCCGTGCAGCCTCTCCTGGACCACGCTGGATTTGGGCGCAATCGCCCAAATCCAGGTAACGCGATCAATCTCGAATGTTTAAAGCGCGCCCCGCGCGACAAGCCGGGTTCCGTCTTTTCGCGGCGGGCGCTCGTCGAGCCAGGGCTGAACAAAAACATGAAACAAGGCGGATTAGTGGCCTTCGAAGGCGACGAGGGTGCGCACCGGCACGCCGAGCGCCTCGAGCCGCTTCACGCCGGCAAGATCGGGGAGGTCGATCACGAAACAGGCGGAGACGACGTCGGCGCCGGCCTGGCGCAGCAGCTTCACCGCGCCCTCCGCCGTGCCGCCGGTGGCGATGAGGTCGTCGACGAGGATCACCCGCTCGCCGGGATTGACCGCGTCCTCATGCATCTCCATTTCGTCGACGCCATATTCGAGTTCATAGGCGACCGAGACGACCCGATGCGGCAATTTGCCCTTCTTGCGGATCGGGATAAAGCCGGCCGAGAGCTGATGCGCCACGGCGCCCCCCAGAATGAAGCCGCGCGCCTCCATGCCGGCGACCTTGTCGATTTTCGTCCCCGCCCAGGGCTGCACCAGTTCGTCGACCGCCTTGCGGAACGCCTTGGCGTCGCCGAGCAGCGTGGTGATGTCGCGAAACAGGATGCCCTTCTTGGGGTAATCCGGGATCGTGCGAATGGCGTCGGCGAGGGGCATTTGGGGCTCTCGGATCGGCGGCGAAGGTCGCCGCGTAGGATGGCGATGGCGAAACCGCCACTGATTGAGAGATACACGCAGGGCGGGGCGGGGCGCAAATGGGGGGCGACAAATTAGAACAGAAAACTTGAATTGGTAAGCCAAGCTGACCGGTATTGTCTGCTTGCGAAGCTGCACTGAAGGAACTCTACGTTTTGCAAGGAATGGAATACCTTTCGACTCAACACCGATAGGCCCAAGGAACAATTAGTTCGAAACAATTTTCGCCCGTGCAAAGCCAAAGAACGTCTCGTACCGCCGTCAAAGCGTCTCCTGACTGTCTTGGCGAGGCATCCTTAGTCTCGTGCATCAAGTTGTTACGGTGTTTGCGGACATCATCGATGCGCTGCTTCAAAAAGTCATCGATTACTCTCTCCTTGGCCAGCTTCTCGATCATCTTTTGAAATCCTAGCTTGCTCAGCTGACCACGCGAGATAGTAGATTTGACATCGGGAACCGCCCCAAGGCGACCGGAAGCACCAGCCACAAAGCCGTTCGCGAAAATAGTCTCCTCAAGAGCGGCTTCGATCACCAGTGCCGAAAGAGCGATACTGGCTCCCGCGTGTTGACGACCATGCAAGACCATTGCCTGATAGGTCATCACCATCAGTGAGACAGGATCAGCAGCAAAATAAGAGGGCGTCGCGTCCAAAAGCCTGTCGGCCAAATCAAATCCTTCATTTAAAGCATCTAATGGGATCGAATACGAAGCTATTTCGCCATTAGTCAAAGCACGCTGACGAACGCCAAGTTGGCTTTGCAGCCGCTTCGCATCCATCTCCGGCAGGAATAGTCCAGTGCCGGGAATTTCTACCCAACCATAAACGTCGTCGAGGCTTGGAAACGTAGGCTTGTCTATAGATCTGCCGCTTCGCTTGGCGTGAACACCGAGGATGCAAGCAGTTACGAATGTTGCAATTCTGAGGCGGTTAAGTTGCAGTGAAATCATCGCATCTGTGTTCTCGACCGCCCGCTGTGGAACTTCTCCGGAGCCCAGAAACTCCACACGACGAAAGCCGCCTAAGTTGCTTTGCCTATAATTGAAAGCCAAAAGGCCTAGATTCACAGCCAACACCTCTACGCCATTCGTCAGAAGTCGTCGACCGATTATGCTCTGATTGAGCGTCCGCGATTTATCCAACCCCCCAAAGACATAGGTCTCACTCGGGAGGATGGCGATGCGATCAGGAAATTCTCGTTCAACAATCATTTATCGAGCCCCGGAATCGTGCTCCGAAAAACTTTCCGCGCGAGATCGGTTTGCGTCGCGGCGCCATTGGCGAACGCCTTGCGTGCTTCCTCGTGCCGATGGCGGTTGAGGTAGGGACGCCCCATCTTCACGCTCCGCGCCTTGGCGCGGCTACGACTTTCGCTGGCGCCGGCGTGAATGAGTTCGCGTTCCAACTCGGCAAGGCCGTTCAACATGTCAACATAAGCCGACCGCGCAGGGTTGTCGCGTGCGCCCCTCCGTGTCGGCGCGCGAGCGGAATCCGGCTTCGTCGAGCGGCTGATTGATCTTTGCGGCAATGACAGCGCGCGTCTGCGCAAGGCAATAAACCGATTCTGCAGCCCCAAAACTCTATCCCGTTCCGAGGGCCTTTGTGGCGAGCGCGACGACGCGCGGGATCGGCTTCTTGCCCTGTTCGTAATAGGCGACCATGCGGCGGCTTATGCCAAGCGCTTCCGCCGCCGTGTCGAGCGTATAGGCGTGGCGCGCGCGCCATTCCCTAAAAGCGTCGGCCGACAAAGTGACCCCAGACTGCTCTTGCGCCAGCCGCCACAGCGTATCGGCGGACATGTCGATGTCGTCCGTCCAAAGAATATCGGTTCCATGCTCGCCGACGCGCGCCTGCCGGAACAATTCGGGCGAGCGGCGCAGCGGCTCATAGACGCGGAACGTCGCGATGACGCCGGAGAGGTTCACAAGGCTCTCGTCGCCCCGATCCCAGCGCACGCGCAAGGTCATGGGCTTTTTTCCGGGAGCGACGGCGACGATGCGCGGCAAGGTCTTTTTCGGCATGGTCAACCCCGTTCGTTCAGTTCGGCCCATTTCAGCGCGAGTATTTCCCTATGCTCGCGCGCCCACGCCAAGGCTTCGGCGAGGTCGCCCGCTTTGGCGTCGCCCGCGATCACCGCCAAATCCGAAATCCGCACGATCGCGTGAAAATCGGGCGTCACGATGTGGAAGTGCGGCGGCCGGTGATCGTCGACATAGATGCGGATGCTGACCGCGCCGAAGCGTTGCAATACAGCCATGCAAATCCATCGATCGCCATAGTGCAATAGTTGCACCGTGTCGGGCAAAAATTCGAGGTCGGAAGCAGTCGAGTTTTGCAGGTCCTCCCTATACCCCCATCAGCGCCAGCACATGGGCGTTGACGCAGCGGCTGAGGGCGTCGACGTCATAGCCGCCCTCCAGGAGCGAGACGATGCGGCCGCCGCAGCGCCGGTCGGCGATGTCCATCAGCCGCTTAGTCGCGTCGCCGAAGTCCGTTTCGCGCAGCCGCAGGCCGCCGAGCGGATCGCGCGCATGGGCGTCGAAGCCCGCTGAAATCAAGATGAGGTCTGGCGCGAAATCGCGCACGCGCGGCAGGATCAAATCGTCGAGCGCCTCTCCAAAGGCGTCTCCCGTCGAGCCGGCGAACAGCGGCGCATTGACGATATTGTCATGCGCGCCCGTCTCATTGCGCCCGCCGGTGCCGGGATAAAACGGCGCCTGATGGGTGGAGCAGTACAGCGCCGTCTCGTCGGCCCAGAAAATCTCCTGCGTGCCATTGCCGTGATGGACGTCGAAGTCGACGATCGCGATTCGTTGCGCCCCATACGCCGCCTGAGCGTGGCGCGCCGCCACCGCGACATTGTTGACGAAGCAAAAGCCCATGGGGTTGCGCGGGCCGGCATGGTGCCCCGGCGGGCGGGCGGCGACAAAGGCGTTGTCGGCTCTGCCCGACATTACCTCGTCCACCGCCGTGACGGCCCCGCCGGCGGCATGCCAGATCGCCTCGATCGTGTCCGGACACATCAGCGTATCGCTGTCGAGCGCCGAATAGCCTTCGCGCGGCGCGGCCTGTTCGAGGGCCGTGAGATAGGATTGCGGGTGAACGCGCTGCAGCGCTTCCGGCTCCGCCCTGGGCGCGCTGATTCGAGCGAGGGGAGCGAATCGCTCTTGCGCCAGGCCGCGTTCGATCGCGCGCAGCCGCTCGGCGCACTCGGGATGGCCGGGGCCCATCTCATGACGGAGCCCGCTTTCATGGGTGACGAGAAGGGTTTTCAATGCTGCGACGCACTCCGAGCGGGCGACGCTACGCTAATCGACGTTTGAATTTTCGGCTTTTTGCGGCCTTCTGTCCATGAAAAAGAAACGGTAAAGCTCAAGCGGCCCCTAGCGTCGGTTAGCGTGGCGCCGCCGCAACAGTAGGGGAATAATTCCGAAGACGTGATCCCAGCGCCAAAGTTCATGATAAGAAAATCGTAACGACGATTTCGCGGCGGAAAGGAGTGCCCAAAATGAATTTCAGATATGTGACGGCGTCAGCGCTTGTCGCCGTCTTGCTTGCCGGCTGCAATGGAGGGACGGCCCTTCCGGATCCGAGATTGAACGGCCGCGACGCCGAATTCATGGCGCTTGCCCCGAAGGCGGCGGTGAGTTCGCAATATGAACGCTACCTGGTTGATTTTCGGACGAACGAGCCCGTCGGCTCGATCATCGTCGATAACCGCTCGAAATTCCTTTACTATGTCATGCCGGGCGGCAAGGCGGTGCGCTACGGCGTCGCCACCGGCCAGGACGCAATGGCCTTCACCGGACGGGCCTATGTCGGCGCCATGCAGGAATGGCCGCGCTGGATTCCGCCCAAGGACATGCTCGAGCGCTGGCCGCATCTTCAGCCGACGGCGGACGCCGGCGGCCTGCCCGGCGGTCCCGACAATCCGCTCGGTTCGCGCGCGCTCTACCTCTATCAGAACGGCAGGGACACTCTGTATCGCATCCACGGCACCAATGAGCCGGACAAGATCGGACAGGCCGTGTCCTCCGGCTGCATCCGCATGCGCGACATTGATGCAATCGATCTTTATCGCCGCGTGAAGGTCGGCACGAAAGTCGTCGTGCTCTAGAGCAAGTTCCGAAAAAGTTGACAGACTTTTTCGATCAGAACTTGCTCCAGCTCATTCATTTGGCGCGATTTCTTATCGATCGGACGATTCCGTCC
>JACOWC010000085.1 GCA_016177005.1 Methylocystis sp.
CGATTGCGGCGCGCATGAGCTGACGTTCGCGCGGCTTTTCGCGCGCAGCCTGAGAGATCATAGCGCCCCGGCGGCCGCACTCCTGTCGCGCAGGCTGCGCCGCTATGGCGGCGACACGGCGGTCTATGGCAAGGGCGAGATATTGACCCCCGACTGATCGGCATTACCCTTGCTAGGAAGCAAACGTCCGCAAGGCGGACGCTTAGCAAGGGGATCGCGATGAATTTCGTCGAACTCATCCTTACCGTCTGCACCCTGGCGCAGCCCGCCGCCTGCGACGAGCGCAAAATCGTTTTGGAATCAGCCACGGGCTCGACCAACAATTGCATGATGCAGGCGATGCCTTATATCGCTCAATGGTGCGGCGAACACCCGCAACTCACCGTTATGAAATGGCGCTGCGCGCGGCCGGGAGCGGAAGGCGACAAGATCTGATCGAGGCCTGCGGGCGCGGTCGCCGGCGCCCTTTGCGGCGCCCTATGCGGCCCCCGACGAGAGCTTCGCTGAAGCCTTTCTCAAATCGCGCCCGGACCCCGCCACGCGACGAGCCGTCGAAGAAACTGCGTTGACGCTCGTGCGCCTCATGCGGGCCAGGCGCGATCTGCTTGGCGGTGTCGAAGATTTTCTCCATGAATTCTCCCTCTCGTCGCGGGAAGGTCTTGCGGTGATGGCGCTCGCCGAGGCGCTGCTGCGCGTGCCCGACGACGCCACGGCCGATCGACTGCTCGCCGACAAGCTTGCCGAGGGCGATTTCTCTCATCACGAGTCGTCGAGCGACGCGCTACTCGTTCAAGCCTGCGCCTTCGCGCTTGGGGTTTCGGCGCGCATCGTCGACGTGACCGAGGCCCGCGGGCTCGTCGCCGATCTCGCGCGCCGTCTCGGCTTGCCGGCGCTGCGGACTGCAGCCCGTCAGTCGATGCGGCTGATGGGCGCCCATTTCGTCTTTGGCGAAACCATCGAAGCGGCGATAGCGCGCGCGCACGGCCGGCGCGAACGCTTTTCCTATGACATGCTCGGCGAAGGGGCGCGGACCGCGGAGGACGCCGAGCGCTATTTCGAGGCCTACGCCCACGCCATTCGCGCCATCGGCGACTCGGCCGAGGCCTCGAGCCTGCCGGCGCGCTCCGGCATTTCGATCAAGCTTTCGGCGCTGCATCCGCGTTACGAGGCGATGTCGCGCGAGCGCGTGTTGCGGGAATTGCCGTCGCGCGTCCTCGACCTCGCGCGTCTGGCCAAAGACTACCATCTCGCCTTCACCATCGACGCGGAGGAGGCGGATCGCCTCGAACTGTCGCTCGATGTCGTCGCACGCGTGATCGAGGACTCGTCGCTTTCCGGCTGGGATGGATTTGGCGTCGCGGTCCAGGCCTATCAGAAGCGCGCGTCGGTGGTGATCGACTATGTCGCGTCGCTCGCGGACGCTTGCCGTCGGCGGTTCATGGTGCGGCTCGTCAAGGGCGCCTATTGGGACAGCGAGATCAAGCGGGCGCAGGAGCGCGGTCTCGCCGACTATCCCGTGTTCACGCGCAAGGCGATGACCGATCTCAATTTCGACGCCTGCGCCACGCAGCTCTTCGCGCAACCGCGTCTCTTCCCGCAGTTCGCCACGCATAACGCCCGCAGCGTCGCCGCCGTTTTGACGATGGCGGGCGAGCGGCGCGACTTCGAATTTCAGCGCCTGCACGGCATGGGCGAACAGCTTTACGAGTCGCTTGCCGAGATGAGCGACGCCGCCGTTCGAGTCTATGCGCCGGTCGGTCCGCACCGCGATCTCCTCGCTTATCTCGTGCGGCGCTTGATCGAGAACGGCGCCAATTCCTCATTCGTCGCGCGCGCGGCCGATCCCGATACGCCGGGAAGCGTGCTGGTCGCGGACCCTTACGAAGCGCTCGGCGCGCCAGATCGCGCGCGCCATCCGCGCCTGCTTCTGCCAAGCGAAATCTATTTGCCGCTTCGCGCCAATTCGAAAGGCGTGGAGTTCGGCGATCGGACCGCGCTTGCGGCGCTGATCGAGGAGACGCGCGCGTCTTTTCCATCGCCTTGCGCGCGCCCCAGCGTCGAGACGCGAACCGCTGCGCGTCCCGTTCTGTCGCCGGTCGATGGCGCCGTTGTCGGTCAGGTTGTTGAGGCGGACGAAGCTGGGGCGCATGCCGCGATGGTCGCCGCTGCGCGCGCCCATCCAGCATGGGCCCGCACGCCGTTCGAAGCGCGGGCGCAGATGATTGAGCGCGCGGCGGATCTGATCGAAGCGCGGCGCGGCCAGCTGATCGCCCTGTTGCAAAGCGAAGCTGGCAAGACTCTCGACGATGCGCTCGCCGAAGTGCGCGAGGCGGCCGATCTTTGCCGCTATTATGCGGGCCAGGCGCGAATCGTCTGCGCCGACGCGGCGCTGCCGGGACCAACGGGCGAAGCCAACATTCTACGTCGCCATGGACGCGGCGTCTTCGTCTGCATCTCGCCTTGGAATTTTCCGCTCGCGATTTTCATCGGCCAAATCGCCGCGGCGCTCGTCGCCGGAAATTCCGTCGTCGCCAAGCCCGCCGAGCAGACGCCGCTTGTCGCCGCGATGGCGATCGACCTCCTGCGCGAATCGGCCGTTCCGAACGATGCGCTGCAATTCGTCCCCGGCGACGGCGCGATCGGCGCCGCGCTCGTCGCCGATCCGCTGACGGCCGGCGTCGTCTTCACCGGCTCGGTCGAGGTCGCGCATCGCATCAATCGCGCCCTCGCCGGACGAGACGGGCCGATTGCGCCGCTCATCGCGGAGACCGGCGGGATCAACGCGATGATCGTCGATTCAACGGCGCTGATCGAACAGGTCGTCGACGACGCGCTGACCTCCGCGTTCCGATCGGCCGGCCAGCGGTGCTCGGCCCTGCGGCTCTTGTGTCTGCAAGAGGAAATCGCGCCCGCCTGTCTTAAGACGCTCATCGGCGCGGCGCGCGAGTTGCGCGTCGGCGATCCGCGCGAAATCGGGACTCATGTCGGCCCGGCAATCGACGTCGAGGCGAAGTCGAAACTCGACGCCTATCTGTCGCATCAGAGCGCGGCCAGGCGGATTCTCTACGCCGGCGCAGCGCCAGCGACAGGAACATTCGTCGCGCCGCATATCGTCAGGATCGAGCGCGTTACGGATTTGCGGGAGGAAGTCTTCGGACCCGTCCTGCATGTCGTGACCTGGCGGTCGGATCGCTTTCCGCAACTGCTCGCCGAGATCGAAGCCGGCGGATATGGGCTCACGCTCGGCATGCATACGCGCATCGAACAGCGCATTCGCGCGCTGTCGCGCGAAGCGCCGGCCGGAAACATTTACGTCAACCGCAATATGATCGGCGCGGTCGTCGGCAGTCAGCCCTTTGGCGGATTTGGCCTAAGCGGCGCCGGGCCCAAGGCGGGCGGACCGGATTATCTCCTCCGCTTCCTTCATGAGACGACGCTGACGGTCAACACCGCTTCGTCTGGCGGCGACGTTAGCCTGTTGTCGCTTGAAGAAGTCGACGAGCTTGGTCGCGACAAATTGGCGCAAACGCGCAGCTTGAAGTCATACCGCTGACGCTCCACTTCACTAACGTTTCCATGCCGATCGTCGGCTCCATCGATGCTGAATTTGCGGTTGCCTGGCGATCGTGCGTCCACGAGGGAGATCAGCATGGCCGAAGACAACAAGCTGCCAGCGTCAAAGGAATCCGCTCAGCCCCCCGGCATTTTCGATTGGCATCCTTTCGAATCGTTCCGGCGCCAGTTCGATCGTCTGTTCGACGAATTCCCGTCGCGCCGAAGCCTCGCCGACTTTCAACCGTTCGACCGGATGATGTCGCAATGGTCGGCGAGCCCGCCGGTCGATTTCGTCGAGAAGGACGGCGGATATGAGATCACCGCCGAACTGCCCGGCCTTGACGAAAAAAGCGTCGACGTGAAGCTCTCGAATGGCGTGATTTCGATTTCCGGCGAGAAGAACGAAGAAAAGGAAGAGAAGAAGGAAGGCTACTACTGTTCGGAGCGCCGCTATGGCTCTTTCCGGCGCGCCTTCAGGGTTCCCGAAGGCGTCGACGCGGACAAGATTACGGCGGACTTCGAAAAGGGCGTGCTGAAAATCAAGCTGCCCAAAACGCCCGAAGCCAAGAAGGAAGAAAAGAAGATCGAAATCGCCGCGAAGTAGCGCCGCGTTTTGTGCGGCGTCTAGAGCAAAATCCGAAAAAGTTGATAGACTTTTTCGACAAGATTTTGCTCCAGCATTTTGAATCTGGAGCGATTTCTTATCGACCAGACGATTCCGTCTTTCAAGATCGCCAGCCGGCGCGTCGATGCGGAGCCTCTGCGATGTCGTGGCGGTGCGCCGGCCGGCGCATCAGCCGCGGCAGCACGAGATGCGGCAGCACGCCCTCGCGAATGACCGCGCGCCGCAGCGGGCCGAGCGCCGCCATGGCGATGAAGCCCGCGCCGCGCAGCAGATCGACCGGCAGATGGGGAATGATCAGCGATCGGTTGAGCAGATCGACGCCTTGCGTTCTAAAGCCGATGTCGGCGCGCCTATGGCGGTCGTAACGCGCAAGCGCCCGCGACAATTCGCGCTGATTCCTGAGATCGACGCTGGCGAGACAATCTTCGAGGTCGGCCACGTCGCGCAGGCTTAGATTCAATCCCTGCGCGCCGATCGGCGGAAAGATGTGACAGGTCTCGCCGACGAGCGCGAGGCGCCCCGTCGCATGTTTCGACACCTGCATGCCGCCCATGCGGAACTGCCCGATGTCGCCTTCGATGCGCATCGCGCCAAGTTCCGACTTGGCGTAATCCTCGATTTCATATTCGAGGTCCTCACGCGGCTTGGCGAGACGCCGTCGCGCGTCGGCGACGCTCATCAGCCAGACGAGGCTCGAACGATTGGGCGCGTCCTCGCGCGGGGGCAGCGGCACCAGCGTGAAAGGCCCCGAGCGCGTGTGATATTCCGTCGAGACATTCTCGTGAGGAAACTCGTGGCGCAGAAGCATGGTGAGCGCCATCTGCGGATAGGTCCATTCCTTCACGTCGATGCCGGCGACGGCGCGCGCGCGGCTGTTGCGTCCATCCGCCGCAACCATGAAGTCCGCCCTCAGGCGTCGCCCGTCGGCAAGAATGGCGACGGCGCCGTCGCTGTTGAATTCGTAATCCGCGATATCGGCGTCGATGAATTCGATTTCTGGCCGATCGCGACAGAGATCCAGCAGAATGGCGACGAGCTCGTCGTTCGACACATTGACGCCGAGCGCCGGCAGGCCGATCTCGCGCGCGCGCAGGCTGAGTTCGGGCACCGGCAGAAACTGATCGGTGTCGTCGATCATGTGGATCGCCTCGACCGCGCATCCACGCGCCCTGACCCGCTCCAAAGCGCCGAGCGCATCGAGGAATCGGACCGATGCTTCAAACAGCGCGACGGTGCGTCCCGGGAGCGGCGGCGGTATTCGACCGGCGAGCGTCGTCTTGAATCCCGCGCGCGCGAAGGCCAGCGCCGCGGCGAGGCCGGTCGATCCGGCGCCCGCGACCAGAATTTCCGATGTGCCGTTTTCTTGCGCCGTTTCCATTTCTGCCCGTCTCCTCCCGCCTGTTATAGCGGTAGATGTTTCGAAGCGCGAGCAAAGCTGCTTTGGCAAGGCGACTTTGGCAAGGCGATTTTTGGGTAGTGGCGAGCGGCGGTGTAGTCTTGGCTCCCGTTTCTCCCACTACGCCAGCGCCCTCGTGACGTCTTCCCGCCTCATCGGCTTTTCAGTCCATCTCTTCACGGCGAGCGGCGCGGCGCTCGGCCTGATCGCGCTGTTCCTTGCGACGGAAGGTCGCTTCGCCGCGACGTTCGGCTGGCTCGGCGTCGCGTTCATCGTCGACGCCGTCGACGGCGCGCTGGCGCGACGCCTCAAAGTGACCGAAACGGCGCCCGTCATCGACGGCGTCGCGCTCGATCTCGTCGTCGATTTTCTCACTTATGTGGTCACGCCGCTCGTGGCGCTGTGGCGTTCGCGCCTGCTCGATCCGGCGCTCGCCGGTCCCGTATGCGCCGGAGTCTGCGCCTGTTCGGCGCTTTATTTCGCCGATCGGCGGATGAAGACCCCGGATTACTGGTTTCGCGGATTCCCGGCGCTCTGGAATGTCGTCGTGTTCTATCTTCTTATCTTGCGGCCTTCGGCGAACGCGAGCCTTGCGGTCGTTTTGGCGGCGACGGCGCTCATGTTTGCGCCGGTCGTCTTCATTCATCCGCTGCGCGTCACGCGCCTGCGCCGCGTGACGATCGTCGTCACCGCCATCTGGGCCGCGGCGGCGATCGCGGCGGTCTCGCAGGATTTTGCGGCCTCCTTCGGCGTAAAGGCGACTTTGGTCGCGACGGGATGCTATTTTCTGGCTTTGCCGCTTTTTCGTGAGGGCGGCGCGATCGCGAAAGGAGCACGAGATGGTTAAGGCGATTCGCGTGCATCAGCCCGGCGGACCGGAAGCGCTGGTCATGGAGGACGTCGATCTGCCGGCGCCGGCGGCCGACGACGTGCAAATCCGCCACCACGCCATTGGCGTCAATTACATCGACATCTATCGGCGCACCGGCGCCTATCCGGCGGACTGTCCCTTCATCCCCGGACATGAAGGCGCCGGCGAGGTGATCGCCGTCGGCGAAAATGTGAAGTCTTTCAAAGTCGGGGAGCGGGTCGCCTATGTCGGCGCGCTCGGCGGCTATGCGCAGGCGCGCAACATCGCCGCAGATTCAGTGATCCATCTGCCGAAATCCTTCAGCTATGAGCAGGGCGCGGTGATGATGCTGAAAGGGCTGACGGCGCAATATCTGCTGCGCAGGACATTTAGGGTGAAGAAGGGCCATCGCGTTCTTGTCCACGCCGGCGCCGGCGGCGTCGGACAGATTCTGTGCCAATGGGCGAACGCCCTCGGCGCAAAGGTCATCGCCACCGTCGGTTCTCCCGATAAGGCGAAGATCGCGGAGGAGGCGGGCGCCAGGCGCACGATCCTCTATAGGGAAGAAAACTTCGTCGAGCGGGTGCGAGAATTCACCAAAGGCAAGCTGTGCGACGTCGTCTATGACGGCGTCGGGCGCACGACCTTTCCGGCTTCGCTCGACTGCCTGAAGCCCTTCGGCATGTTCGTCAGCTTCGGCTCGGCTTCCGGTCCAATCGCGGCTTTCGACATCGGGCTTCTGGCGCTCAAAGGATCGCTCTACGCCACGCGCCCGTCGCTCTTCACCCATATCGCACGCCGGCGCGACTATGAGGAGATGGTGGACGATCTCGTCGATGCGGCGAAGCAGGGCTTGGTGACTTTCGGCGAGCCGGTGCGGTTTCCGCTGGCCGACGCGGCCAAGGCGCACGCCGCGCTCGAATCACGCGCCACCAGCGGCTCGATGGTGCTGATTCCATGATTTCGCCATAATGAGCCGTGCGAAAAGCTGCGCTTCAGCGACAAACTTGACGTGTGTTGCAATTTGACCACTGTCCGGGTGGACGGTCAGCAAGGCATTGTTAACATGATCAGATTCTGAGCGGGCGACGCGCTTGCCGAGGCTCTATTCAACGACTTTTCCCCGCTTTTCGCCTCGCCGAACCGGCAGGCGACAAATTCGCCCTACGCTTTCGGCGCAAATTGATTATGCTTGGCTTGTTCCGGCTTTGAGGTTCCTCCCGCCTCTCGATTAGCCCGAACCGCCTTGTAAAACCCGGCGCCCGAGCCGGGTTTTTTTCTTGGCGTTTTTTCTTGGCGTGTTTTTCTCGGTGGCGCTCTGCAACACCGCAGTTTCTATTGCAATTTTTTGGGAAGGGCCCCATCCTTACGTTGCGGTCGGCCCTCTCGCGGGCTTGGGGCCGCGAAGCATGAGGGTTGCAACGCTGTCGACAAGTGTTCATCCGGGGGCGGATCGTCGTCCGCTCCGGCCGGGAATTGGCGCAGGAGCGCAGTTGGCCGGCTCAATCGTGCAAAAGGTTCTCGCCAGCCTGGACGAAACCAAGGCCGAGGACATCGTCTCCATCGATCTGCGCGGAAAGACGGCTCTCGCCGATGACATGATCATCGCGACGGGTCGGTCGACCGTGCATGTCGGCGCCATCGCCGACAGGGCGATCAAGGCCTTGAAGGCCGCGGGCGTGGTTGCGCCGCGCGTCGAGGGCCTGTCTCAGTGCGACTGGGTGCTGATCGACGCCGGGGACGTCATCGTCCATATCTTCCGCCCCGAAGTGCGCCAGTTCTACAATCTGGAAAAGATGTGGGGCGGCGACCGTCCGGTGGAGATTCGCCTGGTCTGACGCGAGCTGGATGAGCGTTCCTGTTGGATCGTT
This sequence comes from Methylocystis sp., assembly GCA_016177005.1. Taxonomy (GTDB): domain Bacteria; phylum Pseudomonadota; class Alphaproteobacteria; order Rhizobiales; family Beijerinckiaceae; genus Methylocystis. Next base: position 8,298 of record JACOWC010000085.1, read on the forward strand.
TGTCCGACTTCGTCTTGCTGGCGCCGGATGAAACTGGGCCTGATCTGCGTTGGCCGCCTGAAAGCCGGTCCCGAGCGCGAGCTCTACGCGCGATACGCCGAGCGTATCGGCGCTTTTCGGCGACTCGGGCTCGAAGGCCTCGAGCTAAAAGAAATCGACGAGAGCAAGATCGCCGCCGCGGCCGAGCGAACGTCGCGCGAAGGCGCGGAGCTGCTTGCGGCGCTGCCGCCTGAGTCGCGTCTTGCGGCGTTCGACGAGCGGGGCAAGGCGGCGACGAGCGCCGCCTTCGCCCAATTCATTGCGGACGAAAGAGATAAGGGGCGCAAGGCGCTCTGGTTCGCCATCGGCGGCGCCGAAGGGCTTGACGAGAGCGTGCGCGCTCGGGCGGCAGCGGTCTTCTCTTTCGGCGCGATGACGCTGCCGCATCAGTTGGCGCGCATTCTGGCGGCCGAACAGATTTATCGGGCGATGACGATTCTATCCGGCCATCCCTACCACAGAGCCTGATGGTCAACCGGCCCCGCACACAAGATTCCTGACAGTCCCTGCATCCTGAGCCCCAATCTCCTCGTCAGGCCTGGCATGCCGAACGCCTGGAGATTGGAGCGTCAGATTTCGTTTCTAATAACAGACCCAAATCCAACCGGCAGGGGTCCATCTCCAGCACCGGCCTACGCCGTAGGGGTACCAATGACCTCCCCAGAAGCGTCCTCGTCCCCAGCCGCCGCCGTGACCTCCCCAGCCGCCCCCGTGACCGCCGCCGCCCCAGCCGCCGCCGTGACCACCGCCGCCATGACCGCCGCCGCCATAACCGCCATGGCCGCCGTCATGATCGCCGCCGCCCCAGCCGCCGCCAGGTTCGGCGAGTGCAGCGGACGGAAGCGCCAAGGCGCCGAGCAATGCGAAGACAAGGGATACTTTGCGCAGCATGGGGGTTCCTCACTTTTGGATTGAAGCACGGCGCCGTTGGCCGGGGCTTTTTCGTTGCTGGGACTGGAGCTTGGTAACTACGTCACATAAAGTGGACGGCGGGCAATAGCGAGCGCCGTTTGGGTCTTTTTCAAGTCGATCGTCAACGCCGGGGCTCCCCGCGGATGCGGGACGCATATGTCATAACCAATTATAAAAAATAGAATTTCATGGTGGGCCGGGCAGGACTCGAACCTGCAACCAGACCGTTATGAGCGGCCGGCTCTAACCATTGAGCTACCGGCCCCGAGAGGGGACGCTCCTCGTATACCGCAACCTGAACGCGCGCAATATCGTCCGCTGGCCTTGCGCTTGTCATTCGCCGCTGCGCGCCTGTATGGCTTTTCGCATGAACGAGCGCGACGCGCGCGCGGCGATCGTCGAGGCCGCGCAGGAGATGGAGCGGCTGGGGCTCAATCACGGCTCGGCCGGCAATCTGTCGCTGCGCGTCGGCGACGGCGCGCTCGTCACACCGAGCGGCGTTCCGAGCCGCGAACTCTCGCCGGAGTCGATCGCGCGCATGCCGCTGGCGGGCGAGGGCGTCTTCGAGGGTCCGCTGCCGCCGTCGAGCGAGTGGCGCTTTCACCTCGATATCTATCGCGCGCGATCCGAGGTGAACGCCGTCGCCCATATGCATTCGCCCTATGCGACGACCATCGCGACGTTGCGGCGTGAGATTCCCGCCGTGCATTACATGATCGCGGCTTTCGGCGGCCCCACGGTGCGTTGCGTCGATTATGCGCCTTATGGCACGGCCAAGCTGTCGCGGCTTGTGGTGGCCGGGCTTACCGACCGCGACGGCGTGCTGCTCGCCAATCACGGCGCGATCGTCACCGGGGCGAATATGCGCAGGACGTTGTGGCGCGCCGTGGAGCTCGAAGCGCTCGCGCAGGTCTTCTATCTCGGCGCGCTCGCCGGCGAGCCCGTCGTGCTTTCAGACGACGAGATCATGCGCACGGTGGAGCGCTTCAAGAACTACGGGACGCGCGAGACTGCGTGAGTTCGTCATTGCGAGCCGAAGGCGAAGCAATCCAGAATCAAGCTCGGCGACTTTTGGATTGCTTCGTCGCTGCGCTCCTCGCAATGACGATTCGACAGTACGTTGGGAACAATGCTTAACCGGCAAGGTCCGGGAACAATCCCTTCAGCCCGTCTTCCGTGGCGGCGCAGACGCCGCGCTCGGTGATCAGACCTGTGACGAAGCGGGACGGCGTCACGTCGAAACCGAAATTGCGCGCCGGAGAGCCATCGGGCGTAAGCTGAATTTCGATCGGCGCGCCGTCGGCGCCGCGGCCGCTGATATGGGTGACTTCGCGCGCGCTGCGCTCCTCGATCGGAATGTCGCGGACGCCGTCGGCGATGCGCCAATCGACGGTGGAAGCGGGCAGCGCGACATAGAACGGCACGTCATTGTCATGCGCCGCGAGCGCCTTTAGATAGGTGCCGATCTTGTTGCACACGTCGCCGGCGCGCGTCGTGCGGTCGCTGCCGACGATGACGAGATCGACAAGACCATGCTGCATCAAATGGCCGCCGGCGTTGTCGGCGATGATCGTGTGCGGCAATTCTTCGCCCAGCAATTCGAAGGCGGTGAGGCTCGCGCCCTGATTGCGCGGGCGTGTCTCGTCGACCCATACGTGAATTAGCGCGCCCTGGCGCGCGGCCGTGTAGATCGGCGCCAGCGCCGTGCCCCAATCGACGGTGGCGAGCCAGCCGGCGTTGCAATGGGTGAGGATATTGACGGGACCGTCGCCGCGGCGCGCCTTGTGAATGAGTTCGGCGCCGGAGCGGCCGATGGCTTGGCAGGCCGCAATGTCTTCTTCCGCGATCTTCGCCGCTTCTGCATAGGCGAGGTCGACGCGGGCCGAGACCGGCGCCGCGAGGAGAAGCGCGCGCAGCCGATCGAGCGCCCAGCGCAGATTGACGGCCGTCGGCCGCGTGGCGAGGAGCAGCGCGTGGGCGCTCTCAACCGCCGCATCGCTCGGATCGCGCCAGGCGGCGAGCGCCAGGCCATAGGCGCCCGTCACGCCGATCAGCGGCGCGCCGCGCACGGTCATATTGGCGATCGCCGCAGCGGCGTCTTCGCAAGTCTCGAGCGTTGTCGTCTCGAAGCGATGCGGCAGGCTAGTCTGATCGATGACTTGGACTTTCCGCCCATCTGAGTCGAGCCAAATCGTTCGGTAGTCGCGGCCGTGAATTCTCATGCGTCTCGCTTCTAGCTTGCTGAAAAGTTGCGCTTGGATGACTGCGCCAACCGCGCCATGGTAGTGGGCGCCGCGACGCCATGCTAGAAGGCATTCAAACGCGGCTGCTTCACCGGAGACATGGCGCAAAGATTTACGGTTCGATACGCCGAATCGCTGGGCTCCGTCGCCGCCGAAGGCTGGGACGCCTGCGCGAACCCGCCTGGCGCGCCGGACTCCGTCGGCGAGCGATACAATCCTTTCGTGTCGCACGCATTCCTGCGCGCGCTTGAACTGTCGAAATCGGTCGGCGGGCGCACGGGCTGGACGCCGGCGCATGCGCTCGTCGAGGATTCGCAGGGGAATCTTGTCGCCTGCGCCCCGGCCTATATCAAGACGCACAGCATCGGCGAATATGTCTTCGACCAGAGCTGGGCGCAGGCCTATGAGCTGGCGGGCGGGCGCTACTATCCGAAAATTCAGATCGCCGCACCCTTCACGCCGGTCACAGGGCGTCGCTTTCTCATTGCGAATGATGCGCCGGAAGGGGCGCGCGAGGCGTTGATCGCCGGATTGCAGGGATTGCGGAAGGCGAGCGGCGCGTCTTCCATTCATGTCACGTTCTGTACGGAGGAGGAACGCGTCGTTCTGAGCGGCGCCGGATTCATTTCTCGCGCCGGAGAACAATTCCACTTCGTCAACGACGGCTATGCCGACTTCGAGGATTTTCTGGCGCGGCTCACGGCGCGCAAGCGCAAGGCGATCAAGCGCGAGCGGCGCGAAGCGCTCGGCGACGGGATCACGATCGATCTCGTCACCGGCGGCGACATTCGTTCGGCGCACTGGGATTCGTTTTTCGACTTCTACATGGACACGGGCGCGCGCAAATGGGGCAGGCCCTATTTGACTCGCGCCTTCTTCGACGAGATCGGCGCGCGCATGGCGGATCGCATCCTGCTGGTGATGGCGCGCCGCGCCGGGCGGCATATCGCCGGGGCGATCAATTTCCTCGGAGACGACGCGATCTACGGGCGCAATTGGGGCGCGTTGGAACAGCTGCCGTTTCTGCACTTCGAGGTCTGCTACTATCAGGCGATCGAATTCGCGATCCGCCGCGGCTTCAAGCGGGTCGAGGCCGGCGCCCAGGGCGAGCACAAGATCGCGCGCGGCTATCGGCCGGCGATCACCCATTCGGCCCATCATTTCGCTGACCCGCGCCTTGCCGAGGCGGTTTCGGATTATTTGGCGCGCGAGCGCGCAGCGGTTGCGGAATGGGCCGCCGAACATGCGGCCGAGCTTCCTTACAAGAGCGAAACTCGCGGCTGATTTTTCTTGTCCTGTGGCATCGCGGCACTTGTGCCTTGGCCTGAAACTTGTAAGTCCTGAGGCGGTTGGCGCGAACCGCGGCGGAGCCACATGACCTATTGTTGCGGCATTCTCGTGCGCGATGGGCTGGTGATGATCGCCGATACGCGCACCAACGCCGGGCTCGACAACATTTCGACGTTCCGCAAGCTGTATCTCTTCGAGCAGCCGGGCGAGCGCGTGCTGATGCTCGCCGCCTCGGGCAATCTCTCGGTGACGCAGGGGATCGTGAACCTCATCAGCGACGGGATGGAGCGCCCCGAGAGCGATGAGGTCGAAACCGTGATGAACACGCCGAACATGCTGCACGCAGCGCAGCTCGTCGGGCGCGCGGCGCGCCTTGCGCGCGCGCAGACGAGCGGCGCCGAGGGGGAGCCCGCGGCGCAGGGCGTCAACTTCGACGTGTCCCTGCTGCTTGGCGGTCAGATCGCCGGCGGTCCGCTCCGCCTCTTCATGATCTACGCCGCCGGCAACAGCATCGAATGCACGCCGGACACCAATTATCTGCAGATCGGCGAACACAAATACGGCAAGCCCATTCTTGACCGCGCCGTCAGCTATGACACCGACATTTATGACGCGCTGAAGATCGGGCTCATTTCGATGGATTCGACCATGCGTTCGAATCTTTCGGTCGGCATGCCGATCGACATCGCGCTGCTGCGACGCGACGCGCTGCAGATCGAAATGGCGACCAGGATCAGCTCGGACGATCCCTATTTCCGGGAGTTGCGGGACAGCTGGTCGAAGGCGCTGCGCGAGGCGCATATGGCGATTCCCAAGCCGCCTTACCATGGCCGCAACGCGTGACGACAGTTTTGCCGGCTGACGCCGGGGCGATCGCCGACGCAGCGGCGGTCCTTCGTGAAGGCGGGCTCGTCGCCTTTCCGACCGAAACGGTTTACGGCCTCGGCGCCGACGCCACTCAGGCATGGGCGGTGGCGCGCATCTACGACGCCAAGGGTCGCCCCTCATTCAATCCGCTGATCGCTCACGTCGCCGATCTTGAGGCCGCATGTCGCGAGGCGGCGCTGCCGGAGCCAGCGCTGCGGCTTGCCGCGGCCTTCTGGCCGGGGCCGCTGACGATCGTCGCGCCTGTCGCGCCGGGCGGTTCGGTCTGCGATCTCGCCCGCGCCGGGCTGCCGAGCGTCGCCGTTCGGGTTCCCGCGCACCCCGTCGCGCAAGCGCTGATTGCGGCGCTCGGCCGGCCGATCGCGGCGCCGTCGGCCAACCGGTCCGGCCATGTGAGCCCCGTGACGGCGGCGCATGTCGCTGAAGATCTTTCCGGCAAGGTCGACATGATCCTCGACGGCGGCCGCACGCCGGCGGGAATGGAGTCGACGATCGTGTCCTTCTGCGAAGCTTCGCCCGTCATGCTGCGCCCCGGCGCGGTCGCGCGGGAAGCGATCGAGAAAGTCCTGGGCGCCAAGCTTGCAGCGCCGGCTCAGGCTGAGGTCCTCGCGCCGGGCATGACGCCGTCCCATTACGCCCCGGCCGCGCGGCTGCGGCTGGAGGCGCATGAGATCAACGAGGGCGAAGCGGCGCTCGATTTCGGAGGACGGGTCGCCGCGCGCGCCAAACCCGGCGCCTTGGTGCTCGACCTTTCGCCGTCGGGCGACCTCGTCGAAGCGGCGGCCAATCTTTTCGCTTTCTTGCGGGAATTCGACGCGCGCCACATCGCCACTGTCGCGGTGGCGCATGTGCCGGAGCGGGGACTGGGCGAGGCGATCAACGATCGGCTGCGTCGCGCCAGCGCGCCGAAGCAACTGCGCTAGGCCGTGCGGACGAATTCGATCGAGCAGAGCATGAGACTCTATTTCTCCAGTTGCGCATCGATGCGCCGATCTTGGTCATTTGGCCAGAGCCCGTTCTCGATGACGAAGGCGTCGAGGCGACCGCCTTTGAACAGGTAGCCGTCGATGCCGGCGGCGCGCGCCGCGTCCAGATCAGACTCGCGATCGCCGATCAGAAGGGATCGCGTCCGGTCGACAGTCCATTCGTCGAATGCGCGCATCAGCATTCCGTTATTGGGTTTGCGATCCGGATGATCCGCCCGATAGGCGGCCGACGGCCGCCTTCGGATGAAACGGGCAATAGTAGAACGCGTCTATGTGCGCGCCTTCGCTCGCCAGCCAGTCGCGAATCTGCTCGTGGAGCAGGTGGATGGCGGCCTCTTCGTAATAGCCGTGCGCAACCCCCGCCTGATTGGTGACGACGAAGACGAACCATCCCGCCGTGTTGAAAGCGGCGATCGTTTCCGCGGCGCCCGGCAGGGCGTCGAACTCGCCCCACTGATGGACATAGCCGTGGTCGACGTTGATGACGCCGTCACGGTCGAGAAAGAGCGCGGGCCGGCGGACGAGGGCAGGAAGTTCCGAACGCGCTTGTATCAACGTGTCGGGAGATCCGATGTCGATGAAGTAGCCGTTGCAGGGCGCGCCGACCAGACGTCCCTCGAAGGCCAGGGCGGGAAAGACATCGCCTTCCAGCGAAGCAGGTCCTTCGGGGATGAGGTCGACGACGTCGCGCCGCATCAGATAGACGCCTCCATTGATGAGGCCGGCGCCGGAAAATTCCCCGGCGGCTTTCTCGCGGAAACGGCGAATGCGGCCCCCTTCCAATTCGACGGAGCCGTAACGGGCGGCGTCTTCGACCGTGCGAAGGGCGAGGACGGCGCGCGCGTCCGTCGCTGCGTCGAGCGCCTTTTCGAGCGCCCGATAGTTGATGTCGAAATAGGCGTCGCCGTTCAGGAGCAGAAATCGCTCGTCGAGCAGATTGCGCGCCCGTCTCAAGGCGTCCCCTGTTCCCATCGGCGCTGGTTCGATGGCGACGGCAACCCGCGCGCCATGCGTCAGACGACCGCCGAAATGCGTCTCGATTTGCTCTCCGAAACGCTCCGCGAGAAGAAGAATGCGATCGAAGCCTTGGCGCGCGAGGTTTTCAACCACGAAGTCGAGAAACACGCGGTCGCCGTCGATCGCCATCAGCGGCGTCGGCGTCGCGCGCGTGAACTCGCCGAGACGCGCCCCCTTGCCGCCGACGAGAACGACTGCCTGGCGAACGCGCGGCCGGGGCGGCGGGCGATCGGCGCCGCTCATGAGTTTTCATCCGTCCCGGCGTAATGGATGAGTTCGGAAACGGCGGAAACGACGTGGTACAGCGAACTTGCAAGCGCGCCCTCGGCGGCGAAGCTCCCGTCGGGTTGCCGCTTGTCCCTGAAAAGACCGGGCGTTTCCGTGCAAATGAAGTGCTGGAGTCCGCGCCAGGCGTCTTCGGCGGCGGCTTCGAAGCGCGGACGTTCCTGGGGATAGAGCCGCGCCAGGGTGATGGCGGCTTTCATGCGCTCGGCTTGCGGCCAAAGGCGCGCGCTCGCGTCTTTCACGCCGCCATCGAGCAGCGTTTCGGAAACGGCGAGACTCTGCTTGGCGTCGAGCCCAAATCCGTCGGCAAACTCATACAGGCCGCGAATGACGGAGAGGTCGACGTCGCCGCCATGCGCGCGCCAGCGGGCCAGAAGCCATGCCCATTCGAACTGGTGCCCCGGCTCCACGATGAGACCGTCCTCTCCGGCGCGCGGCGTCCAGTCTGCGTCGAAATATTCCCGAAGCGCTCCAGTTCGCGGCTCGATGAAACGGGAGAGGCACAGGCGCGCGATTTCGTCCGCGAAGTCACGCCAGATCTAGTCCGGCGCGACATCCAGCCAGGCGAGCGCCGCTTCGAAGAAATGCATGTGCGGATTTGACAGCAGCGGCGCGCGGCCGGCGGTACGTTCCTCGAAGCGCACAGAGGATGTTTTCGATCGCGCCGAAGCGCCGCGAGAAGGTCGCGCGCGACGTCTGCCGCCGCGGGATCGATCGAATAGGCGTGCGCCAACCCGAAAAGGGCGAAGGCTTGATCGTAATTGTCCACGCTGTCGTCGAAAGGGGCGCCGTCGAGCCGCGTCTTGAAGCGCATTAGGCCGTCGGCGCGCCGGTGATGGCGCGACATGAAGGCGAGGCCGCTTTGCGCACGCGCGCGCCACGGCCCCTCCCAGCCGAGGCGGCCCGCTTCGGTGAAAACGTAGATTTGGCGCGCCTGCACGCGGCACCTTTTCGGGAGCGGGATGGGCAGTCCGCTGCGCAGATCGATCTGCTCGAAAAAACCGCCGCGGACGTCGTCGTGACCAGCGGCCGCCCAAAGTGGAAGGGCCTCGAAGAAGAGCCAATGTCGGGCGTTTGCCGCGGTTCGACGCAGTGCGACGCCAACGGCGGCGCTGCTCGCGCCGCGCCGCGCATCCGTCTCCTGCGCGCGCATGTCGAGCGACGGTTCACACATTCGACCAGATCATGTCGGTCTCTGTTGTTGTCCGGCCGGGGCGTCGGTCGTGGAGTTTGTAGATGAAGCGCTCGCGAGAGGAAAGCCGGCCGTTTCGTTCGAATTTGGCTTTCCAATGAAGCCCTCGACATTACCGATGAAGCGCCTTTTAATAGCCGTCGTCGCGCTCTGCGCAGTCGCCTACGCAGTTTATGCTGTGTGGTTTCCCAAGCCCGGTTCGATCGAAAGCGCGGGAAGCAACCCGACACCCTCCGAATCGACCGCCACGTCGCCTGCATCCAGTCCGATTCCGGACGCGGCGCCGACCGCTGGCGCGCAGCCTGTCCCTGCGCCAGAGCCAGCCCCCGTCGCCGCCCCGGCGCCTGAAAAGGCTGCCGAAACGGGCGTCGCGCCGCCGGTCGCCGCGCCGAAGGCTGAGAAAAAACATCACGCCTCCCACCCGAAGAAGCCCGCAAAGCCGCACTGACAATCGTAACGCCCCGACCGTCGATGTAACGGCGGGGCGTCTTCTTTGAGCACAGCGCACGCCGGCGTGAGACCGATGAACTCCCTCTACGCGCTCTGGTCAGCGACAGCGCCGACCGGTCGCGGACACATTCAAAATGGCTCGGCGCGCACCCTTTGGATCAGCCCATCCGCCAGTATTTCGTTGCCGCGCGCATTGTAATGAACGTCGCCCCAGACGTCCGCTCTGGACCAGGGACAGGGTATCGAATCGAGTTTTCAACTCCTGCAGGAGTGGGCGGCATAAAGGTTGGCGATTGCCGACCGCCGGACTGGGGCGGTCGATTCGATTGGCGCCGCATAACTTGGAATGGCCGCAGCGGCTGGACCTCTTCACGGCCGACATCCTTGAACCGGAACCCGGTCGTGACGCCGCACATCGCTTTTCAGGGGATATTTGCATCTCGGCCGTGAACGGCGTCCAAGACGCCCGGATCAGAGATCAGTCTGACGATCCGACTTTGCTGGGGGCCGGTGGCGGCGATACGATCTTTGGGCAATCGCCGGGTTTTTCGACGACGATTACCGCGGACCGATGATCAATCTCGGGGCTTAGCCCAATCTCAACATTACGAAATACTTCGCTGTCGCGAGCATGGACCATCTGATTATGGCTGCTCCAATGTACTGCCTCGATCGAGACTGCGTCCGCTCTATCAGCGAAATTTTTCGCGACGGAGTCTTTCAAAGCATTCTTCACCGCTTCCCCACGAAAATTCGCTTCAGCGAGATTGAGCGCCTCGGAATCCTTGCGCTCCCCATGGTCGCCGTCCTGGATAGGCTGATAGCTCGCAAAACCGCGAACCAGGAGGCGTAACGGCGCGCACTCCCTAACCAATCCCGACGCCAGCTTCTCCACGGCCTTTGACTGTTTCTCCGACAAGCTTACCGCGCCGTCGATAAAGTCCTCACGGCGGACCGCGGACGCGTCTGACACGAGCGGCATGTCGGGATTTTGTAGTCTCGCTGCCTTGAAGACAAGCGAGGGCGACGCCAGGAAGGTCGGCGCTTCTTTCGCCTGATGCGCAACGACATAAACGAACTCGATATCAGTGCCCGGGCGAGAAGCGGCTGCGCCCGTCGCAAGCCCCGTTGGCGACGGGGACGCGGAATCTTTGTATTCTTGATACGTTAAGAGCCCCACGATAACGCCGAAAAATGTCGTCGCAACAGTGGTCGTCCAGCAATTCTAAAAGTAGCGAATTTTCAGGATTCCCAAATCACTGGAAAAATGATTCACGGTCGGGATGCGGCTTTTGCCGTTCCTGCTTTCCGGCTTGAAAGCCGTCTGCGCCGGCTTTCCCGACCCCCGCAAGGGCCGCGACGGCAATATTCCGATGGCCGATTTCGG
>JACOWC010000086.1 GCA_016177005.1 Methylocystis sp.
AAAAGCTTCGCATAATGGCTCTGCACCACGTCGAGCCGTTTCAGCAGCGCTTCGGCGAAATCGCCGTAGCCGGCGAAGCCCATCATTCGGCCGATGACGGCGACGCCCTCTTCAGTTTCGGGCAGCGTATGTTTCTGCTCGTCGGCGATCATCTGAATGCGATGCTCGACGTCGCGCAGAAAGAAATAAGCGTCGCGCAGATCGTCCCGCGCTTCGGACGCCACCCAGCCGCTCTCGACGAGCTGGTCGAGCATCGTAAGCGTCTCGCGCCCGCGCAGGCGCCGATCGCGACCGCCGGTGATGAGCTGCTGCGTCTGCACGAAGAATTCGATTTCGCGAATGCCGCCGCGTCCGAGTTTGATGTTGTGGCCGGCGACGGCGATCTTGCCATGTCCCTTATGGGCGTGAATTTGCCGCTTGATCGAATGGACGTCGGCGATCGCGGCGAAGTCGAAATATTTGCGCCAAATGAAGGGCGCGAGCTCCTGCAGGAATTGTTCGCCTGCGAAAATGTCGCCAGCGACCGGCCGCGCCTTGATATAGGCGGCGCGCTCCCAGTTCTGGCCCATGCTTTCGTAATAGCTCAGCGCCGCTTCGAGCGGGATGGCGATCGGCGTCGCGCCAGGATCGGGACGCAGCCGCAAATCGGTGCGAAACACATAGCCGTCGGCCGTGCGCTCGCTCATGATTTTCACGATCCGCTTCGTCAGTCTGACGAAGAAGTCGACGTCCCCGGATCGATCGACCAGGCGCGCGCGAGAACGGTCGAAGAAGACGATGAGGTCGATGTCGGAAGAATAATTCAGTTCGTACGCGCCGTCCTTGCCCATGCCGAGAAAGATCCATCCCGATCCGCGTTCCGGGTCGCGCTGATCGGCGAGTTCGATTTTGCCGGCGAGCGACGCGGCGCGCAGCGTGAAGCGAACCGCGGCTGAAAGCGTGGCGTCGGCGATGCGGGTCAGCGCCGCTGTCGCCTCCATCGTGTCCCAGACTTTGGAAAGATCGGCGAGCGCGATGACGAGCGCGGCTTCCTGCTTCGTGAGGCGCAGCAGGCGCATCAGCTCGGCTTCGTCTTGCGTTTCGATGTTCGTCGTCGACTCGATGAGGGTTTCGATGCGCCGCGCGGGATCGCTCGCGAGCGCTCTCGCAAGCCGCGCCGGATCGCGCGCGGAAATGTCCGTGAGATAGGGCGAAGCGCCCAATACGCCGAGCAGCAGATCGCGCGCCCTTGGCCGTTCGCGCAGCAGCGCGGCGAGCGCGCCATCGGCGGCCCCGTCCTTCTCGAGAACGCGCGCGAGCGCCTCTTCGGCCTTCTCAGCGTCGAGAGGCTGAATGAAGACCTTGGCGCGGTCGATGAGCGAATGATCGGTCGGCGTCAAAATCTTTTCCCGGCTAGAGCAGGTTCCGAAAAAGTTGACAGACTTTTTCGATGAGAACCTGCTCCAACATTTTGATTTTGAGCGATTCCTTATCGATCACATGATTCCATGCCCTTGGGTATAATCCTGTGCGCCGCGCAAATCAGCCCCGGCAGGTCGATGGCTTGGGAGCGCGAGAAACTGCGGGGAGTTCATGTCGCAAGAGGAGGTCGCGCAGCTGCTCGCCCGCATCGCCGAGGCTCTGGAGCGGCTTGCGCCGGGGAAGCCTGACGCGCCCGACTTCTCCGCCGCCGAGGCGTTCGTCTGGCGCGCCGCCGGCGGGGCGTTCCATCCGGTGCGCCGCGTCAACCGCGTCGATCTCGCGCTGCTCAAGGGCGTCGATCGCCAGCGCGACATGCTCTTCGTCAACACCAGCCGCTTCGCGCAGGGCCTGCCCGCCAATAATGCGCTGCTGTGGGGCGCGCGCGGGATGGGCAAATCCTCGCTGGTGAAATCCGTCCACGGCGCGTTGCCCGGCAAGGGGTTGAAACTTGTCGAAATCCATCGCGAGGATATCGAAGCGCTGCCCGCGCTGCTCGGCGCGTTGGCCCAGGCGCCGTTTCGCTTCATTGCCTTTTGCGATGATCTTTCCTTCGATGGCGCGGAGACAAGCTATAAGGCGCTCAAAACCGCTCTCGAAGGCGGTGTCGAGGGGCGGCCGGACAATGTGCTGTTCTACGCCACGTCCAATCGCCGCCATCTGTTGCCGCGCGACATGATGGAGAATGAAAGCGCGACCGCGATCCATCCCGGCGAGGTTGTGGAAGAAAAAATCTCGCTTTCGGATCGCTTCGGACTGTGGATCGGCTTTCACAATTGCAGCCAGGACGACTATCTCGCGATGGTCTTCGGCTACGCCGAGCATTTTGGCCTTGACGCGCCCGAGGCGACGATCCGCGCCGAGGCGCTGGAATGGTCGATTACGCGCGGCGGCCGCTCGGGCCGCGTCGCCTGGCAATATATTCAGGATTTAGCCGGGCGATTGGGGAAGGCGCTGGGATAATTCCCGGCTGTCATTGCGAGGAGCGCAGCGACGAAGCAATCCAGGCTCGTTGGCCGAGTTCTGGATTGCTTCGCCTCCGGCTCGCAATGACACGCGCGAACTTCAGACGAGAGTCTTCCCCTTGAACCGGCACAAATCAGCGATGATGCAGCGCGGGCATTCGGGCTTGCGCGCCTTGCACACATAGCGTCCATGCAGAATGAGCCAGTGATGCGCGTGCAGCAGATATTTTTCTGGCACGATCCGCTCGAGTCCGGCTTCCACTTCCTCCGGCGTCTTGCCCGTCGCCAGCGGCAGCCGGTTGGAGACCCGAAAAATATGGGTGTCGACCGCGATCACCGGCTGGTGAAAGGCGACATTGAGCACGACATTCGCGGTCTTGCCGCCGACGCCGGGAAGCGCCGTCAGCTCTTCGCGCGTGCGCGGAACCTCGCCGCCATGGCGTTCGATGAGCAATCGCGACAAAGCGACGATGTTTTTCGCCTTGGCGCGGTAAAGGCCGATCGTCTTGATGAGGTCGCGCACGCGCTCCTCGCCGAGCGCCGCCATTTTGGCGGGCGTGTCGGCGATCGCGAACAGCGCCGGAGTCGCCTTGTTGACGCCGGCGTCGGTCGCTTGCGCCGACAAAACCACGGCGACGAGCAGCGTGAACGGGTTTTTGTAGCTGAGTTCGCTCTTTGGTTCGGGATTTGCGGCTGAAAGACGCGCGAAAATCTCGTCGACGCGCGCTGCCTCGGCGGCCGTCGTCCGCCGGCCTGATCGCGCATTTTTGGCGACGCGCGCGCTTGAAGTGTTTGTTTCCGCCATTGGCGCGTTATAACTTTTAGAATCTGGAGGAGAAAGCGCCGGAGAAATGTCCGACCCCTTCGAGCGGAAAATTTACGAAGCGCGGCTGACGCCGCACCGGTCGATGACGCCGCACGCTTTCTGTCTTTTCATCCTGATATTCTGTCTCGGCCAGGTCCTGTTTGCATTGCCTTTCTTTTTCATGGGGGCCTGGCCGGTCGCGGGCTTCATGGGCCTTGATGCGCTTGGCCTGTATCTCGCCTTTCGCGTGAGCTTCAAGGCCGCGCGCAGCCACGAGACGCTCGATCTCACGCCGCTCGAACTCGTCTTCGCTCAGATCGGCGCGCGCGGGCAGCGAAGGGAGTGGCGGTTCAATCCGTCCTGGGTGCGGCTCGAGCAGACTGTGCATGAAGAATTCGGCACCGAGCGGGTGGCCCTGGTTTCGCGGGGCGAAACGGTCGAAATCGGCGCCTTTTTGGGGCCGGACCAGAAGGCGGAGCTGGCGCGCGACCTCAATCGCGCGCTCGTCGACGCGCGAATGGGCGCGCGTTTCGGCTAGAGCGCGCCGCGAAAAAGCGGAGCCCGATTTTTCGCGTAAAGCGCGCTCTAAACTTTTGAGATCGATCACGTTATCTGCATTTGGTCGATTCCGCCCAAATGCAGCGTGATCTAGAGCGCTTTCCGACCAGACGGAATCGTCTGGTCGATAAGAAATCGCTCCAGATTCAAAATGCCGGAGCAAAATCTTGTCGAAAAAGTCTATCAACTTTTTCGGATTTTGCTCTAGCGTCGCTGGCTCAGCATGGCGTCGGCTTCCCGTATCAGCCGCGCCTCATGGCGCTTGTAATAGCGCCAAAGCATGAACAATCCGATCGCCAGGCCGCCGGCGAGAACCGTCGCAATCGGGCCTTCGATCTTTTCGAAGCCGGCGGTGAGGAAATAGCCGCCATAGCCGAAGACGCAGGCCCAAACGATGCCGCCCGTCGCGTTGTAGATGAAGAAGCGGCCGGGCGGCAGGTGATTTGCGCCGGCGAGCGAGGAGGCGAGAATGCGCAGCAGGGCGAAGAAGCGCCCGAAAAACACGATGGCGCCGCCCCAGCGGTAAAAGAGATATTGACCCAAGCGCAGTTTTTCCGGGCCAAGACCCACATAGCGGCCGTAACGCTCAAGCAGCTTCACGCCAAACTCCCGCCCGAGCCAATAACCAATATTATCTCCAACGATGGCGCCCGCCGACGCAGCCGCCACAACCTTTCCGATGTCCATCGTCCCCGAGAGCCGCGCGAAGATCGCCGCGCCGACCAGCATGGTTTCCCCCGGCAAGGGAACGCCGGCGCTTTCCAGAGCCACGACGAAAAATATCGCCCAATAGCCGGAGGTCGAGAGGAGGGAGGCGATCTGCGCCTGATCGAGAAAATGCGACATCATCGGCCAAGAAGAAGAGACGGCTGCCCTGCTTTCATTTAGGCCGAAAAGCGAAAATGGCGACCTCGCCGAAGCGAGGCGCCACTCCACAGGCGCGATGAACGTCACCCCGAGAAGTTCAATGGTATCGCAGCGCATTCTCGCGCGTAGCGCTGTACGCATAGGGCGGGGCGGCCGCCAGGGCGTCGCCTTCGACGATGAAGGGATCGCGCTCCAGCGCGGATTCGAGCACCTCACGGAGTCCTCTAAGCAGAGGCTGGTCGTCACGGACGACCTTGACGCGAAGCGCCTCTTGCGCCGCTTCGTCGGTCCGGCTCGCGAATTCGCGCACCGCCAGCACGACGAATTTGCCGACGTTGAGGCCCTTCTCCCCCGCGGCCGCGCGCACGCGCTCGGCAAAGTGGCCGCCAATGCAGGCCAGCGCAGCCTGCGCGACCTTGTCGTTAGAGCAGGAATTGATCAGATCCACGATGACCATGACGACCCTCCGCCCTTGCGCCCCGTTCCTAGTTCCTTATTGGCCGCGGTTTGGTTCCCTGCGGCATTTGTTCCAACTCATGCGCTTCAGCGGCGCGTTTCTCCCGCCAAGCTACCCACGTAAGCTGAACGTCATCTGTATAAGATTGCCGAAAATGGCTCATCCCCACATCGGATGAGCGCTTCACACCGGCGAATAAGGCTAGCGGCGCAAGAGCCGAGAGACTTTCGCTCCCGATGCCGGCGCTGCTGCCTTCTAACCGAAAGCCGTGACAGCTTCGCGACGAAAGTTCGCCAATATATCAATAATATATCGATTAGCCGAGCCGAGGCCGCAGCTCGCGCTCTTATTCAACTCTGGGCCGGAGCAATGGTTCCCAGCGGCCAAAAAATTCGTAGCTGCGGCGCAAAAAAATCGCGCGGCGCCGCAGAAACTTCACCAAGCGCCGACATTGGGCGCCGAGGCCCAGGGTTCCGTCGGCGGCAGCGGCGCGCCCCTTTGCAACAGCTCGATGGAGATCATGTCCGGCGTTCGCACGAAAGCCATATGGCCGTCGCGCGGCGGCCGATTGATGGTCACGCCCGCCGCTTGCAGACGGGCGCAGACCTCGTAAATATTCTCTACGGCGAAGGCGATGTGTCCGAAATTCCGCCCGCCGGCATATTCGTGCTCGTCCCAATTATAGGTGAGCTCGATCATGGGCGCGCCCTTTTCCCTGGCCTCAGCCGCGTCCTCGGGCGCCGCGAGATAGACGAGCGTGTAGCGCCCCTTCTCGTTCTCGGTGCGGCGCACTTCTTTCAGTCCAAGCACGTCACAAAAGAAATAAAGCGAATCCTTGAGGTCGCCGACCCGAATCATGGCGTGCAGAAATTTCATATGCGGCTCCTGTCTGGCGGTTCGGCCATAATTCTATCATTTGCGCGGCGTGGTTTGCGCCCCCGTCGGCCGCTTGCTAGGGCTTGCGCCTGCATAATTATAATGGCGCGGTTACGTGACCCAGACGAAGGCTCTTCCGAGAGCGCCGACGAACGTTAAGTTGGCGGCAGCCAGCGCTTCGATCGCCGCGAGCGCTGTTCTCGCAGCCGCGAAGCTCGCAGCCGGCCTTTGGTCCGGCTCGCTCGCGCTGCTGTCGGAGTCCGGCCACGCCTTTGTCGATACCGGCCGACGGCGCTGACCTTTTTCGCGGTGCGCGAAGCGGAGAAGCCGGCTGACGAGGAGCATCACTACGGCCATGGCAAATACGAGGCGCTCGCCGCGCTGATCGAAACCGGCCTCCTCTTCGGCCTTGCAGTGTTTGTCGTCGCCGAAGCCTGGCGACGCCTGAATGAGAAGAATGTCGAGATCGACGCGGGATGGCCGATTTACGGCGTTCTCGTCATCTCCATCGCCATCGACTATGTGCGGTCGCGGCATTTGGGCCGGATTGCAAAAGCGGAAGGCAGCGACGCGCTTGCCGCCGACGCGCTGCATTTTGCGAGCGATCTGCTTTCATCGATACTGGTGCTGCTGGGTCTCGTTGCGGCGCATTATGGATTCGAGCGCGGCGACGCGCTTGCCGCCTTCGGCGTTGCGTCCTTCATCGCGGTCGCCGGTTTTCGGCTGGGCCGGCGCACCATCGACACCTTGCTCGACGCCGCCCCACGCGAACTTGCGCCGCATCTCAAACGCGCGATCGCCGATGTGCCGGGCGTCATCGCCATCGATTCGCTGCGACTGCGCACCATCGGTCCGGACATTGTCGGCGAGGCGACGATCGGCGTTGCGCGGGGACTGCGCGTAGAACAGGCGGCGAGGATCAAATCGGCCGTGGCCGACGCGATCGCCGACGTGACGCCGCGCGCCCGCATCACGCTTTCGATCGAGCCACGGGCGCTCGACGACGAAACGGTCACGGAACGCATCCTGCTGGTCGGGGCGCGCCGCCATATTCACGCGCATCATGTCATCGCTCAGCAGATCGATGGCCGCCTGTCGATGGGCGTCGACATCGAACTCGACGGCGCCATGCCGCTCGGCCGCGCCCACGCCGTCGCCGCCGATTTCGAAGGCGCGTTGCGCGACGAATTTGGCGCCGACGCCGAAGTCGAGACCCATATCGAACCGCTCGAAATACATTTGCTCGCAGCGCAAGCCGCCGACCCAGAGGCGGCCGGCGCGATCGAAGCGTCGCTCGCCCGCGTCGCCGCTCAGACTCGGCCGCCCGCGCGGGTGCAGGACGTGCGCGTTCGCGAAACGGCCGGCGGCTTCGTCGTCAATTTCCGCTGCCGCCTCGACCCGGCAATGTCGGTGCAAAACGCCCATGACGCGCTCGACGAAATCGAGCGTCGCACACGCGAGGAATTCCCGGCGATTCTACGTATTGTCGGCCGCGCCGAACCCTATGACCGCTAGGCCCGCGCGATAGCCAAGGACGCGCGCTTCGTCTATGAAATACGCCATGACGCAAGAGCCGGACGCCGCCGCCGACATCGCCGCGATGCCTTTCGAACAGGCGATGCAGGAGCTCGAGCGTATCGTCGGCGATCTCGAAAAGGGCGCCGTGTCGCTCGATGAGTCGGTGAAGCTCTACGCGCGCGGCAAGGCGCTGCAGGCGCGCTGCGAGACTCTGCTCGCCGAGGCGGAAGCCCGCATCGAAAAAATCACTCTTGGCGAAAACGGCCAGCCGATTGGAGTCGCGCCCTTCGACGTGGAGTGATAGTCTGCGTGAATCTGAATTTTCATTTGGACAAGGAGTATTGCCATGGCCAAGAAGCTGATCATTTTCTGCGACGGCACTTGGAACGAGTTGACCGCGCGGGGCACCAACGTTCTGCGGACGTTGCAAGCCATCGAGAGCGCCGATGTTGGCGGCGCGAACCCGCAACTCGTGCATTACATCGCAGGCGTCGGCACGCGGCGCGGCGAAAAAATCAGGGGCGGAACTTTCGGTTATGGAATCTCAGACAACGTCAAGGATGCTTATTCCTTTCTTGTGAGCAATTACGAGGAAAAGGACGAAATATATCTTTTCGGCTTCAGCCGCGGCGCCTTTACGGCGCGCAGCATAGCCGGTCTGGTGCATAATCTCGGCATTCTCAAGCGATGCAAAATGCCGCTGACGTCGATCGCCTACGGACATTACAAGGACAAGTCGGACGGCTGGCGGCCGAAGGGCGCGGACGCCATACAGTTTCGAAGCGACTACTGCCATCCCGGGCCGGTGAAGATCCGCTTTCTCGGCGTCTGGGACACCGTCGGCGCTTTAGGCGCGCCTTATGGCGAATTCCTGGGTTATCTCGTCGACAAACTGTTCGGGTGCAGTTTTCATGATGTGACGTTAAGCGAGAGCGTCGACAGCGCCTATCACGCCTTGGCCGCCGATGAACGGCGCTGGCCGTTCCGTCCGACGCACATAGAGCTCACCGACTACCATCGGCAGCGAAACGAGAAGAATTTGGCGGAAAACAAATTTCCGCTCTACAAGCAAAAATGGTTTCCTGGCGTGCATTCCAATGTCGGCGGCGGCTACGGTCGGTATGGACTGTCGGATTGCGCCCTGGAATGGATCGTGGAGTGTGCGCGCCTGAACGGCCTTAATATCAGGCCGCTGGAAAAAGCGGAATTCTCCGAAGATCGCCTTTTCAAAAAGGACAATTCAGAACCCATCGAGAAGAGCCAGAAGCTCTATTACCAGCTGCTGACGGCGGCTTTTGTCAAAGCGCCCTCGCTTCTTGGGATCAAGTCGGTCTATCCGCGCGGGGACGCTGAACTCGTCAGAAACCTCACTTGGCGCGGGGAATATATTCGTCCGATTGGACCGGATGAGGACATGGACGCAGTGCTCGAAAAGCGCAAGGTCGATAAAGAATACGACAAAATGTGGAGCGATCTCGACGGAACGCGAACTCGCGGCGCGTGACGTCCGCGACAGGTCAATCCGCCTGTTGCAGTCGCGACCCGAGTCTCGCTCCCTCTCCCGCGAAGCGGGGGAGGGCTGGGGAGGGGGCATCCGTCGTTACGGGCTTCGATCGATCGGCGGTCGGGGAAACACACCCGTCCTTCGCTCCCAAGGGGAGGCATGGGCGTCGCCTGCCGCATTGAGCACATAAAACCTTGTGACGAATTTGCGCCTCTCCGAAGTCGGTCCGTCGCCGCTTCCGGCAAAAAAATTACGGACTGAACGGGCGCGTTAACCTTCGGAGCCGGCGCAAGTTAACTTGGCGTTCCTCCAAGCTTAATCCGGGGCAGGGCGCAGGCGTCGGAGTCGACGACAATGAGCGGTAAAGGGCATTATATTACAATATGATAGGCGATAACATCAAATTTTATGGATTTCGCTAGCGAGAAATTATACTTACCGGATATCAGCTAAAATCTGAACGCATCCGCATAAAATGCGGCACAAATACTTTCATCGACAGCAAAACAAGAAAACTAACCTCGCCTCATGTCACGGAGGCGGGTTATGTTGGGTGTCGTCAGCAAGGCGGTTATGGCTCTCGGGATGGCGGGCGCGGCGCTTGTCGCGATCAATGCGAAATGTTTCGCCGGATCGGAAACCGCGACTTTTGCGACGACTGGTCTGGAAACGAGCGTGCCATACGGCTGGGTGGATTTCTGCCAGCGGTATCGCGGCGAATGCCGGGACGATGAAACGGCGCCGCAGGACATCGAACTCACCGCCGCCGTCTATCGCAAGATCGCGCGCATCAACGCCTGGGTGAACAAGAACATCGATCCGATTGCCGATGCGGATCACTGGGGCTCGGTCGACCGGTGGGATTATCCCAGCGACGGCCAGGGCGACTGCGAGGATTTCGCCCTGCTGAAGCGCCGCATGCTGATCGAGGAAGGCTTTCCCCGGCAGGCGCTGCTGCTCACCGTGGTGAAGGAAAAGAACGGCGACGGCCACTCGGTTCTGACGGTCAAGACCAACCGCGGCGAATTCGTGCTCGACAATCTTTCCGACGAGATGCGGCCATGGACGCGCGTTCCCTATCGCTTCGTCAAGCGGCAGTCGCAGCACAATCAGAACGACTGGGTGGCGATCGGCCCGCCGACCAGCGCCCCGCTCTATGTCTCGCGGTGAGAAAAGCGTTCAGGCGATCAGCGTCAACCCCTTCGCGTAACGCTGGCCGTTCTCCACATAATGTTTCGCCGAGTCGAGATGGCGGGCGCGCGCGCTCTCGTCGAGGGTGCGGATCGCCTTGGCGGGCGACCCGACGATCAGCGAATAGTCGGGAAATTCCTTGCCTTCGGTCACCAGTGCATTGGCGCCGACGAGGCAGTTCGCGCCGATCTTGGCGCCGTTGAGGATCGTCGCGCCCATGCCGATGAGCGTCGCCTCTCCAATCGTGCAGCTATGCAGAATGACGCCATGGCCGATCGTGCAGTCCGGCCCGATGACCAGCGGAAAGCCCATGTCGGTATGAAGCACGCTGTTTTCCTGGATATTGGTGCGGGCGCCGACCGTGATCCACTCATTGTCGCCGCGCAGAACGCAGCCGAACCAGACATTGGCGTCCTCCTCCAGCGCGACGCGGCCGATGACGTGCGCGCCGGGAGCCACGTAGAACCGGCCGGGGGCCGGCAGTCGCGGCGCGATTCCGTCGATCGTATAAAGCGGCATTGGCGAAGTCTCCTCACAAAGCGGCGCGACATTGCCATTTCCACCGGTTCGCATGCAATGGCGCTGCGCCGAAGCCGGCGCGGTCTCATTCGGAAGTCACGGAAATATGGAATATAAGCGGACGGCGGGGTTTGATATGGCCGGTTGGCCGGCGTCGGTGGGGATTATCGTGCGAGAGCCGCTATCGGAGGACGCCCTCTGAGCGCCATCATGTTGCGGGATCGGGTGCGGCTGGCCGGCGTTTCGGCGGCGCGGATGGCGGGGGCCTTCGCGCGAGGCGCCGCCGCGCCCTACCACCTCGTGAAGTCGATGGCGATCGCGCCGCCGGAGCGGCTACGGATCGCGCCGCCCGACATCAGAACGACCGACTCGACCGTCGCAGACCAGATTTACGCCGGCTATTTCTCTTTCGAAGGCAAGACCGTGCAGGCGAGAGGCGTATCGCCATTTCTCGTGACGGCGCCTTCCGAGGGCTGGCGGCGCTCGCTTGCCGGCTTCTCCTGGCTGCGGCATCTGCAGGCGTCCGACAATAAGGCGGCGCTCGACCATGCGCAGGCGCTCGTCGCCGACTTTCTTTCGCTGCCGAAGCTGCCGGCCGGCGATCCGGCGATGGAGCCGGCCGTCGTCGCGCGGCGGCTCCTTTCCTTTCTCTCGCAATCGCCGACGTTGCTCGACGGCGCCGACGCCGACTTTTACGACGCATTTATGCTGGCGCTTGCGCGCAATGCGCGGCTGCTCTGGCGCGCCCTGGCCGGCGACGGCGCGCGCGGCGCCGATCGCGCCTTCTGCGCCATCGCGCTCGCCGAATTCGCCGTTTGCGCCGACACCGGCCGCAAGATCGCGCCGCATGTGTCGCGCGCGCTGAGCGCCGAACTCGACCGCCAGATCCTCATCGACGGCGGCCATGTGAGCCGCAATCCACAGGTCGCCATCGACTTGCTGATCGACTTATTGCCGCTGCGGCAGGTGATTGCGGCGCGCGGCCTGCAAATCCCGCCCGCCGTCCTGCGCGCCATCGACCGAATGATGCCGATGCTGCGAATGCTGCAACATGGCGACGGCTCTCTGGCGCTGTTCAACGGCATGGGCGCGACGGAGCTGGATCGGCTGGCGAGCGCGCTCGCCCATGAGGATACGCGCGGCGCGCCGCCCGTCAACGCTCCTTATGCCGGCTATCGGCGCATGGAAGCGGGCGACGCGCTGGTCATTGTCGACGCCGCCGGGCCGCCGCCATTCGAATTCTCGCTTTCTGCGCATGCGGGCTGCCTGTCATTTGAATTTTCGCTTGGAATCGAGCGCGTCGTCGTCAACTGCGGCACTCCCTCGCCGCCGCATTTGGACGCCCGCGAACTGGCGCGGGCCACCGCCGCGCATTCGACTCTCGTCGTCGGCGACCGCTCCAGCGCCCGCATCGCGCCGCAAAGCGCGCCGCGCCGGCGCGCCGGGCGCGTTCTCGCCGGCCCACGCAACACGGAGGTCGAGCGCCGCCGTCTCGAAGGCGAAACGACGCTCATTTTGTCGCACGACGGCTATGCGCGCGATTTTGGCCTCGTCCATCAGCGCGAACTGACCCTTGCGGCGGATGGCGCGGCGCTGCTGGGCGTCGATCGGCTCGTTGCTGCGGAAGGCGGCCGCAGACATGCGCAAACGAGCGATTTCGCCCTGCGCTTTCACATTCACCCGCGCGTGCGCGTTGCGCCGCGCGCCGACGGCGCGATCGAACTCAATCTCGCCAATGGCGAGATTCTCGTTTTTGAGGCGCAAGGCGTGATTCCCGAAGTCGAAGACAGTATTTTTTTCGCCGCGCCCGGCGGCGCGCGCAAATGCGCGCAGATCGTCTTGCGCGGGATGGCGGCCGCCGGCGCCGAGATCGCTTGGAGTTTCCGGCGGCGCGCCGGCGAGCAGGTTCCTCCCGGCGATCAGGTATGATAAGCGCGGCGCGATCCAGAGCGCGCTCGCGAAAAAGCGGAACCCGGTTTTTCGCGCAAAACGCGCTCCAGGCTTTTGGAATCGATCACGTTATCCGCATTTGGGCGATTCCGCCCGAATGCGGCGCGATCTGGGAGTATGCGATGCCGGTCGATTTGCGCCGCGTGGCGCGCGCGCTGATTTCCGTTTCCGACAAGAAAGGCCTTGTCGAATTGGCGCGCGCTTTGGCGGCGCATGGGGTGGAGCTCGTCTCCACCGGGGGGACGCGCAAAGCGCTCGCCGACGCGGGGCTCGCGGTTCGCGACGTCGCCGATCTCACGCAGTTTCCGGAGATGATGGACGGAAGGCTGAAGACTCTGCACCCCAAGGTGCACGGCGGCCTTCTGGCGATCCGCGAAAATCCCCAGCACGAAGCGGCGATGCTCGCGCATGACATCCAGCCGATCGACCTCTTGGTCGTCAATCTCTATCCATTCGAGTCGACGCTGGCGAAGGGCGCGCCGTTCGAAGATTGCGTCGAAAACATCGACATCGGCGGGCCGGCGATGATCCGCGCCGCGTCAAAGAACCACGACGACGTCGCCGTCGTCGTCGATCCAGAAGATTATGCGGCGGTGATCGCGGAACTCGAAGCGACGAAGGGCGCGACGCGGCTTGCGACGCGTCGGCGGCTCGCACAGAAGGCCTTCGCCCGCACGGCCGCCTATGACGCGGCGATCTCCAACTGGCTCGCGCAGGAGCTTGCCGAAGCCTCGCCGCCGCTGCGCGCCTTTGGCGGCCGTCTCGCCGAGCCGATGCGCTATGGCGAAAATCCGCATCAATCGGCCGGGTTCTATCTCTCGGGCGAGACGCGGCCTGGCGTCGCCACGGCGCGTCAGCTCCAGGGCAAACAGCTGTCGTATAACAACGTCAACGACACCGACGCCGCTTTCGAATGCGTCGCGGAATTCGATCCGGCGCGGACGGCGGCCGCGGTCATCGTCAAGCACGCCAATCCCTGCGGCGTCGCCGAAGGCGCGACGCTCGCCGACGCCTATGCCAAGGCATTGAGCTGCGACCCGGTGTCGGCCTATGGCGGCATTGTCGCGCTCAATCGCATGCTCGACGCCGAAGCGGCGCGCGAGATCGTCAAGATTTTCACCGAGGTGATCATCGCGCCTGAGGCCGACGAGGAGGCGATTGCGATCATCGGCGCGAAGAAGAATCTGCGTCTGTTGTTGACCGGCGGTCTACCCGATCGTCGCGCGCCGGGATTGACCTATCGATCGGTTTCGGGCGGCTTTCTCGCGCAGTCGCGCGACAATGCGGTCGTCGACGATATGAATTTGCAGGTTGTGACAAAGCGCCAACCGACGACGCAGGAGCTTGCCGATCTCAAATTCGCCTTCCGAATCGTAAAGCATGTGAAGTCGAACGCAATCGTCTATGCGAAAGACGCCGCGACAGTGGGAATCGGCGCCGGTCAGATGTCGCGCGTCGACTCTTCGCGCATTGCCGCGCATAAGGCGCAAGAGGCCGCCCGCGCGGCAGGGTTGACGGAAAGTCTCGCGAAAGGGGCGGTCGTCGCCTCCGACGCTTTCTTTCCTTTCGCCGACGGATTGCTGGCGGCTGCCGAAGCAGGCGCGACAGCCGTCATCCAGCCCGGCGGCTCGATCAACGATAAGGACGTCATCGCCGCCGCGGATGCGCAGGGCCTCGCCATGGTCTTCACCGGCGTGCGCCACTTCCGGCACTAGTGGCCCGCGTCATTCAAAGTGACGGCCCCCTCCCTGTCCCTCCCCCGCTTCGCGGGAGAGGGGGCGCTAACGATTGGCGTTGGCTGCGCTCTTGACGAAGGGCCGCGCCCGCTCCCTCTCCCGCGGAACGCGGGGGAGGGTTGGGGAGGGGGCATTGAAAGCCCTCAAGTCGAATGACGTAAGTCTGTTGAGTCTCGCCTTGATCGGCGCGCTTGTCTCGAGCCAGGCTTTCGCGAAACAGCGCAAGCCCGTTGTGACTGGCCAGGTCGCCGCAACGCCGGACGACGATTTCCCGATTCCTCTGCCGCATAATCTTACGACCGGCAAAGACTGGCTTGACGACGGCGCGGGTTCGGCGGCGCAGGGAAATTTCGGGCCGAACCGTTACGCCAACGACAATTACTTCCTCGATCAACAGGATTTCACGCTTCAAGACCCGCAGCGCTACACGGAAATGGGCGAGCTTTTTGATTACGGCTGGTGAGCTGCGCTGACCCTCAATGAAAAAGGCCGGCGCGCGCCGGCCCTTTCTGACGTTTGGATGTATGGCGTTAGCACGTGGGCACGGAGCGATAGCTGACCACGTCGCCCCAGCGATTGAAGATCGGACGGCGCTCGTAATAGCAGTCCGGATCGCTCGCGGCGGTCGCCGCCAAAGCGCCGAGCGCGAGCGCGCCGCCGACGGCGTAAGGCGCCCAGCCATAGCCATGATGATGCCACTTGCTCCATGCGAACGCCGGCGTGGCGCTGGCGACCGTGCCGGCCAGAACCGCGGCGGCGAGAGTGGCGGAAATGATTTTCTTCGAGTTGGACATGACGCTCTCCTTGGTTCTTCTTCGCAAATCGTTCTCTTGCGAATGAGAGCAATGTAGAGAGCGTCGCTCGCGCTGTTCGTGCGTCGGCGCACAGGCCGCGAAGCGCACATGCCGCGAAGGCTGTCATTCCCGGCAGGCCGCAGGCCTGACCGGGAATCCAGGGCCAATTCAAGGACGCTGGACTCGCTCTGGATTCCCGATCGCACGCTTCGCGCGCGTCGGGAATGACATCCGAGCCGTTCAAAGGATTTCATGTGAGTCGTCATTGCGAACGAAGCGAAGCGATCCAAATAAGTCGCGCGGCGATTGCTGGATTGCGTCGTCGCCGCGCTCTTCGCAACGACGACCTGAACGTCCGCGATTGCGTTAAAGCACCGTCGTCCGATCGCGCGGGAACGGACCTTGGCGGCGCCTTTACGCCTCGCTTTGCGCGAGCAGCTTTTGCTGATGGTCGGTCGTCAGCGCGTCGAAGATTTCGTCGAACTCGCCTTCCATCACCCGGTCGAGCTTATAGAGCGTGAGATTGATGCGATGGTCGGTGACGCGCCCTTGCGGAAAATTATAGGTGCGGATGCGCTCGGAGCGATCGCCTGAGCCGACCTGCTGCTTGCGGTCCTCCGAACGCTCCTTGTCGAGTCGCTGGCGCTCGGCGTCGTAAAGTCGCGACCGAAGAACGTTCATCGCCTTGGCCTTGTTGCGATGCTGCGAGCGCTCCTCCTGCATCATCACCACGATGCCCGACGGAATATGGGTGATGCGAATGGCCGACTCGGTCTTGTTGACATGCTGGCCGCCGGCGCCTTGCGCGCGCATCGTATCGATCTGCAAATCCTTGTCGTCGATGGCGACGTCGACATCCTCCGCCTGCGGCAGCACGGCCACCGTCGCCGCCGACGTATGGATCCGACCCTGCGTCTCAGTCTCCGGCACACGCTGGACCCGATGCACGCCGGACTCGAATTTCAGCCGGCCATAGACGCCGCGACCGACGATCTCGGCGACGATTTCCTTGAATCCGCCGAGCGCTCCCGGGCTTTCGGACACGATCTCGACGCGCCAGCCCTTGAGCGCGGCGTATTTCTGATAGGCGCGGAACAGGTCGCCGGCGAAAAGCGCCGCCTCGTCGCCGCCAGTGCCGGCGCGCACTTCGAGAATGACGCCCTTCTCGTCCGCTTCGTCCTTGGGCAGAAGCGCCAAGCGTAGCGCGCTTTCCGCCGCCTCGAGGCGTTCGCGCGCGGCCTCCGTCTCGCTTTCGGCCAGGGTGCGCATTTCGGCGTCGAGCGAGGCGTCCGTGAGCATGGCGGAAAGGTCGCGGGATTCCTTCTGCGCCGCGCGATAGGCGCGGATCCTGTCGACGACCTCGTCGAGCGCCGCGCGCTCGCGCGACAGGGCGACGAACGCTTGTCCGTCGGCGCCGACGGCGAGCTTGTCGCCGATCTCGTCATAGCGGCGCAGAATGAGGTCGAGCTTGTCTTGAGCGAACATGTGAAGGCTTCTTAAGAAGATAGTGATGACGGCGACGCGGAGAAGGAGAGGCCCGCTACAACGGCACGCCGCGCGTGATCGCATACTCGCGCAATTGCTCGCGCACGGAAGCGCTGCCGTCATCGGACGCGAGCAGCGAGGCGAGATACACCTGCGCCTCTTCGAGATCGAGATTGAGGATCATTGTCTTGACCGGACCGATGGCGGAAGCCGCCATAGACAGCGATCGATAGCCGATGCCGAGCAGCGCCAGCGCCTCGAGCGGGCGTCCGCCCATCTCGCCGCAGAGCGTCACCGGCGCGTTGTGCCGCGCGCCGGCATCGACGATGCGCTCGAGCGCGCGCAGTACCGGCCGGGAGAGATTGTCGTAGCGCTTCGAAACGCGGGTGTTGTCGCGGTCGGCCGCATACATGTATTGAACCAGGTCGTTGGAGCCGACCGACAGGAAATCCGCGCGCTCGGCGATAAGATCGATTTCCCACAGCAGCGACGGCACTTCCACCATGGCGCCGAGCGCGATGCGCGTCGGCAGGGGATGGTGGTGGCGCGTGATATGTTCGAGCTCACGCAGCGTAATCGCTTTCGCCGCGTCGAATTCGGCGACATTGGCGATCATCGGAAACATGATGCGCAGATCGCGATCGGCGCCGGCCTTCAGCATCGCGCGCAATTGCATGCGCAAGAGGCCCGGCCGGTCGAGGCCGATGCGGATCGCGCGCCAGCCGAGCGCCGGATTTTCCTCTTCGATCTTCGCCATATAGGGGAGGATCTTGTCGGAGCCGATGTCGAGCGTGCGGAAGGTAATCGCCTTGTCCGGCGCCGCGTCGAGCACCGCTTTGTAGAAGCGGTATTGCTCGTCCATGCGCGGAAAGCGCGGCGCAAGCATGAATTGCAGCTCCGTGCGAAAAAGGCCGATCGATCGGGCGCCGGTCTCCTGCAGATGCGGCATGTCGATCGCAAGGCCGGCGTTCATTTGCAACGTGATCTCGACGCCGTCCTTGGTGACCGCCGGCACGTCGCGAAGCTTTGCGTATTGCTCCTGACGCCGCGCCCGCAGCCGAGCCTTTTCGGCATAGGCGCTCTGCACGTCGGGCTGTGGGCGAACGTGCACTTCGCCGGTCGTGCCGTCGACGATGATCGGATCGCCGGTTTCGACGATGTCGATCAGGCCGGGAACCAGCCCCACGGTGGCGATGCCGAGCGCCCGCGCGACAATCGCGACATGGCTGGTCGGTCCGCCTTCCTCCAGCACGAGTCCGCGTAGCCGCCTTTGATCGTAGTCGAGCAGCGCCGCCGGCCCCATCGTTCGCGCCACGATGATGGCGTTTTCCGGCATGCTGTCGCGGTCGGCGACGTAGCTTTGACCCGTCAGCTGATGCAGCAGCCGGTTGGCGATGTCGTCGAGGTCGTGCAGGCGGTCGCGCAGATAAGGGTCGGTTTGACGGTGCATGCGCGCGCGCGCGTCGTTCTGGACCCGCTCGACCGCCGCCTCCGCCGTCAAGCCGGTCATCACCGCCTCGCGCAAACGGCGCACCCAGCCGCGGTCGTAGGCGACCATGCGCACGGTTTCGAGGATGTCGCGCGGCTCGCCGGCGGCGATGCGGTCGCTATGCGCGACGAGCTGGTCAATCGACTGGCGCATCGCGTCGATCGCATGTTCGAGCCTGGCGAGTTCGGCGGGCATGTCTTCGGCGATAAGCTGCTTGATGACGACGCGCGGCTCATGCAGCAGCACATGGCCGAGACCGACGCCTTCCGCCATCGGGACGCCCTTGAGCGAGGCCGGACGATAAAGCGCGAGATCGCGCGGGTCTTCAATCGCTTGAAGTTCGCCCGAAGCGATAAGCTCGGCGAGCAGCATCGCCGTCGTCTGCAGCGCCTCGATCTCTTCTTCCGAATAGACGCGGCGCACCTGGTTCTGCACGACGAGCACGCCGAGCGTGTTGCCGCCGCGCAAAATCGGCACGCCGAGGAAGGAGTGATAGGCCTCTTCGCCCGTCTCAGGCTTGTAGGAGAACGCAGGATGCTCCTGCGCTTCCGAAAGGGCGAGGGGCTCGGCGCTCTTCGCGATGAGGCCGACAAGGCCTTCGCCCGCATGCATCGTGGTCAGGTGCACGGCCTCGCGGTTGAGGCCTTCCGTGGCGTAAAGCTCCAAGCGTTGGTCGGCGCGCAGTACATAAACAGAACAAACTTCGGCGACCATATTCGCGGCGATCTGCACCACGATCTTGTCGAGCCGCGCCTGGGCGCTGACCGATTCCGCGCTGATTTCGCGGAGTCGGCGCAGCAAAAGGCGAGGGCCGCCGAGAGCGCTTCGCATCCAATCCGTTCCCGTTTTCCTAGAATTTCGCGGGTGGCCTGCCGCAAAAAACCGCCATGCGCCTGTAGATTGCGACAGTGGCTCTCAAGCAGCGTATATTGACGCCGTCGGCGCTCCGCAAGCGCGGCCAAGAAACGCAGCGACGCAAGGAATATACCGTTATAGCAAAGCTTGGCGAATCGGCTTGCAGGCGCGGCTGGAAGCCTCTACCAGTTGCACATCAAAGTCTGGCGATGACTGCCCACGCGCTTGGCGCCCGCCACCGGCCGCGCGAGACGCGTTCTCCGAGCCTGCGGCATCGAGAAGAGAATTCGTGCGTCTGAAAAAATATCTGATCGCTCTCTTATTGCTCATCGCATCCGCTCAGGCCGTGGCCATGGAGTCCGTCAGAGTGCCGCAAGGCGCGCGGGCGATCGATCTGACGGGCGTCGTCGAGAACCATTCTTCGCAGGGCGACCGGCTGCAGGTTTCGACTGCGCCCGGCTCGGACGGCATCGTTCGACGCATCGAGGTCGGCGCCAAGGAAGCTGGCAGTCAGCCCAACTGGATCGTATTCGCGCTCACCAACGACACGGACGAGCAGATCGAGCGCCTCATCGTCGCGCCGCATTACCGTCTGCAGGGCTCGGGCGTCATCTGGCCCGATCTCGGTTCGACGCGCATCACGGCGATTACGGCGAGCCAGGGATTTCCGCCAGAAGTCATGGACGCTTCGGACGCGGACATTTTCCGGCTGACGCTCGACCCCGGAACGACGGTCACCTATGTCGCAGAGCTGCGCACGCCCAACCTGCCGCAGGTCTATTTGTGGGAGCCCTCGGCCTATAAGGACAAGGTGACGAGCCTGACGCTGTACAAAGGCATCGTCATCGGCATCGCCGGCCTGCTCGCGCTGTTCTTGACGATCGTCTTCGTGGTGAAGGGCGCGGTCATTTTTCCGGCGGCGGCGGCGCTCGCCTGGGCGGTCCTCGCCTATGTGTGCATCGATTTCGGCTTCTGGGACAAGATTTTCGGCTTCGACGCCAACGCCAACAGCATCTGGCGCGCCGGCGCCGAAACCATCCTCTCGGCGACGCTCGTCGTTTTTCTCTTCGCCTATCTGAACCTCAACCGCTGGCATGTGCGCGCCTGGCATGTCGCGGCGCTATGGCTCTTGATCCTGCTCGACCTCGTCGGCCTCGCGGTGTTTGACGCGCCGGTCGCGGCCGGCGTTGCGCGCATCTCGCTCGCCACGGTCGCCGTCGTCGGCTTCGTGCTGATCCTCTACCTCGCGACGCACGGGTTCGATCGGGCGATCATGTTGATACCGACATGGTTCCTTCTGGCCGTCTGGGTGGCGACGGCGGGATTTGCCGTCGCCGGCTGGATCACCAACGACCTCGTGTCTCCCGCGCTTGTCGGCGGCCTCGTCCTCATCGTGATGCTGATCGGCTTCACGGTGATGCAGAACGCCTTCGCCGCAGGCGGTCTGTCGCATGGCGCGATCAGCGACGTCGAGCGCAAGGCCCTCGCGCTCACCGGCGCCAATGAGATCGTGTTCGACTGGGACGTTCCCTCCGACCACATCTATGTCAGCCCCGAAGCTGAAGCGGCGCTCGGCCTCGACCGCGGCGGGCTCGAAGGCGCCGCCTCCTCATGGCTCGATCTGTTGCATCCCTTCGAGCAGGACCGCTATCGCGCTTGTCTCGACGCCATCCTCGAGCAGCGGCGCGGACGCATTAACCAGGTCTTTCGCCTGCGCGCCGCGGACGGCCACTATCTCAGCTACCGGCTGCGGGCGCGGCCAGTGGTCGGCCCCGACGGCGAAGTGATTCGCGTCGTCGGCACGCTCAATGACGTGACCGACGAACGCAACGCCCAAGAGCGGCTGCTGCATGACGCCGTGCACGACAATCTCACCGGCCTGCCGAACCGTGAATTGTTCTTCGACCGTCTCGAGGCCGCCCTGATTCTTGCGCGCATGGAAAAGGACGTGCGCCCGACAATCCTCGTGATCGATATCGACCGCTTCAGGCAGATCAATGAGCAGGTCGGCATGGCGATGGGCGACAGCATTCTGCTGACCGTCGCGCATCGCCTCACCAGGCTGCTGCAGCCCCAGGATACGCTGGCGTCCGGTGCGCTTCACCGATCGCGAGATCGCGCTGTTCGCCTCGATCGGCATCGCGCTCTATGACCAGCAGATCCATCCCGGCGCCGCTGAAATGCTGGAGGACGCCGAAATCGCGATGCGTCACGCCAAGCGCTCGGGCGGCAACCGCATCGAAGTGTTCCGCCCGGCCATGCGCGCGCAACGCTCCGATCGCGTGACGCTTGAAACCGATATGCGGCGGGCTCTGGAACGCAGCGAGATCAAGGTTTTCTTCCAGCCGATCGTCCGGCTCGAGGATCGCACCATCGCCGGCTTCGAAGCGTTGCTGCGATGGGATCACCCGCGCCTTGGCCGGCTCGAGCCTTCAGAATTCATACCGGTCGCCGAGCAGACGGGCCTGATCGTCGACCTCGGACTTCTCGCGCTGGAGCGGACGGCGCGCGAACTCGCGGCGTGGCAACGCGCGCTTGCCGTAGATCCGCCGATCTTCGCCTCGGTCAATATTTCGTCGCGCCAGCTCTTGCGGCACGACCTTCTGCGCGACGTAAAAAGCGTGTTGATGCGCAATGATATCATCAAGGGCAGCCTCAAGCTCGAACTGACTGAGAGCCTGGTGATGGAAAATCCCGAATACGCCGCGCAGATGCTGATGCGCCTCAAGGAGCTCGGCGCGGGCCTTTCGCTCGACGATTTCGGCACGGGCTACTCGTCGCTCGCCTATTTGCAGCGTTTCCCTTTCGACACGGTCAAGATCGACCGTTCCTTCATCAAGCAGTCCGGCAAGGGCGCGCGCCCGATCATTCTGCGCTCGATCATCGCGCTGGCGCAGGACCTCGGCCTCGACGTCGTCGCCGAGGGCGCGGAGACCGAGCAGGACGCGATCGAGCTTTATCAACTCGGCTGCGGCTACGCGCAGGGCTACGCCTTCGGCCGCCCGATCAGCGCGCGGGATGCAAGGCGTCTTGTTGGCGCAGCGCCGGAAGCGGCTTAGTTCTACTGCGCCACTAAAAGTGAATAGCGCTTACAAACAGTAACTTGCCGCGAGTTCAGGAATCTTGGGGTCGTCATTGCGAGCGAAGCGAAGCAATCCAGAAGTCGCGCAAATCCCTAGATTGCTTCGTCGCTTCGCTCCTCGCAATGACGCGACCCACACATTCCCGTTCTCTTGTGACGCAGTAGAATTAGGAGGCGCGAGAATGCCGAAGCTCGAATTCTGGTTTGAATTCGCGAGCACGTATTCTTATGTCGCCGCCGAAGAGATCGAAGGGAAAGCGCGCTCTGCGGGGGTCGAGCTGGTATGGCGACCCTTTCTTCTGGGACCAATTTTTGCTGAGCAAGGGTGGCGAGATTCGCCTTTTAATCTCTATTCGGCAAAAGGCGCCTATATGTGGCGCGACGTCGAACGTCTTTGTCAACGTAAGGGCATTGCATGGCGCAGGCCAAGCGTCTTTCCGCGCAACGGTCTTTTGGCCGCGCGCATCGCAACGGCATTGGACCGGGCAGAAAAGCTCCCTGATTTCGTGCGGTCCGTTTATCGCGCCAATTTTTCTTTGGACCTCGACATATCGGAACCTTCCGTCCTGAAAGAGATTTTGTGCAATCTCTCTCTCGATGAAGAGGCAATTTTTATGCGTGCGAATGACGACTCGGTAAAGCGGTTGCTCAGAGCGCGCACGGATGAGGCTAAGAGTCGAGGCGTGTTCGGCGCGCCGAGCTTTTTTGCGAAAGAGGAACTATTCTGGGGCAGCGATCGGTTAGAACAGGCGCTCGAAGCTCCAAGAGATTGAAGAGCGGCATGGCGCGTTCACGCGACCGGACAGTTCAGCATATGGCCAAGTCCCCTTCCGAGCCTTCTCTTTCCGAAGCCCGCGCCGAACATGCGCGGCTGGGCGAGGAAATCGCCGCGCACGACCGCCGCTATTATCAGGAAGACGCGCCGACCATCTCCGACGCCGACTATGACGCGCTGCGTCTGCGTTACGAGGCGCTTGAAAAGGCCTTCCCCGAACTCGCCACGGCCGAGTCGCTGACCAAAAAGGTCGGCGCGCGCCCGAGCGAAAAATTTGCCAAGGTGAAGCACGCCGTGCCGATGCTCTCGCTCGGCAATGTCTTCTCTGACGAAGAGGTCGAGGACTTTGTCGCGCGCGTGCGCCGTTTTCTCGGTCTGCGCGACGGCGCGCTTCTCTTCACCGCCGAACCTAAGATCGACGGCCTCTCCTGCTCCCTGCGTTATGAGAAGGGCCGCCTCGTTCAGGCGGCGACGCGCGGCGACGGCTATGAGGGCGAAGACGTCACCGCCAACATCCGAACCGTCGACGAGATTCCGCAAAGGCTGCACGGTTGTAATCTCGACGTGCTTGAAGTGCGCGGCGAAGTCTATATGACGCATAAGGACTTCGCCGCGCTCAACGCGCGGCAAAAAGAGGCGGGCAAGACTCTCTTCGCCAATCCGCGCAACG
Organism: Methylocystis sp.; assembly: GCA_016177005.1. Classification (GTDB taxonomy): domain Bacteria; phylum Pseudomonadota; class Alphaproteobacteria; order Rhizobiales; family Beijerinckiaceae; genus Methylocystis. Next base: position 23,555 of record JACOWC010000086.1, read on the forward strand.
CCGCCGCCGGCTCCCTGCGGCAGCTCGATCCGAAAGTCACCGCGTCGCGGCCGCTGCATTTCTTCGCCTATGGTTGGGGGGAGACCAGCAAGAGGCTGGAGAACGCTCAGTGGGGCGTGCTCCGCGAATTCGAATCCTTCGGATTGAAGGTCAACCCGCTAACAAAACTCTGCGACGGCGCGGAAGACATGCTCGCGCATTACCGCGCGATCGAAGCGCAGCGCGCGACGCTCGGCTATGACATCGACGGCGTCGTCTACAAAGTGGACGACATTGGATTGCAGGAGCGTCTCGGCTTCGTCTCGCGCGCGCCGCGCTGGGCGGTGGCCCATAAATTCCCGGCCGAGCGCGCCATGACGATTTTGCGCGACATCGAGATTCAGGTCGGACGCACGGGCGCGCTGACGCCGGTCGCAAGGCTGGAACCGGTCACCGTCGGCGGCGTCGTCGTACAGAACGCGACTCTGCACAATGAGGACGAGATCGCGCGCAAGGACATTCGCATCGGCGACACGGTCGTCGTGCAGCGGGCGGGCGACGTCATCCCGCAGATCGTCGAAGTGGTGAAGGAGAAGCCGCGTGGCGCGAAGCGTTACGAGTTTCCCGATGTCTGCCCGCGCTGCGGCTCGGCGGCGCTGCGCGAGATCGACGACAAGACCGGCGAAGCGGATGTCGTGCGCCGTTGCACCGGTTCGCTCGTCTGTCCGGCGCAGGCGGTGGAGCGCTTAAAGCATTTCGCTTCGCGCAACGCCATGGACGTCGAGGGCCTTGGCGACAAGCAGATCGAATTTTTCTACGACGAAGGACTGATCAAGACCGCTTCGGATATATTCACCTTGCCCGAACGAGAGGCGCATATGTCGCCGCGGCTTGCCGAGCGCGAGGGCTATGGCGAAACCTCGGTGCGCAATCTTTTTGCAGCGATTGAGGCGCGCCGAAAAGTTCCGATCAATCGCTTCATCTATGCGCTTGGCGTGCGCCATGTCGGCGAGACCAATGCGCGTCGGCTGGCGCGTCATTTTAAGGACTTCGAGTCGCTGCGCGAAACGGCGCGGGACGCCGCGCCCGGCGGCGAGGCGCGCGCGCGCATCGATTCGATCGACGGCGTCGGCCCCGTCGTCGCCGAGGCGCTGCACGACTTTTTTGCCGAACCGCACAATGAGCGCGAACTCGACGCGCTCTTAAAGCAGGTGACGCTGGAGCCGATGCCGGCCGTCGCCTCCACATCGCCTGTCGCCGGCAAGACCGTGGTGTTCACCGGCGCGCTCGAACGGCTGACGCGCGACGAAGCCAAGGCGCAGGCCGAGCGTTTTGGCGCGCATGTGGCGGGGTCGGTGTCGAAGAAGACCGATCTCGTCGTCGCCGGACCCGGCGCAGGATCGAAACTCAAGAAGGCCGCTGAACTCGGGATCGAGGTGATCAGCGAGGACGAGTGGTTTGCAAGAACCGGGCAGGGATAGGGCGGTTCCCTTCTCCCGCTTGCGGGAGAAGGTGGCCCTCGCGTAGCGAGGGTCGGATGAGGGCCCTCTCACCCGGGTGCTGCGCAGCCACCCTCTCCCCTTGGGAGAGGGTTTAAACGGCCCTTGTTCCCGGCGTGTCGTCCTTCCGATAGGCCGTGCCGAACACGTAATCCCACCAGATTGCATGCACGCCGAAGCCTCTCTCGGCGTCGCGGAAATGATGCAGCATGTGCAGCCGCTTCACGAAGCGGGCGAAGTCCGTTTTCGGCTGCCCGTGATGCGTCCAGTAATGCACGCAATCATAGATCACATAGCCGGCGATGAATCCGGCGAGCACCGGCCAGGCGAAGGTCGCGCCGAAGATCAGGCGGGCGCAGGCGAGCGCGATCAGCGTGATCGGACCCGAGAGCAGCGGCGGCATGACGAGCCGCAGCGGATCGTTGGGATAGATGTGATGCACGCCGTGGATGAGAAACTGAAAGCGCGGCCCAAGCCCGAAAGGCAGCGCAAACACCGTATGAAAGAGATAACGGTGGCCGAAATATTCGGTGAGCGTCCAGCCGATATAGCCGATGACGAGGCCGAGAAGAACAAGAGCCGGACCGTTGAGCGTGAGCGAATAGATCAAGAGACCCAGAATGATCGGGCAATAGATGACTACCGGCGTCAGGTGATGGACCCGCGACAGTCTGTCGAGGAGATCGCTGTCAAAGAGGCGGGGCGAGGCGTCGAGCGCTTCTGCTTTTGTTGCTTCCTGGGTCATGGCCTACTCCGCCGGCGCTATGGCGTGCGCTTCGCGCGCCGCCGCTTGCGTGACATTTTCCGAGCGCGTTCCCAGCGAATAGGTCGGATCGAAGATGAAGGTGACGAGCAGAGCGAACCAGGAGCGATGGCAGCGCAGATCGTCATAAAACTCCGGCGCCATCGCTTTCAGCTCAGGCAGACGATTCCACGGGATCTCGTGAAAATCGTGGTGCTCGTTGTGATAGCCGATGTTGAGCGCGAGCGTGTTGAGCGGGCCGTAGTAGTCGAACGTCCCCTGGTCGGGCCCGAAGGCGAAATGCTCCTGCAGCCAGCGCGCGCTTAAAGGATGCAGGCCGCCGACCGAGAACCAGAAGGAGAAGAAGAGATAGAGCAGGGCGTTCCATCCGAAAGCCCAGAGTACGAAAAGATCGAAGAGGGCGATGACGGCGATATTGATATAGGTCCAGGTTCCCCAGATCGGCACCGTGCCTTTGAGGCGCGACAGACGCGCAAGCTGAATGGCCGGAAAGAAGAAGAGCCAGACCGCTTTGCGCCAGGCGCTATTGCCGACCCATTCAACTTCCCAGCGGCTGGGGATGTCGGCGTCATAGTCGTAAGCCGAGAGATGCGAATGATGCTTGATGTGATAGCAGCGAAAGCCCATCGCGGTCGGAAAGGCGTTGGGAAGATCGGCGAGGATCGCCGTCCATTTATTGGCGAGCGGGCTCTCGAAGACGCAATTGTGGATCGCGTCGTGAATGATGACGAAATTGGCGTGATTGGCGAAGGCGCCGACGCAGATCGCCATCAACAGCGACAGCTGCCAATAGGAGACGCCAAGCGAACCTAGAATGGCGGCGATAAGAAGCTGACCGACGAAAATCGCCGCCGTGATCTTGAAGGTCACGGGGTCCCTGCCGAAGAGCTCGCGCGCTTGCGGATATTTCTCGAGGATCAGCCTGCGCCGCTCGACATGCGTTCGGTCGGCGCCATTGGCGGTGACGGATATTCCGTTCATGACGTTGCATCCTGTAGCTGAGTTGCCCTGACGCCCTCGCGCATACGCATCGCTTCATCGCCGCCGCCGACGGCGAGGCGCTTTTCATAAATGCGATGAATCTTGTCGACCTTGCCGCCGAACATTTCAATCGGCCGGCGCATGTTGGCGTTGCTCTCCAGCACCCAGCCGGCTTCAAGATGCGGAACGGCGAATTTCGCATACCGCCGCCGCATCTCCTCGATCAGCGCAAGAAAGATCGCGCCGCCGGTCGCGCTTTTTTGCAGCGTCTTGCGCGTGCCGAGCAACAACAGCCGCGCCGACTTGAACTGGTGCGAGCGGTATCGCCTGATCGCGCGCAGCCAGCCGAAGGGCAGCAGGCGGCCGTCGAGATCGGCGAGAATCTCATTGAGATTGGGAAGCGCGATCGCGAAAGACTGCGGGACGCCGTCAAGCTCGACGACGATGCCGAAATCCTCGGTCACCAAAAATTGCAGCGCGTCGGCGTCGGAATCGAACTCTTCCCTGGTGAAGGGCACGAACCCCCAATTTTCGCTCCAGCCGTCGTTGAACAGCTCCGCCATCAAGGCGGTTTCGCCCTTCTTCAGGGCCTTCATGTTCAACGGCCTCAGCTTCAGGCGATTGCGCCATTCGCGCCGCGTCGAAATGCGCGCGGGCTGGTCGATATCGTCGCTTGAAATTTCGAAGCGATAGGACAGGAGGTCCTGCGCCTTCTCATAGCCCAGCGCCTCGATATGGCGCGAGAGATAGGGCGGATGCCAGGGCATGAAGAACATCGGCGTGGCGTCGAAGCCATCGACGAGCAGGCCGCACTCCTTGTTGATCGTCGGCGAGAAAGGACCGTTGATCCGCTCAGCGCCCTTGGCGCGCAGCCAGTCCTCGGCGGCCTTCGTCAGCGCGCGCACGACCTCGATATCGTCGACGGCGTCGAGCGCGCCGAACTGCGCATTGGAGGCGCCGACCGGCGTGATCTCGGGCTTATAGATCTGCGCCATGATCCGCCCGACCCATTGGCCGTCGCGGCGGGCGAGAAATTTCTGCTCCTCGACAAGCCTGTAATGCGGGTTGAGCTTATGGGCGAAGACGCTCCAGCGTTCGACGTCGAGCGGCGGCGCAAAGCCCGGCGCGTCGGCGTAGAGCAGCCGCGGCAGTTTGCAAAAGGCCGCAAAGCGCAAAGGGCCGTCAACCGGAAGAATCTCGATCCGCGCCATGATCCAAGTCCTAGCGGCTGCAGGGCCTTATTCGAAAGCGTCAAAGTGACGCGGGAGGTCGGGCGGCTGGATCACGCTACGTTTGGGCGTAATCGCCCAAACGCAGATAACGTCATCGATTCCAGAAAGTTAGAGCGCGCTTTGTGCGAAAAACCGGCGTCCGCTTTTTCGCGCGCCGCGCTCTAGCCGCCCGCCATCGCGGCGGCGACGATCTGATGCGCCTCTTCCGTCACCGGCGGCATGTCGCGCAGCGCCTGGATGACGCCGCGGATTTCCGCTTCGTTATGATTGGCGGAGAAGAAGAAGCGCAGCCGCGGCCCGTCCTTCGGCACGCCGATGCGCACCACCGGGGGAACGTAATAGCCGTTCGCCAGCAAATGCTGAGACGCCCACATCGTCTCGACGTCGCTCGAAAACAGGATCGGCACGACGCCGCGGCCGATCGCTGGCCCGGTGGAGAAGCCCGATTCATGCGCGACCGTGCGAAAGAGCTCGGCGTTGCTCGCGAGTTTGGCGATGCGCCACGTCTCCTCCTGCATCAGCCGCAGCGCGGTGCGCGCGGCGGCGAGAATGACCGGCGACAGGCCGACGCTGTAGACGAAGCCCGGCAGCGTATAGCGGAACCAGTCGATGACCTGCTTCTTGCCGCAGACATAGCCGCCGCAGGACGCGAGCGTTTTCGACATGGTGCCGACGATGAGGTCGATGCGCGCGGGGTCGACGCCCTGATGTTCGGCGAGACCGCGGCCCGTCGCGCCCAGGACGCCGAGCGAATGCGCTTCGTCGACCAGGAGCCAGACCTGGTATTTTTCCTTGATCGCCAAGAGGCGCGGCAGGTCGGCGGTGTCGCCGTCCATGCTGTAGACGCCTTCGACGACGACCAGGACGTTGCGATATTCCTCGCGATGGCGCGCGAGCAGATGATCGAGATGGTCGAAGTCGTTGTGGCGGAACTTGATGACTTGAGCCGGCGCGCCGTCGGCGCCGGCGACGATGCTGTTATGGGCGAGTTCGTCGATGAAGATCGCGTCGCGCTTGCCGCTCATCAGCCAGGCGATCGTCGTGACGTTGGAGAGATAGCCCGAGACGAGGGTCAGCGCGCTTTCCATGCCAAGGAATTCGGCGATCTCGGCCTCGAACGGCCGATGCGTCGTGCGCTCGCCGCCGACAAGCCTTGAGGCCAGAGCGCCGATGCCAAGCCCATCGATCTCGCGCTTCGCCTCCTCGCGAATCCGAGGGTGATTCGCCAGGCCGAGATAGTCGTAATTGGCGAAGCTGACGAAATGCTTGCCCTGCGCCTCGAATTCGGCCCGCAGCCGGTCGATCTGAGCGAAAAACGGATCGCTGAACTCCAGCAAGGCGTTGCCAGCGAAACGGAACCGTCTTGCCGCATAATCCTCTAGGCTCTTATGCTTCGTCACTTATTCCGCAGTCCCTGATAACGGGCGCGCCGCGCGCTATGAGCGAAGAACTCGGGCCGCAAGCGCCCAAGCGTTGATCCGGCTGCTTATCATTCCCGCCCCGTCTGCGCCAGCGGGCGGCGGGCCGGCCGGCAGGGCGCCGAGCGCACGCTCGGACGCCGCTGCGTCGCCAAGGCGCTTGCGAGGCTGTCGCTTGCGAGGCTGGTGAAGTCGCGCGCAAAGCTCTATCCCCAAGCGCATGTCGCGCGATATCGCTCAACCCGCCCCGCCGCCCGCCGATGGCGCAATGCGTCTTTGCGTCGAGAATCTCAGCGTGTCGCGCGGGGGACGCCTCATTCTCGATCGCCTGAGCTTTTCAGTGTCCTCCGGCCAAGCTCTCGTGGTGTCCGGCCCCAACGGCGCCGGAAAATCGACGCTTCTGCGCGCCTTGGCCGGGCTCCTTCCGCATATGGCCGGCTCCATTGCTCTCGCCGGCGGGCCGAGCGATGTCGAGTTGCCGCAGCAGGCGCACTATCTTGCGCATAGCGACGGATTGAAGTCGGCGCTCACCGTCGAGGAGAACCTCGATTTCTGGTCGCGCTATCTCGGTCAAGAGCCCGACCCGCGCAACCGTTCGGTCGACGCCGCGCTCGCGGTGGTCGGCCTTTGCCGTATCGCCGGCGCGCCGGTCGGGGCGCTGTCCGCCGGCCAGAAGCGGCGCGTGGCGCTGGCGCGTCTCCTTGTCGCCTTTCGACCGCTATGGCTGCTCGACGAGCCGCTGACCGCGCTCGACCGCGCGTCGCGCGAAAAATTCGCCGCCGCCATGCGCGACCATTGCGCTGAGGGCGGACTGATCGTTGCCGCGACCCATGAGCCGCTGGGGCTTGATGAGGCGTCAACGCTGGCTCTGGGCAGCGCCGCATGAGCGCCCCGCTCGCCGCCCTTTTCCTGCGCGAATGGCGCGTCGCGCGCCGCATCGGCGGCTCCGGCGCGATGGGCGTCGTGTTCTTCCTGACGCTGGTCGCGATCGTTCCCTTCGCGGTCGGACCGGACCCCAATCTTCTCGCCCGCATCGGGCCGGCGATCCTGTGGATCGCGGCGCTGCTGGCGACGCTGCTCTGTCTCGACCGCCTGTTTCAGGCCGACGCCGAGGACGGCTCCCTCGATCTCTTCCATCTCGCCGAGACGCCGCTCGAACTGGCGGTGCTGGTCAAATGCGCCGCGCATTGGGCGGCGACCGGCCTGCCGCTCATTCTCGCCGCGCCGTTTCTCGGCCTGATGCTGCAACAGGAGACGATGGCGCTTTGGGGCGTCGTCGCGACGCTCCTTGTCGGCACGCCGGCGCTGACTTTGATCGGCGCCATCGGCGCGGCGGCGACCGTCACCGTGCGGCGCGGCGGCCTGCTGATGGCGCTGCTCGTCCTGCCGCTGACCATTCCGGTGCTGATCTTCGGCGTCTCCGCTGCGGAGGCGGCAAGCGGCGGAACCGTGCCCTTCTCTGCGCCCTTTGCAATTCTTTGCGCGATCACGCTCGCCGCTCTCGCGCTTTGCCCCTTCGCGGCCGCCGCGGCGCTGCGCTATTTGGGGGAGTAGCCTCCCCCCTGCTCATCCGCCCCAAGTCGCTGGCCGCTTCTCCAGAAAGGCCGCGACGCCCTCCTTGGCGTCTTCAGCCAGCATATTCTTGACCATCACCGCGCTCGCCAGCTCATAGGCGTCAGTGAGCGATTTCTCACGCTGGGCATAGAACGCCTTCTTGCCAAAGCGGATCGCCTGCGGGGATTTCCTGGCGATCGATTGCGCCAGCGCCAGCGCGCCGGCCCGCGCGCCATCGGCTGAAAGGCGGTTGACGAGGCCGATGCGCAGCGCCACTTCGGCGCCGATGGGGACGCCGGTCAGCAGCATCTCCATCGCATGTTTCGGCGCGACGCTCCGTGAGAGCGCGACGGCCGGCGTCGAGCAGAACAGGCCGATATCGACGCCCGGCGTGCAGAAGCGCGCCAGCGGCCCGGCGACGGCGAGATCGCAGCTGGCGACAAGCTGGCAGCCGGCGGCCGTGGCGATCTCGTCGACGGCGGCGACGACCGGCTGAGGCAATCCCACGATTTTCTGCATCAGCGCCGAGCACGCTTGCATCGTCTTCTCGAAGAAGGCGCGGCCGAGGTCGGGATCATTGCGATGCGCCGTCAGCTCCTTGAGGTCATGGCCGGCGCAAAAGGCGGGTCCTTCCGCCTGCAGCATGACGACGCGGACGTCCTTGCTGGCGGCGAGCGCGTCGAGCCCGCCAGAGAGGGCCTCGATCATCGCGAGAGATAGAGCGTTGCGCGAGGCGGGGCTGTTCAGCGTGAGGGTGGCGACGCCGGCCTCAGTCTCCAGCGTCACGCGCGCGATTATGTCGGCGTCGGTGGTCATCGCTTCGAACATAAAAGCCGGCGGCCGGAATCCAAAGGTCGCCGGCCGCAGCGTTCGGTCTAATAAAGTCCGCCGGTGCCGCTGCCGACCTGCTGATCCACGTCATGGGGCGTATCGAGCGCACGCGGGCCGCCGCCGCCGGAATAGGCGTCAGGCGGCGCCGTGCCGGGCTTGAACGCTTCGAGGATGGTTCCGGGTCCCGACGACCGCAGCCCCGAATGCACGTCGATGGAAATGAGCTTGATCCCCGGCGGCACGCGGAACGGCGTGTCCGGCTTGTCCTTCAGAGCCACCGTCATGAAGTCGCGGAAGATCGGCGCGGCGAATTGCGCGGCCTGGGCGTGGCTGCCGAGCGAGCGCGGCCGATCGTAGCCGATGAAGACGCCGACCGCGAGATCGGGAGAGAAGCCGACGAACCAGAGATCCTTGGCTTCGTTGGTCGTGCCGGTCTTGCCGGCGAGATGCTTGCCGACCGACCTGATCGAGGCGCCGGTGCCGCGCTGGATCACGCCCTCCATGATCGAAGTGATCTGATAGGCGGTCAGCGGATCGAGCACCTGTTCGCGCTTGTCGATGAGTTTCGGTTCGAGCTGGTTTTCCCATTGCGCCGCATCGCAGCCGATGCATTGGCGCTCGTCGTGGCGGTAGAGCGTCTTGCCCCAGCGATCCTGAATGCGGTCGATCAGCGTCGGCTTGATGCGCTTGCCGCCATTCGCCAGCATCGAATAGCCGGTGACCATACGCAAAAGCGTGGTTTCGCCGGCGCCGAGCGCCATCGAGAGATAGGGCGTCATCTCGTCATAGACGCCGAAGCGCTTGGCGTATTCGGCGATGAGCGGCATGCCG
>JACOWC010000087.1 GCA_016177005.1 Methylocystis sp.
CGCCGTGATGGCCCGACAGGGCGACGCGTTCTTCGTGATCGGCGCGCATTGCACCCATTATCACGGGCCATTGGCTGAGGGACTCGTGGTCGGCGGTTCGATCCGGTGTCCCTGGCACCATGCCTGTTTCAGCCTGCGCAGCGGCCGCGCCTTGCGGGCGCCGGCTTTTGACCCTTTGCCGCGATGGCGGGTCGAGCGGGCGGACGGCAAGGTTTTCGCCCGCGAAAGACTTCCCCATGCGGGGCCGGCCACGCATAAACGCGCTTCGTCGCCGCACAGCGTCGTCATCGTCGGCGGCGGGGCGGCGGGCTTCGCCGCCGCGCAGATGTTGCGGGCCGAGGGCTATGACGGAATCCTGGAGCTGATCAGCGCGGATTCATCCGAGCCTTACGACCGGCCCAATCTTTCCAAAGACTATCTGGCGGGAACCGCGCAGCCGGACTGGCTGCCTCTGCGCGATCCGGCCTGGTATCGGGACAATGGCGTTCAACTGCGTCTGGGTTGTCGCATCGAGTCGCTCGATCCGGCGGGCAAGCGCCTGACGCTCGCCGACGGGGCGGCGCTCTCATATGACGCATTGCTGATCTCGACGGGCGCCTTTCCGACGAGGCTGCCGACGCCCGGAGCCGAACGAAGCCACGTTCATTATTTGCGCTCGCGCGCGGACTGCGACCGTCTCATCGCCGCCAGCGCCGGCGCGCGCCGCGTCGCGGTGATCGGCGCCAGCTTCATCGGCCTTGAAGTGGCGGCGTCGCTGCGCGCCCGCGATCTCGACGTACATGTCATCGCGCCCGAGGCGATTCCAATGGCGCGCATTCTCGGTCCCGAAATCGGCGCACACGTAAGGAAGCTGCACGAGCGCCACGGCGTCGTGTTCCATCTCGAGGATACGGCGACCGAAATCGGCGAACGCGCGATCACCTTGAAAAGCGGCGCCGCGCTTGACGCCGACCTGGTGGTCATCGGCGTGGGCGTAAAGCCGGATTTCTCCCTCGCCCAGTCCGCGGGCCTTGCCGTGGACCGCGGCGTGCTCGTCGACGAATATCTGCAAACCAGCGCGCCCGATGTTTACGCGGCCGGGGACATCGCGTGCTGGCCCGACAAGATTTCGGGCGAGCGGATTCGCGTCGAACATTGGGTAGTCGCGGAGCGTCAGGGACAGACGGCCGCCCGCAATATTCTTGGCCGCAAGGAAAAATTCGACGCCGCGCCCTTCTTCTGGAGCCAGAACTACGACGAGGCGATCTCCTACGTCGGACATGCCGCGTCGTGGGACCGGCTGGAGATTTCAGGCGATCCCGCCGTCGACTGCGCCGTGTCTTACTTTAAGGGCGATAGGCTGCTCGCCGTCGCGACCATCGGTCGAGACCTCGACAATCTTCGCGCCGAAGCCGATTTTGAAGCGCGCATCGGCGCCGAAGCGCCGGAAGCGATCGAATAAGACGAAGCGCTATTCGAAACGTCCGGAGGCGTGGCCGAGCATGGTGTATGCCTTGCCGGCGTCGCCAGTAAGCAGTTCGAGCGCTTTCGAGCCGTCGCGATCCTGGCGGCTCGTCTCGACGAGCAGATCCTCGAAATGCTTGACGTACTGATCGGCGGTCGCGCGAAATTCCTGATCCAGACGATAGCGGCGTCTGATTTCCTCGAAGGCCTGATGGCCTTGCGCCGTATAGAGACGCCGACTGAAGAGTCCGCTCTTCTCGCCGCGCTGATAACGGCGCCAAAGGTCGGTCACGGCGGCGTTGTCGATCATTCGCGCAATGTCGAGCGTCAGGCTGTCGAGCGCGCCAGCGCTGGCCGAAGTCCGCGCCGGACGCAGCGGTTGCGCGGCTTCGTCGAAGGAGGCGCGCGCCAGCAGGTCGCTCAGCCATCCGCCGTTTGACTGTCGGTTCGATGGATTTGGCGCGGCGGCTCGCGGCGGCGGGGTCTCCCCGCGCGCGGCCTGATCGAGGAAGGCGCGGCGGGGCGGAAGAGCGCTCGGTTCGGCGATGTCATAGACTCGGCCCGAACGCGCGACAATGTCGGTGAGCTCGCTCAGCGCTTTCACCTGATCGCCGACGACCCGCCGCAGCGTCGCTGCGTGTTCCGCCGTTTCTCGCGGAATCTCGGTCGCGCCGCGGCGCACCTGCTCGCGGGTTTCGTCCATCTCGCGGTTGATGGCGCGCGCCATGCCACGAATTTCGTTTGCCGCGGCGTCGAATTTTGAACGCGCGCCGTCGAACAGCTGGACGATTTCTTCATTGGCTTGCGTGATGGCGGCGCGCAGCGCCTCGGAAGTCTGCTCGCGTTCGCCTTCCGCAGCGGCGCGCAGCGCGGCAAAGCGCGATTCGATCAGATCGGCGGTCTGCCGAGAGGTTTCGCTCAGCGCGCCGCTAAGGTCTCGCGACCGTGTTTCGATAGAGCGGAAGGAGCGGTCCACCAGCTCGCTGAAGGTTGTCATGGCGCTTTCGAGTTCGGCGCGCCGGCCTTCCATGACCGTCACCAGTTCTTCGAGCGAGTGACGGCGCGCGGCCATCGTCGCGTCGAGCGCCTGCTGACTTTGCGCCAGTTTTTCCGCGCTCGCGGCCAGCGCGTGCTGTCTTTCGTCGAGCGCCTCAACGATGGCGCCGGCGTCACGCATCGTGTCGCCCGCCGTCGCGGTGACGTGCTCGACCTGCGCCGAGGCTTCGTTGAGCGCTCCGCGGAACTCAGCGAGCCGCTTGCCAAGCTCGTGTTCAAGCGTGACCAGATTGCCGCCGGTCTTGTCGACAACCGCGTGCAGCTCGGCGTTGGTCCGGCCGAGCCCGTCGAGCAGGACCGGCAGCTCGGCGCGAATTTTGTCGTTCGTCGCCAAGAGAGCCGCAATCGAGGTCTGCGCGCTGGTCTCCAGCGTCAACGCCAGCGCCTCGCGCGAAGCATTGAGCGTGTCCGTCAATTCGTCTCGCTGCATGCCGAGGCGCGCGACCAGGGCGGCGCCGGTGGTTTCGACGGCGGTCGCCGTCTGATCGGCAATCGCCGTCAATTCCTGAGCGACGGCGCCGCCGCGCTCGTCGAGCACCGACTGCATTTGCGTGAGCCGCGCATCGAGCGCGCCGCTGATTTCAACGACTCGCTCGGCGAGCGATTGGCCGAGATCGCCGGCGTGCGCGTGAAGCGTCGTATCGAATTCGCGCCGCGCGCCGGCGAGAGTCTCTTTGATGTCGTGCAGCCGTGCGCTGATCGTGTCCACGACCAGCCGGCCTCTTTCGTCAATCTCCGAAGAGACCGCGCCGAGCCGGCTGACGACATTGGTCTCGAGCAGTTCGATACGATTGTCGAGGCTCGTCTCCAGCGCCTTGGCCTGTCCCCCAAGGGTTTGGTTGATCTCTTCAGTTCTCGACGCCAAAGCGTGAGCAAGTTCGCTCGAGCGCGACAGGAGCATCCAGTCGACGTCCTTGATCTTGGCGTCCAAAGCCTGCATGACTTGACGTCCGCCGTCTTCCATCACGCGCGCGACGTCGGCGGCGTGTTGGGTAAGCGCTTCTCGCAGTAGCTGACCGCCCGCGCCGAGGCCGGCGTCGACGCGTCCGACCAATTGGTCGATGCGGTCCGCCGCTTCCACTGTCCGAGCGCTGGCGACGCTCTCGAAGGCGTCGATCTTGTTCGATATCGTCGAGGCGATGTCGATTGCATGCGCGCCGAGCCTTTCGAGGAAGTGGCCGCCCTTGGTCTCGATCGTTTCGTCGATTTCGGACAATCTCGCGTCGATCTCATCGGCGAAATGGCGAGAGTTATCGCCGATGCGGGAGTGGTAGTTCTCGACTTGCGCCGACAGTCGGTCAACGAGAGCGCCGCCCTCCGTGCGCAGCGTCTGATCGAGCGCCTGCAGCCGGTCGTCAAGCTGATGCGTGATCCGCGACGCTTGCGCGTCGAGCCGTGCGGCGGCGTCGGCCGTCCGTGTCGTCAGATCGTCGACAAGCTGCGTCCCCTGGTTGCCGATCACGTCCTGGACGACGGCGAAACGCTGGTCGAATTCGGCGCTGAGGCGATCGGCATGCGCGCCGACTCGGTCGGCGAGCGCGCCGCCGTCGCGCAGCAGCGCATTCTCGAATTGCGTCAGCTGATCGCCGAGCGTCTCCGCGATACGCTGACCCTGATCGGCCAGCGAGGCCACAACTTCTTTGCTTTCGGACAAGACGGCGTCCTCGAAGGAGCCGAGCCGGTCGTTCAGCAGCTCATGGAGCCGCTCGCCTTGGGTCGCTATCGCCAGAACGGCGTCGCTCGCCGCAGTAGCAAAGCGCTCATGCATGATGTCAGCGTTTTCGGCGAGAGCCGAGGAGGCGTCGGCGACGCTATGCTGAAGCTTGTCGCGCAGGGCTGCGCCATGCGTGTCAAATTCCTGCAAAGCGAGCTCGCGCGTCGTCTCCATGGTTTTGGCGACGAGCATTCCCGCAGTCTCCAGGGCGTTAAGCCGCTCGCCGAGCAATTCATCCACGCGCGTCGCATGTTCGGTGACGACCGACGTTACGCTTTCGCTATGACGCTTGACGGCGTCTTCGAACGAGCCGAGCTTTTCGCCGAGGCTGACGTCGACGCGATTGGCGTGGGCGATCACGCGCTCCGCGATCTCGCCGCCGCGACCCACGAGCACGTTTTCGATGGCATCGAGACTCTGCGCGACGGCGTCATTGACCTGTCCGGTATTGCTGGCGACGCTCTGTTCGAAGGCGGAGAGCTTGTCGCCAAGTTCGACGGCGGCGCGCTCGGTGCGGGCCGCCACCCGGGCCGCCAATTCTTCGCCCTGGCGCGCGAGCAGGTCTTCGAAGGTCGAGAGGCCCTCAGAAAGGGCCGCGGTCGCGCGTTCGCCATGTTCGCCGATGCGCTGGGCGATTTCCTCACTGTGGCGGGTGACGGCGTCTCCGAAGGCGGCGAGCTGCGCCGAGAGGTCCGATGTGGCGCGTTCGCCGCGTTCGCCGACGCGCTCGGCGATTTCGTCGCCGTGGCGCATGACGGCCTCCTCAAAAGCGGCGAGTTGCGCAGAAAGCGTCGATGTCGCGCGTTCGCCCTGCTCGCTCACGCGTTGCGCAATCTGTTCACCTTGTCGCGTGACGGCGCTTTCGAATGAGGCCAGCTGAGCCGCGAGCGTCGACGTCGCGCGCTCGGTTTGTTCGCTGACGCAATGGTCGATTTCCCCGCTGTGCCGAGCGATCGTCTCTTCGAAGCTGGCGAGCTGGCTTGCAATTGTCGAGGCCGCGCGCCCGCCATGTTGGCTAACGCGCGCGGCCGCCTCGTCGCTATGCTGCGTGACCGCTTCCTCATACGCGGCGAGCTTGGCCGACAATGTCGCGCTTGTGCGCTCGCCTTGTTCGCTGACGCGCGCGGCGATTTCGTCGCTATGCCGCATGACCGCTTCCTCAAACGCGGCGAGCTGAGCCGACAATGTCGCGCTCGTCCGCTCGCCTTGTTCGCTGACCCTTTCGGCGACTTCGCCGCTGCGGCGATTGACGGACTCTTCGAATGCGGCGAGCCGCGAGACGAGCGTTGAGGCGGCGCGCTCGCTAGTTTCGCCGACGCTCTGCGCAATTTCCGCGCTGCGCAGCGTAACGGCGGTTTCGAAAGCGGCGAGTTGGGTCGTGACGGCCGTCGCGGCCCGCTCGCTATGTTCGGCGACGCGCGAGACGACGTCTTCTCCGCGCCGCTCAAATGTTTCTTCGAAGGCGGCGAGCCCGTCCGAAATGACGGCGCTAACGCGATCGCCATGTTCGGCGACGCGCATGGCCGCTTCCGCGCTGTTGCGCACGACGGCCTCTTCGAAGGCTGCAAGCCCCTCTACGACAGCGGCTTCGATCTGCTGCCCGCGTTCGGCGATCCGCTCAGCCACTTCGCCGCCGCGGCCAAGCACGGTCTCTTCGAAGGCCTGAAAATTGTCGGCGAGCGTTTCATTGACTCGATCGCCATGCTGGCCGATGGCCGACACCGCTTCGCTGGCGACGGCGACGAAGCGCGCCTGCAAGGCGTCAACCTGTTCGACGAGCGCCGTGGAGTTCTCGCTCAAGCTGCGCGAAATTGCCTCATGAAGCGTTTGACCGCGCAGCTCGAATTCGTTCTGCGCCTTTTGATGCGTCTCTTCCAACAGACCTACAATTTTGGTTTCCGCCGTCTCGATGGTGGTTCGCGCCTTTTCGACATGTTCGGCGACTCGGGCGCTCAGCCGTTCCTGAGTTTCGGCGAGCGAGCGCTCAAACGATCCGCCCTCCGTTTCAATTGTTTCGCGAATAGCGCCGCCGGTTTCGGCAAGCTGCGCGACGATTCGCGCTCCCTGGCCGCCGACCGCCTCCGTAAAATTGGCGCCGATCTCTTCGAACCGATCGAGCACCTCGGCGCCGCGCGCGCCAAAGTCGCCGGCGATTGTTTCGCCCGCAGCTTCGAGCCTGCGGCTGAACTCCTCGACTCCTTCGGTGAAACGGCGGCTGACGTCGTCGCTCGCGCCGGTCACCTTTTCCGCGACCTCATCGCCCGTCTGAGTGAGCGCGAACAGCACGCGTTCGCCGTGACTCGCCAGAGTCGACTCGAAAGCGTCTCCCGCCTCGTCAAGCGCGAGCCTGATCTCATCGCCTTTCGAGCCCAAGGAGGAGGCGACTCGCGCCCCCGCCTGGCTCACCGCTTCGGCGAGATGGACCGAGGTCGTCGCGAGTTCCTGAGAAAGCGTTTCGCGCGCGCCAAAGAGCGCGGTTCGCGCATTGTCGGCGTTGACGACGATGGCTTCGCGTTCGCGCGCCAGCTCGTCGATCAACAGCCGAATGCGCCGCTCATTGTCGGTATATGACCGTTCGAGGTTGGTGACCTCCGTGCGGACGATCACTTCAAGCTCGCCGGCGCGCGCCAGCGCGCGTTCGATGCCGTCGCCCATGGAGGCGGCCTCACGTCGAATCGCCTGCGAAAGCGAGATGACCTGTTCGGTGGCCACCGTTTCAGGCTCGATGAGCCGAATGGCCACTTCGGTCATGGAATTGGCGATGAGCCGCATCTCGTGGGCGCGGCGCGCCATCAAACCGGTGAGGAAGAGAAAGACCATGGGCGCGATGAGCGCGGCAAGAGCCAGAACCGGCTTCGGCGCGAGCATCTCGCCGTTCGCGTCGAGGATTTCCCCTTGATGGAAATAAAAATACGCGACCCAGCAGGCCGCCCACAGCCCCATCGAGGCGAAGGTGAGGGCCATGATCGAGCGGTTTGGCTTGATCTGTAGCGCTTGCCGCAACTCGCCCACCGAGCGACGATCATCGTTGGCCGGCGCAAAGGCGGGAGAGATGACTCCATTCGGCGCCTGATCCCGGTTCTGCGGCTCGCCGTAGGCCGGCGCTGACCTGCGCTGGTCTGCGGCATGCGCGTCGGCTCTGGAGTTCGGGGCCGGGCTCGACCGGTCGCTCGCTCCGTCTGCGGTCGCTGTGGCGTTCGGCATCGCGCCGATGTCCAGCGCCTCCTCGACCGCCGACAGAGCGGCGGACGTCGCGTCCTGGATCTTTCCCGATGTCGCCATTCGTCCACTCCAGCCGGCGGACGCGTGCGGTCCGACCGAATCCGCGGCCTGCCGCTAAGCGGCTGCCGGTGAATAAAGATTAACCAAACTTTACAGCCCATCCCTGGTAATTGAAACATGCGCGCGGCGCGTATTGGAAACTTCGTTAACGCGTCCTTCAGCTTATGCGCGCCAGTCTCTGGATGAGCGCCGCCTGGCGCGCGTTCCTTGCGGCCTCCCTAGGATCGCGCTGCGCGATAAGTATCGAGGAGAACAGGGAATGGGGATGGCGAAACTCGCGGAATCCGCTTTTCTGAACTGCGAAGCTCAGCCGCGGCCGTTGTGGGACGCGCAGGCGCAATCGCCGATCGACCTTGTTCATCTCTCCCGCCAGACCTTCGGCGATCATGATCTCGAACGGGAGCTCCTGGCGCTTTTCGACGCGCAGGCGGCGCAGTGCGCCGAGCGCCTGCGCCCGCCCGCCGCGCTCGGCGACGGCGAATGGCGCATCGGTCTTGCGCATACCATCAAGGGGTCGGCGCGGTCGGTCGGGGCATTTGAGGTGGGAAATGCGGCGGAGGCCTACGAGCTGGCGCTGCGCGGCGAGGAGTCGAGCGTCGGCGAGAAGCGCGATCAGCTCGACGACGCCATAAGACACGCGCGCAGCGCGATCGCTCTATTGCTGGGCGGCGCGGTTCAGAACGGCCCCACAGGGAAATATTTCAAATAAAGCTCGGCGAAGACGCCGCGTTGAGCGAGCCGCGCCAGCGCATAATCGAGCGTGCGGCGCAGCGGCGCATTGCCTTTTTTGACGGCGATGCCGACGCCTTCGCCAAAATATTTTGGATCGGTGAAGGGGCCGTCTCGAAAGACGCAGCAACCTGCGGCTTCTGCGCCGTTCAGCCAATATGAAAGAGAAATCGCGTCGCCGAAGAGCGCCTGAACGTGGCCGTTTTTCAGCGCGTTGCGCGCCAGGGCCGGCGTTTCGAACGTGATCAATTTGGACTGCGGATAGAAGGCTTTGAGAAAGGCTTCGTGACGCGAGCCCGCGACCACAGCGATCGGTCGGTCGGCGAACGCGGTGGGGGAAGCGGATTTCAGGGGCGTATCGGCCTGCACGGCGAACCGACCGGGCGTCATCATGTAAGGTCCGGAGAAATCAACCTGTTTTCTAGTCTCGTCATTGATCGCAAGCGAAGCGATGATGGCGTCGCCGCTATTGTCGTTCAGCGCGGGAATAAGCAGATCCCACCGTCGTCGCTGGATCGTGCAGGCGACATCGAGTTCGACGCAGATCGCCCGCGCGAGATCGACGTTGAAGCCCGCGACCTGCCCGTCCGGAAGCAGGAAATTGAATGGCGGATAGTCGTCCTCGGTCAGGAAGCGGATCTGTCGTAATCCGGAAAGATCCGGCCTTTCGGGGGTGCGGTTGGGGTCCCAGAATGAGGGCGCGGGCGCGGCGGGCGGCGTTGGCGCGGGAGCGGTCAGGATGCTGTCAGCCGCCGCAGCCGGGAAGGAGCACGCCAGGATCGCCGCGGCGAGCGCCGCGCGAAGCGAAGCGAAGGGAGCGAATCGGCGCGAATTGTTCATATGGCGCATAAAGTTATTGCGTGTCCCCTGCTGGAGATCGATAGTCGTTCCAAGGCTGCTTGCGCGCGCCGGGATATTGCATGAATGTCGTTCCGATCGAAAGTGTCGCCTCCTCCGCTTCGCCGATCAAGGACGATCGTCGTCAGCCTCTCAGCCGCCGGCCGCTCGCCGACTCCTCCGCCGGCCGCCGGCCGCCGCCATCGCGCGCGACGGCGCCGCAATCCATTCCCGTCGAAATCGCCTTTCTGTCCGCTCACGGCGTGCCGGAGCAGGTGCTGCAGTTCGCCGCGGCGACAGCGCGCCGTCAAGGCGTTTGCGCCGACCAGGCGCTGCTCGCCGAAGGGCTGGTCCCAGAGGAGGTCTTCTATCGGGCGCTGGCGAAGCATCTGGGCGTAGACTTCCTCGACCGCGCTGTCGATGTCTGCGCGTCAGGCGTCACCACGGTCGAATGCGGCTATGCGCGGGTTCGCGACGCGTCGAGCGGCTTTCTTTGGTTGTTCGCGCCCAGCGGCAGCGGCGTCTTTCGCTTAATGAGCGTGCGGCGCGCGGCAAGAGGGCGGCCGCTTTTCGCCATCACCACCCGAACGCGGTTTCTCGAGGCGGCGCGCCGCGCCGATCCCGCCGACGCCGCCCGCAATGCCGCCCTTCTCGTCGAACGCGTCGACAGCGAATTATGCGCGCGCGGCGGCCTTCAGCGCAAACAGGTGGGACTGCTGCTCGTGACGCTGATCGCGCTCGCGGCGAGCCTCTACGTTCCCTTTTTCGTTCTGCGCCTTGCGTCGGCCTTGCTGCTTGCGGGCACGTTCTTATGCGGCGTGTTCTTGAGACTTTTCGCCTGCGCGGCGAGCTTTCAGGACTGCGCCGAGGCCGAGCCGCTCGCGGGCGATGCGCGACTGCCGGTCTACACCATCGTGCTTGCGCTCTATCAGGAAGCCGCCGTCGTGCGTCAACTCACCCGCGCGATCGACCGGCTGGACTATCCGCGCGCGAAACTCGACGTAAAATTCGTGATCGAAGCCGATGATGAAGCGACGGCGGCGGCGTTGCGGGCGCACCCGCCCCGTGCGCCGCACGAGATCGTGGTCGCGCCCGAGGGCGTTCCGCGCACCAAGCCGCGCGCCCTCAATGTCGCCATGCCGTTTGCCCGCGGATCGCTCGTCGCCGTGTTTGACGCGGAAGATCTGCCCGAACCGCGGCAACTGCGCCGCGCCGCGACGCGCTTCGCCGCCGCACCGCCGAATGTCGCCTGTCTGCAGGCGAGCCTATCCATCGACAATGGCGAGCTGAATTGGATGACGGCGCTGTTCGCCCTCGAATACGCCGCGCTCTTCGATGTTTACAACAGGGGCCTCGCCCTGATGGGCATGCCGCTTTTTCTGGGCGGCACGTCAAATCATTTCCGCATCGAGACGCTCCGCGCGATCGGCTTCTGGGACGCCTTCAACGTCACCGAAGACGCCGATCTCGGCCTGAGGCTGGCGCGCGCGGGCTTTGAGGTGCAGACGCTCGCCTCGCAAACATTTGAAGAGGCGCCGGCGTCGTTCACGGCGCTGGTGAAACAACGCACCCGCTGGTTCAAGGGCTGGATGCAGACCTTCGTCGTGCATTGCCGCCGGCCGCTGCGGCTGTTCGTCGATCTTGGCGCGCGTCGCGCCATGGCGACGCTGGCGATGTTCGCTGGCGGACTGTTGGGGCCTTTGCTCGGCCCGTTCCTGGCGGCGCGAATGGTCTATGACGCGGTCTTCGGCGCGCTGCTGGCGCCGGCTTCGCCGCTCGAAATCGCCCTGAGCACGCTATGGTGCTTTCTCGCGATCGCCGGCGCGGCGGCTCTCGTCTGTCCGCTCGCCATCGGCATGCGCCGGCGGAAACTGACGCGGTTTCGCCGCGCGCTGATCTATCTGCCGCTATGGCTGGCGATGCTGAGCATCGCCGCCTGGCGCGCGGTCTATGAACTCTGGCGGCGTCCCTTCCATTGGGAAAAGACCGAGCACGGGCTCACCCTGCGCAGCGCTCCTGACATGGACATCAACGTCGATCCCTTCGCCTCACGAGAAGAGCCATTGTTTGATCAGGAAGCCGGCGCTTAGCGCCTTGCTGTAATGTTCATGCAGCGCGACATGGCTCATGCCGGCGCGCGGCAGATCCGATTTCTTCAATCGCTTGAAGAAGGGAATGAGCACGTCCTCGAAATTCGCCACCGTATATTTTCCGCCATGGCGGTCGGCGACGCGCTCGGCGACATTGGCGAAGAGCAGCGCCAGCGCCTTGAACAAAGCGGGATGCGCGATCTGCTCATCGGCGTTGTGCAGGCCGAGACCATGCCGGCAGGCGCGCAGATAGGCGTTGAGCACGGCGTAAACTTCCTCGGCGCGGGCGTCGTCGAAGGCGCCCTTGATCGAGCGCAGCGCGGCGTTGAAGGTGACGCGCGAAATTGAGCCCTTGCGCCGCTCTGCGGCGCTGAGCAGGCCCTTCAAGGCGCTGTCGCTGCGGTTGTGGAAGAGATCGAAGACGTCGTGCAGCAGCGCGTCGGCCTGGGTTTCGACTTCCGAAAGGCGGCGGATGTCGAGCAGGAGTTCGTTGGGCACCGGCCGCTGCTTGGTGTTGATGTCCATGAACAGCCGGCATTCTTCCGAGCGCTTGAGCTTGTTGTAGATCACCACGGGAACGTCGACGGCGTGTTTCGCCAGCTTGAAGCCGAAGACGCGATGCTGCCCGTCGATGATGAGAAAGGCGCGGGGGTCCTGGCGGAAGGCGAGCGTTCCCGCGACGCTGTCGTAATGCATATGGGCGCGCGACTGCGCCGACAAAACCACGGCGCCGGGAACCGTGCCGAATCCCGCGTCGATATATTTGGCGATGGACTTCGCGCGCTTTTCGTCGAGCAGGCGCTGAAAGCCCTCGATCGGATTTTCGACCCGCGGCTCGACCGTGCAGGTCTCGGCGAGCAGGCCGCTCGGCAGCACCAGCGCGTAGAAGCGATGCCTGCCCTGCGCGACGAGCTGCGCCGGAACGCTGACTGAATTTTTGCCGGCGGCGGAAGCGGAGGCGCAGCGATCGTCGACGCCGTCGCCCGCAAGCGCGGCCAAGGGGGCGGACTCCGCAATGTCGCCGAGCGTATCCCGATCCATGTTCCGATCCCTCGAAAGCGCGAACTTTAGACAGCGTCCGCGACAGCTGACTCGACGAATCGACCGGCACTCGTGCGCAAACGCTAGGCGGGAAAAGAGTCAAGAGCAAGATGGAATTGGGCGTGCGAAATGGATTGATTTGAAGTCCGCAAAGCGCCAAGATCGGACCTTTAGCGAATAGCCATCGATAAACTCATTGCTCGTCAAACGCAGCCTTAAGCCTTTCGTAAGGAATTTGCTGATCGCCGAATTCATCTACAATGCCGTAGCGCGCGCGCAGCATCACGGCCTCCTCTTTTAGACGTTCCCTCTCAGAGATCGGTATAAGAGCGTTGTTACCTTTTGCTTCAAGGAGCCGGGCCTTGAGGAGATAGTCAGCTGCATTAGGATTTGAAAAACGCGACCAATGCTCAAGCGCTTCGTCAAAACGCTGCTCCTTAAGCAAAATTGCTGTTTCTATCCTCCTAACGGAATAAGGACCGTCCGACCGTGATCTCAAATAGTCGACATCAGATCGTGCCGTTTTAAGATCTCCAGAATACGTTGCCGCTAAGGCTCTCAATCTCCTCACATTATCACGACCACGTGAAACTGTTGTTAGTATCCTTGTCAATGAATCCGCTGCGCTTTTGAAATCACCTTCTTTTTGCATCAGCATGCTTGCCCTGCGACACTCGGCGCGACCATCATTTCTGGGCAGAGATTCAAGACGGCGGATAATTTTCTCTGCCTCAAGCCACTTCCTTTCGGCAATTAGCATGCCCGCATAGATATCCAACAAGTTTGGATTTTTATCGAGATAAGATTCTTGTTCCTTTATCAATTCTCGGAGTTCGCTCCACTTCCCTAATAGCTTGTAACAATCTGCAAGCTCTCCGACAACGGAGCCTTTATATTTTTTTGCCTTCTTTGCTTCCAGGAAGCTTCCGACTGCTTCGCTTAAACGATTGCGACGTTTCAAATAAAAGCCATTCAGGAAATAGTATGATCGGT
>JACOWC010000045.1 GCA_016177005.1 Methylocystis sp.
GGTCGTCGCCTCATGCTCGAACTGCGCGCTCGGGTTCCTCGATTCGATATAGGGAACCGTATGCGCCCCGCACTCATGGCCGATCAGCAGACTGTCGCACTGCGTGAAATTGCGCGCGCCCTCGGCCTTGCGATGGGCGGAAACCTGGCCTCGATACGTGTTTTGCGACCGACCCGCCGAAATGCCTTTGGAGATGATGCGGCTCTTGGTGTTCTTGCCGAGATGCAGCATCTTCGTGCCGCTGTCGACCTGCTGATAGCCGTTAGACACCGCGATCGAATAGAACTCGCCCTGCGAGCCCTCGCCGCGCAGGATGCATGACGGATATTTCCAGGTGATCGCCGAGCCCGTCTCGACCTGTGTCCAGGAGATGTGCGAATTGCGACCGCGGCAATCGCCGCGTTTGGTGACGAAATTGTAAATGCCGCCCTTGCCCTCGCTGTCGCCGGGATACCAGTTCTGCACCGTCGAATATTTGATTTCGGCGTCATCGAGCGCGACGAGTTCGACCACCGCCGCGTGCAATTGATTTTCGTCGCGCCTTGGCGCGGTGCAGCCTTCGAGGTAGCTCACATAGGCGCCTTCGTCGGCGATGATCAGCGTGCGCTCGAACTGCCCCGTCTTCTGCTCATTGATGCGAAAGTAGGTCGAAAGCTCCATCGGGCAGCGCACGCCCTTCGGCACATAGACGAATGAGCCGTCGGAGAAGACCGCGCTGTTCAGCGTCGCGTAGAAATTGTCGGTCGCCGGCACGACCGAGCCGAGATATTTGCGCACCAAATCCGGGCGCGTCTGCACCGCCTCCGAAATCGGGCAGAAGATCACGCCCGCTTTCGCCAGTTCGTCCTTGAAGGTCGTCGCCACGGACACGCTGTCGAAAACGGCGTCGACCGCGACGCGGCGGGTCTCGACGCCAGCGAGAATCTCCTGCTCGCGCAGCGGAATGCCGAGCTTTTCATATGTCCGCAGCAGCTCTGGATCGACGTCGTCGAGGGACTTGGGCCCCGGCGTCGATTTCGGCGCCGCGTAATAGTAAAGGTCCTGGAAGTCGATGCGCGGATAGTGAACGCGCGCCCAGCGCGGCTCAGTCATCGTCAGCCAGCGCCGGTAGGCCTCGAGACGCCAGTCGGTGAGCCACTGCGGCTCGCTCTTTTTGGCCGAGATGAAACGAACGATATCTTCATTCAGGCCCTTGGGGGCCTTTTCCGATTCGATATCGGTCGAAAACCCGTACTTATAGGCGTCTACGTCGATCGATTCGACGCGCGCAACGGTCTCCTGACGGGCCGCCATTTTTATTTCTCCTCGTCACGACGGGTTCAAGGCCCGCCGGCCGATCGTTCCGCCGTCGCCCAGCCTCTCTTAGGCGTCGACTAGGCGGCGGAATGTCGAGACCTCATGCGATCCACGACACGTGCAAGAACCTTTCCAAACACTTCTACATCCTCGCGCGTCGAAGACCAACCGAAACTGGCCCTGAGCGCCTCCTTCTCGACCGCTCCCATCGCCGCAAGCACGTGAGACTCCGTCATTTTGCCTGACGAACAGGCCGACCCTGCTGAAAGCGCGACATTTTCGAGGTCGAGCGCCATCAGCATGGTGCGGGGAGCGAGGCCGGGAATTGCGAAGGCGCTGGCGTTTGGCGCGCGCGGCGCCCTTGCACCGTAGATTCGGGCGTCTGGCGCGACTTTCAAGACTTGCCGCTCCAGCGCGTCGCGCAAATCGGCGAGCCGCGACCCCTCCCTCGCCAGGTCGGCGGTCGCCGCGGTCAGCGCCGCCGCAAATCCGACGATTCCGGAGACGTTCTCCGTTCCCGCCCGACGTCCGAACTCCTGGCCGCCGCCGCGCAACATCGGGGCCCCCGGATGGAGGCTTTCGTCGCGAAAGGCGAGAGCGCCGATGCCCATTGGCCCGCCGAGCTTATGTGAGGAAAAGAACAATATGTCAGCGCCAGTCGTCGCGAATGTCGTCTCACGCCGGCCGACGGCCTGCACGGCGTCGCAGACGACGACACCGTTGGCGGCATGGACCAGCGCCGCCGCCTCGGCGACCGGCTGAATGACGCCGGTCTCATTGTTGACGGCCTGCAGCGCCAGCATCACGCGCTGTCCCGAACGCCGCGCCAGCGCCGCCTCCAGCGCGTCAAGCGAGAGCACGCCTTCACGGGTTAGCGGAACGGTTTCCACAGTATCGAGCGGAAAGCGGTGGCCCTGCAGGACGCAGAGATGCTCCCCCGCGCCGATCAGCAACCCCTCGATCGGCGCTTGGTCGCCGTCTCGATGGAGCGCCGGCGATAGCGCCAGGCTCGCCGCCTCGGTCGCGCCGCTGGTGAAGACGACGCTGCGTCGCGCCGCGCCGATCGCCCGGGCGACCGCGGCCCGCGCGTCTTCGAGCAACGCCTTCGCCGCCCGACCCTCGGCATGGACCGATGACGGGTTGCCGAGCGTCTCGAACGCGTCGAGCATCGCCGCCCGCGCCACGGGGCGCAGCGGCGACGTTGCGTTATGGTCGAGGTAGACGCGCACAGGCATGGTCGTGATCAATCGCTGGCCATTCTAGCAGAGCGCGGCGGCGACGGCGCGTTTCTTGTGCCTGCGCCAGCGCGCGACGAAGGCTGCAAGTCGCGTGCGCGGCATGAGGCGCTCCTCCCCGCCGAATTTCCTTGCATTTCACTGTGGCCCGCGTGGTAGAAGGCGCGCCTGCCAGTTTTGCAAGGGATGCTGAATGCCCGAGGTTATCTTCACCGGTCCGGCCGGCAGGCTCGAGGGCCGCTTCCATCAGTCCGCCACGCGCGGCGCGCCGATCGCGATCGTGCTGCATCCGCACCCCCAGTTCGGCGGCACGATGAACAATCAGATTGTCTATCATCTTTACTACGCCTTCGCGGAGCGCGGCTTTTCGGTGCTGCGCTTCAATTTCCGTGGCGTCGGCCGTTCGCAGGGCGCCTTCGATCACGGCTCCGGCGAACTTTCCGACGCGGCGGCCGCGCTCGACTGGGCGCAGGCGGTCAATCCGGAAGCGCGCGCCTGTTGGATCGCCGGCGTCTCCTTCGGCTCCTGGATCGGCATGCAGCTGCTCATGCGCCGGCCGGAGATCGAGGGCTTCATCTCGATCGCGCCGCCGGCCAACCGTTTCGACTTCTCCTTCCTCGCTCCCTGCCCGTCTTCGGGCCTTTTCGTCCACGGGGATCAGGATCGCGTCGCGCCGCTCAAGGAAGTGACGGGGCTGATCGAGAAGCTCAAGACGCAAAAGGGCATCGTGGGCATCGTTATCGAACATGCGGTGGTGGAAGGCGCGAACCATTTCTTCGAGGACAGGGTCGCGCCGCTGATCGCGCAGGTCGACTCTTATCTCGACAGGCGTCTTGGCAATCCGCCGAGGATTCCCATTCCCGCGCGCGGGGATTGAGGCTTCATTGTCATTCCCGACGCGCGAAGCGCGATCGGGAATCCAGAGCAAAATCAACCTTCCTGCATTGGTTCTGGATTCCCGGTCAGGCCTGCGGCCTGCCGGGAATGACAGATGAGCCTGCCGCCCGCGCCAGCACGCCGCCGGGCAAGGCTTCCGGCGCGCCGGTCGTC
>JACOWC010000046.1 GCA_016177005.1 Methylocystis sp.
TGCTGCGCCTTCTCGATCGCCTTGTTGATCCACGGATGGACGATGGCTTCGCCCTCCTGCAGGCCGAGCTTCACCAGCATCGAATCCATGCGCTCTGACCCGAAAATGCGCATGAGGTCATCCTGCAGCGACAGGAAGAATTTTGAGCGGCCGGGGTCGCCCTGGCGTCCGGAGCGGCCGCGCAGCTGATTGTCGATGCGCCGACTCTCGTGGCGCTCCGTGCCGATGATATAGAGGCCGCCGGCGGCGATGGCCTTCTCCTTGAAGGCGGCGACCTCCTCGCGAATTTCCGCCTCCCTCTTGGCGCGCGCATCGCCTTCCCGGCCGGCGCATTCCTGCGCGACGCGCATCTCGACGTTGCCGCCAAGCTGAATGTCGGTGCCGCGGCCCGCCATGTTGGTGGCGATGGTGATGGCGCCCGGCACGCCGGCTTCCGCGACGATATAGGCTTCCTGTTCATGGAAACGGGCGTTGAGCACCGCGAAGAGCTTCGAAGTTTTTCCCGAGCGCGCCGCCTCGTAAAGCTTGCCCAGCGCCTGCGCGGGATCGGCGAAGTCGATCATCTTGTATCCCTGCGATAGCAGGAACTCGGCCAACTGCTCCGATTTTTCGATCGACGTGGTGCCGACGAGAAGCGGCTGCATCCGCTCGCTCGCGTCCTTGATCTCGGCGGCGATGGCGTTGAGCTTTTCTTTCGAGGTGCGATAGACCTCGTCGTCCTGATCGAGGCGGCAGACCGGGCGGTTCGTCGGAATTTCAACGACGTCCAATCTGTAGATTTCGGCGAATTCATTCGCCTCCGTGGCCGCCGTGCCGGTCATGCCGGCGAGCTTGTCGTAAAGGCGGAAATAATTCTGGAAGGTGATTGACGCGAGGGTGACGTTTTCAGGCTGAACCTGAACGCGCTCCTTCGCCTCGAGCGCCTGATGCAGGCCTTCCGAATAGCGGCGGCCCGGCATCATACGGCCGGTGAATTCGTCGATGATGACCACCTCGCCCTTGCGGACGATGTAATCCTTGTCCTTCTGGAAGAGCTTGTGCGCGCGCAAGGCTTGATTCACGTGGTGAACCAGCGTGACGTTGTGCGCCTCATAAAGCGCGCCTTCCGTCAGCGCGCCGACCTCGGTCAGCAGTTCTTCCATATGCTCGTTGCCGGCGTCGGTCAGATGAACCGAGCGCTGCTTCTCGTCGAGTTCGAAGTCGTCGGCGTTGAGTTTGGGGATCAGTCTGTCGATCGTATTGTAAAGATCAGATTTATCGTCGATCGCGCCTGAAATGATCAGCGGCGTGCGCGCTTCGTCGATTAGGATCGAATCCACTTCGTCGACGATCGCATAATTATGTCCGCGCTGAACCATCTGCGAGAATTCATATTTCATATTGTCGCGCAGATAGTCGAAGCCGTATTCGTTGTTGGTGCCGTAGGTGATGTCGCAGGCGTAGGCGGCCGCGCGCTCGTCGTCCGCCAGATCGTGCACCACGACGCCGACGGTCATACCGAGGAATTTGTAAATCTGGCCCATCCACTCGGCGTCGCGTTTAGCCAGATAGTCGTTCACCGTGACGACATGGACGCCCTTGCCGGCGAGCGCGTTGAGATAGACGGCAAGCGTTGCGACGAGAGTCTTGCCTTCGCCGGTGCGCATCTCCGCGATCGCGCCTTCATGCAGCACCATGCCGCCGACGAGCTGGACGTCGAAGTGGCGCTGGCCGAGGGTGCGCTTGGCGGCCTCGCGCACCGTGGCGAAAGCGGGGACGAGCAGATCGTCGAGAGTCTTGCCGGCGGCGAGCTCTTCGCGGAACTGGCGGGTGCGGTCCTTCAGCTCGTCGTCTGAGAGCGCCTCGACTTGCGGCTCAAGGGCGTTGATCGCATTGACCTTCGGCGCATAGGTCTTGAGACGGCGATCGTTGGCCGAGCCGAAAATCTTCTTGGCGAGTGCGCCGATCATTCTTGCGAACCTTTCTCCCGCGCAGCGTCTGCCGCCTTCTCGACGCGCCGATTAACGGCGGCCGGCGTAGCGTCGCTTAAGGCATGAATAACATACGCCTGCGACATCGCCCCAATGGCGGCGGGCGCCGAGACCGACGCGGCGTTTCCGCCGGAGAGATAGGAGCCGCCGGAAACCTTGTCAACGTAAGGGAATTTGAGATGAAGTCGCGTCGTTCAGCGCGCGGCGACTATTCTGATGCCGATTGCGGCGTGCGATATATCGCGATATTATCGTTCGGATGTGAAGACGATCGTTCTGACTGCGGCCGCTGCGAAAGACCTCGACGCTTTGCCTGCGCCGGCCCGCGAGCAAGTGGTCGAGGCGCTTGCGCGCTTCGCCGTCGATGGTCAAGGCGAGTTTAAGCGCTTGACTGGGCGCGATGGCTATCGGTTGCGTGTCGGCGCCTATCGGGTGCTGTTCACGCAGGACATGACGACGATTTTGGCCGTCTATATCGGGCGTCGACAAACGGCGACCTATGCGAGGAAATGAGATGGGCAATGTTCAGATCATTCGCACGCCAGGCGGCGAAGAACTCGTCGTTCTGTCCCGAGCCGATTACGACGCGCTCGTCGCGGGCGCGCAGTCAATCGGCGCTGATGATGAAGACGCCGTCGATATTGCCGTTTTCGACCAGCGGATGGCGGGACTCCGCTCGGACCGCGACGCCGTCCTTCCGGCCGAGGTCAGCCAGGCAATGCTGCGCGGCGCCACGCTGGTTCAGGCGCTGCGCAAGTGGCGTGGCGTCAAGCAGCGGGAACTCGCCGCAAAGGCGGAACTGGCGCAAGGCTATCTTAGCGATATCGAACGCGGACGCAGTCAGGGTTCACGCGAGGCGCGCGAGAAAATTGCGCGCGCGCTCAATGTGCCGCCGGAGTGGCTCCTTTAGCTTTTGCCAAGCGACGGGGAAGCAAACATGTCAGACAGTCCTGATGGCGTTCGGCCTTCTCCCGTTGCGGCCTACGGGAGAGCGTAGCTACGGCGCCTCGCGCAGGGGAGATCGCCGATTTTCCGCCTGACCACGCGCGATTCTTCTTGAGCAAGCTGCTGGCCGACGCGCCCCCTCCCTGTCCCTCCCCCGCTTCGCAAACCGGGTGTTCCCGGATTGCGCATCGACCCCGAAGTCGGCAACAGCCGACTTCGTACGGGAGAGGGGACGCTAAGGCGATGCCGCAAAATAATTGAATCGGTTTGGCGTGGGGATTCCTTGCAGCCATGGGTTGATTTATCACGGCGGCATGATCGATGAAACGGCG
>JACOWC010000088.1 GCA_016177005.1 Methylocystis sp.
GTTCGATCGCATAGAGCGCGGCTCGCGAAAAAGTGGAATCCGGGCTTTTTGGCGTAGAGCGCGCCCCAAACTCTTGAGATTGAATCGCGTCATCGGCGTTTGGCCGATTCCGCATAAAGCGTGCGCCATCTTGGCCCGCGAAACCTCCTCGTTTAGAGTTTGCCCGCTTTTGATTTGAGCGAGGCTATGAATGAGCGATCGGTCCAGCGAGCAGGCGTTGCTCGATCGAGCCAATCTCGACGCCAAAATCGCCTTCACGGCCGCGAGCTTCCTTTTGGCTTACGCCTTTGCGGCGCTGCTCGATCGCGTGGGCGCGCCGGAGCGCTTTGTCGGCGGCGCGCCGCCCTATTTCACCATCCTCGGTCTCGCCACGCTCGGCTTCCTCCTGCATTCGATGCGCGTGTCGGTCTATTACACCGCGGGGCGCGCGCTGCCCGCCGCCTATGCGGGTTTCGCCAACGCCGCGATCGTGGTCGCCCTGATGCTGCCCTTCGGCGCGCGTCTCGCCGGACGCAGCTGGTCGACGGGCGCGATCGCCGGCGTCTTCGTCGGCCTCGCCCTGGCGGGACTTTATTTGGGGCCGCTGTTGCGCAAAACCGGGGTTTTCTCGATTTCCGAGCTTCTCTGCGCGCGATTCCAGAGCGCGGCGACGCGGGTCGGCTTCATCGGCGCGGTGGCCTTGTCCTCGACGCTGCTCGCCGCCGCCGGCGGCCTGATCGCGGTCAATGCGCTCGTCGACCTTACCGGGGCCAATCGGGGTTTTGCGGCGTTTCTCATCGCCGCGACGAGCCTCATCATCGCCGGTCCGGGCGGTTTGTCCGGGGTCATGTGGGCGGCCGCGGCCGCCGCCGGCGTAGCGACGCTGGCCTTCGGCTGGCCGATCGCGGCGCTCAGCGTCCGTGACGCTCTCCCGGCGGGCCTGGTCTTCGGCGGCGCCGGCTGGACGGAGGCGGCAAACCTGCTCGCTGACTGGGGGGTCACGCCGGCGCAATTGGGCGTTCCCGTTGAACTCGCCACCACCCTGGCGACGGCGCTGGGGCTGGCGACGCTTGCCCCCGTGCTCGCGGCTTCGGTGACGACGGCCGACAAGCGCGGCGCGCGACGCGCCGGGTTGGCCGCCCTGTTATGGGGCGTCGTCATCGCGCTGCTGGCGGCGGCGGCGATCGGCGCTTCGGCGCTCTCGCTCGCCCGCGCGACGGCGGGACGGCCGTCAGAACGTCTGCCACAGATGGTCTATCAGGCGAGCGAGCGCGGCCTGATCAGCATTTGCGGCTATTCCGTCCGCGGCCCCTCCGAGGCGCAGCGCGCCTGCGCGGCGAAGGGATACGCCCCAGGGGCGCCGCTCGCCGCATCGGACATCCGCCCGATCGACGGGGACTTTCTGCTCGGCTTCCTGCCCCAGGCGGCGGAGCTGGGCGCGGCGTCTTCCGGGCTTCTCGCCTCGGCGCTTGTGGCGCTTGGGCTGGCGCTCGCCACGGCGAGCCTGCAGGCCTGCGCGACGGCCTTCGGCCATGACGCGCTTTATCGCCTGCGCGGCGAGATCGACCTGACGAGCCGGCGTCTCGCCGTCAATCGCATCACGCTGGTGATCGTCGCGACGCTCGCCTATGTCGCCGCCGTCGCCGGCGTCTTTACGCCCGGCGCGCTGGTCGCCGCGGCGCTCGCCGTGTCGGCCGCCTGCCTCGCGCCCTCTCTTGCGCTCGCCTTCTGGCCCCGGGCGGGCGATCGCGAAGCGCTCTTTGCGCTCTGCGGCGGGGCCTTCGGCCTGTTCGGCGCCTTGGCGGCGGCGGAAACGCCCAACCGGATCGAAATCTATGCGCTGTGCGCGCTTATCGGCGCAACGCTCGGCTTCGCGCTCGGACTGCTGTCGGGACTGAGTTCAGAAAGCGAGAAGCCGGCGGCGCGCGCCTTTGTCACCCGCATGCTGCGCGGCGACGCCCAGATGCTCCAACCGGATAAGGGCGCATAGGATTTCGCTTGTGACTCCGCCGCTTGCGCTTGGCGGGCGATCGCACCCCTACCCTTCGCCGCAAAACCTGCTATAAGGCCATCGCACGCCCCGGCTCGCCGGGGCGGCTCCGTTTTCGCGCGACCCTGCTGGACGACATCCCGGCCCTGGCCGCGGAGCGCGGATCACCTTCAACACAAGGACATCCGATGTCGATCACGGCGGAGCGCAAGCAGGCGCTCATCAAGGAATATTCCACCAAGGCGAACGACACCGGCTCGCCCGAAGTGCAGGTCGCGATCCTCACCGAACGGATCGTCAATCTGACCGAACACTTCAAGACCCATGCGAAGGACAATCATTCGCGCCGCGGCCTCTTGAAGCTCGTCTCCCAGCGCCGCCAGCTCCTCGACTATGTCAAGGTGCGCGACGAGCCGCGTTACAAGAGCCTGATCGAGCGGCTCGGCATCCGCCGCTAACCGCAAGCATAAGCGAAAGCGGCGCGCCGATGCGCCGCTTCGCCCTTTACGAGAGCGTCGAAGGGACGCTCGCCACGACCAAAGCGTAAAGTCATGGCAGGATCGCCGGACGCTGCGTCGACGCTTTAAAGAACATCGCTGCCGCAGCTTCCCGCCGTCTTGCTCATGACGAACCGCAGGTTCATTCAGAGAAAGACCAGCATGTTCCAGATTCACCGCGAAGAAATCGATTGGGCCGGGCGCAAGCTCGTGCTCGAGACCGGCAAGGTCGCCCGCCAGGCCGACGGCTCGGTGATGGCGAGCTATGGCGAGACGACCGTGCTCGCGACCGTCGTTTCCGCCAAGGCGCCCAAGCCCGGCCAGGACTTTTTCCCGCTCACCGTCAACTATCAGGAGAAAGCCTTCGCCGCTGGCCGCATTCCCGGCGGCTATTTCAAGCGCGAGGGCCGTCCCTCCGAGCGCGAGACGCTGATCTCCCGCCTCATCGACCGCCCGATCCGCCCGCTTTTCCCCGACGGTTACCGAAACGACACCCAGGTGATCGTAACGGTGCTGTCGCATGATCTCGAAAGCGACCCCGACATTCTGGCCATGGTCGCGGCGTCAGCGGCGCTGACGCTCTCGGGCGTCCCCTTCATGGGACCCGTCGGCGGCGCGCGCGTCGGCTATATCAACGGCCAGTTGAAGCTCAATCCGACGATCGAGGAGATGAAGACCTCGACGCTCGACCTCTTCGTCGCCGGCACCCAGGACGCCGTGCTGATGGTCGAATCGGAAGCCAAGGAGCTCTCCGAAGAGACGATGCTCGAAGCGGTGATGACCGGCCATCGCGGCTTTCAGTCCGTGATCGACGCGATCATCCGCCTTGCCGAGCGCGCCGCCAAAGACCCGCGCGACCTCATCGTCGCCGACACGACGGAAGTCGCGAACGACGTCGCCCGGATCGCCGAAGCTGAACTGCGCGAAGCCTATAAGCACACCGTGAAGCAGGAGCGCTACGCCGCCGTCGACGCGGCAAAGGCGAAGGTCATGGCCGCGCTCTTTCCGGAAGGCGGCGAGGCGAAATTCACCAAGGAGCAGGTCGGCGAGGTTTTCAAGGCGCTGCAGGCCAAGGTCGTGCGCTGGAACATTCTCGACACCGGCGTGCGCATCGACGGCCGTGACGTGAAGACCGTGCGCCCGATCATCTCCGAAGTCGGCGTGCTGCCGCGCACGCATGGCTCGGCGCTGTTTACCCGCGGCGAAACGCAGGCGCTGGTCGTCGCCACCCTGGGCACGGGCGAGGACGAGCAATATGTCGATTCGCTCGAGGGCACTTACAAGGAGCGCTTCCTGCTCCATTACAATTTCCCGCCCTATAGCGTCGGCGAGACCGGCCGCATGGGTTCGCCCGGCCGTCGCGAAATCGGCCACGGCAAGCTTGCCTGGCGCGCCATCCGTCCGATGCTGCCGGCCGCCGCCGAGTTCCCTTACACGCTGCGCGTCGTCTCCGAGATCACCGAGTCGAACGGCTCGTCGTCCATGGCCACCGTCTGCGGCACGTCGCTCGCGCTGATGGATGCCGGCGTGCCGTTGAAAGCGCCGACCGCGGGCATCGCCATGGGTCTGATCCTTGAAGGCGAGCGCTTTGCGGTGCTCTCCGACATTTTGGGCGACGAGGATCACCTCGGCGACATGGACTTCAAGGTCGCGGGCACGTCGAATGGCGTCACCTCGCTGCAGATGGACATTAAGATCGCCGGGATCACCGAAGAGATCATGCGCGTCGCGCTCGCCCAGGCGCGCGACGGCCGCTTGCACATCCTCGGCGAGATGGCCAAGGCGATCACGGCTTCGCGCGCGGAGCTTGGCGAATTCGCGCCGCGCATCGAGACGATGAAGATCCCCACCGACAAGATCCGCGACGTGATCGGCACGGGCGGCAAGGTCATCCGCGAGATCGTCGAGAAGACCGGCGCCAAGATCAACATCGAGGACGACGGCACGGTGAAGGTCGCGTCCTCTGACGCCAATTCGATCAAGGCCGCGATCAACTGGATCAAGTCGATCGCCTCCGATCCCGAAGTCGGCATGATCTACGAAGGCACGGTGGTGAAGACCGCCGACTTCGGCGCCTTCGTCAACTTCTTCGGCGCCAAGGACGGCCTGGTTCACATCTCGCAGCTTTCCAAGCAGCGCGTGAACAAGACCACGGACGTCGTCAAGGAAGGCGATCGCGTGAAGGTCAAACTTCTCGGCTTCGACGACCGCGGCAAGGTGCGGCTCTCGATGCGCGTCGTCGATCAGGAGACCGGCGAAGACCTCGAGGCCAAGGAAAAGGCCGAACGCGAAGCCACCGCGGCAGGCGAGGGATAAGAGAAACAACGCGACGGGGCGGCTTCCCGACGAAGCCGCCCCGCGTTCCATGATCTGGCGCATCTCCCTACGCGCGCGCCCGGCGCATCATTCTCCCAATTTGGAGGATAGCGCATGAAGCAGCTATTACGTCTCGGCATTGCAGGCGTAAGCGCCGTTGCGGCAATCGGAGCCGTCGAGGTTAGCGCCATGTTCGCCCGTCTCCCTTGCATCGCCATTTCGGCAACGATCGCCATCGCGAAACTGACATCCTCCTCTGCATCATAAGGCGCGGTCGCCGATGGCGCCTGTTCCCGCGCTTGCCAATTGGCGCGTGCGCTCCGACTATTGTCGCGCTGTGGAGCGAAGGAGCTTGCGATGTCGCAGGAAACGGACGCCAGGGCCGACGGCCCGCCGCGGGCGCGGCTTGACGTCGACATATCCTTTCTGGCGCGGCTCGCCGTCACCCTCGTCTTCATCGCGCTCACACTTTGGATCGCGGCGCCCTTTCTCTCCGCCTTGACATGGGCGCTCGTCTTGGCGGTGGTCTTTTCACAAGCGCACGGCTTCATCGAACGCTGGCTTCATCCTTCGATCGCAGCGGCGCTGTCCGTCCTGATCGTCGCCTTGATCGTCGTCGCGCCGCTTCTGCTCGTGTCGCAACGGCTCATCGAAGAGGCGATCGTCGGCGCGTACTATATTCAGGGAGAAATCGCCAAGGCCGAATGGCCAAAATTCCTTGCCGAGCATCCCTGGCTGCAGAGACTCTATGAATTGGTCGGCGCTCAGATCGATCTGCCCGCCATTCTGCAAAGACTCTCCGCAACCATCGCCAATGCCGGCGCGACGGTCGTCCGCCAGTCGACGGGCCAGGTTCTGACCGTCGCGCTCGCCTTCTATCTGCTGTTCTTCTTCCTTCGCGACCGCGCCGCGGGGTTGCAGCTGCTGACGCGCCTGTCGCCGTTCTCGGACGCCGAGACGAACCGGCTTGTCCAGCGCGCAAAAGACACGATCTACGCCATCATTTACGGCACGCTCGTCGTCGCCGCGCTGCAGGGCGCGCTCGGCGGTTTCATGTTCTGGTGGCTCGGCTTTCCGGCGCCCGCCTTCTGGTCGTTGATCATGGGCCTGTTGTCGATTGTTCCGGTGCTCGGAACATTCGTCGTCTGGATTCCGGCGACCATCTTTCTCGCGATCGAGGGACGCTGGACCGACGCCGCCACGCTCGCGGTCTGGGGCGGCGTGGTTATCGCAAGCGCCGACAATCTGGTGCGCCCCTTGCTCATCGGCGAAAGCGTGCGCCTGCACACGGTCCCGACTTTCATCGCGCTGCTCGGGGGTCTGTATCTTTTTGGCGCCTCCGGCATCGTGCTCGGCCCCATCGCCATGACGCTCACGGCCTTGACCCTGGAATTTTGGGCCGAGCGCGCGGCGGCGGTGACGGATCGCTCGACGTAAAGGAGCGTCAAGCGTCAGCGAGGGCGCGCGCGAAAGCGGCGTCGAGCGCCGCTTCATCGGCTTCGACGACGGACGCATTCTGCGTAAAGATCAGGAAACAGCGCAGCCGCTTGCCCGGAAAAAGCGGCGCGACCGCGGCGCGATAGAGCGCGAGCTGACGCAAATGCGCGTCTTCAATTTTTCCGCGCGGCCTTCCCGTCTTGAATTCGGCGATGAACGCTTCGGTCGCCGTTTCGGCAAGCCGGTCGATGCGGCCCGAGACGACCGCGCCATTCTCCAGCGTCGCGACGACGTCGACCTCCGAGCTCGATTCTGGTCCAAACAGCGGCGCGAGGCGGGGGTCGGCGAGGACCGCAAGCGCCGACTGCGCGAGGGACTCCCGCTTGTCTTCGTCGAGAAATCCGCCGCGCGCTTGAAGAAAGCGTCGCGCCGCCTCTTGCCGACGGTCGGGCGCGCAGCCCGGCAGATGCTGCAACAGCGCATGGACGAGGCGTCCGTGCAGCAACCGCTCCGCCCCGCCTCTGCTGGCGACCACGCGATCAGCGCCAAACTCGACGACGTCGGCGCCGGCGAGCGCGTTCGACGGACGCAGCGGCGGCGCCGGCGCCGCTTCGCGTTTGGCCTTGGTCGTGGCGAAAGCGGGAAGCTCGATGGAGATGGACGTCTGCTCCTCTCTCGACAGATCGAATCGCGGCAAGGCTGCGCCGCGTCGCAGAATTGTCGATGCGGGTTCGAGCGGGTCGGGTAGAGTCTCGCAGCCCGGTTCGAGCGCCAGGCGAATGGCGTCGTGCCAGCAGCCCTCGGCGCGACCCTTCGCACCATGAGCGCCGCAAATATAGAGCCGCTCCTCGGCCCGCGTCAGCGCGACGTAAAGCAGTCGCCGGCTTTCCTCGCGTTCGCTGTTCTGATGCGCGTCGCGCGCCTCTTTGAGAGCGACGGGATCGCTGTCCTTTGCGAGCGACCAGAGAAGAACCGCGTCGTCCGCCTCTCCGAAAACATAGAGCTTTGGATCGTGCTTGCCGGCGGCCGCGCCACAAGTGTCGGGCAGAAAGACGATCTTCGCCTCGAGCCCCTTCGCCGCATGAACCGTCATCACCCGCACCGCGCCGCCGGCCGACTCCATATCGCGCTTGATCGACAGATCGAGCGACTCGGCCATCGCCAGGAAGGCCGTCAGCGATGGCGGCTGTTCGCGTTCGAAGCTCGCGGTGAGCTTCAAAAATTCGTCGATGGCGTCTTCGGCTTCGCCGCCAAGTCTTGCGACGAGCTGCGCGCGTCCGCCGTCAGGGCCGAGAACGCCGCTGTAGAAATCGAAGGGCGCGAGGTCGGCGGCGTCGCGCCGCAATCGCCGCAGCCGCTCGGCGGCGGCGCGGCAACGCGGTTCTTCAGACTCCGCGAGCGCCTCGATCAGCGAAGCGCGCCGGCCCGGCGCGAGCGCGATGAGATCATCATCGTCGAAGCCGAAGAAGGGCGACTTCAACACGCTGGCCAATGTCAGATCGTCTTGCGGCAGCAGCGCCGCGCGTCCGAGCGCGATAAGATCATGCACGGCGATGTGATCGGCAAGATTGAGCCGGTCGGCGCCCGCCACGGCGACGCGTTCGCTCTTCAAAGCGCGAATGATCGCCTCGAAGAGCGGGCCGCGCTTGCGCACGAGAATCAATATGTCGCCGGCCTCGATCGGGCGCAAAGCGCCGCGATCCTCGACGCATTCGCCGCTTTCGGGCGCGAGCAGCGCCCTGACCTTGCGCGCGAGCCTGTGCGCCAGGCGCTCATTGGGGTCGTTCGCATCGGCATAATCGAGCGGCAGGCGCCAATCGCTCGAGTCCGGCGCTGTCGTTGCGCCGATCGGCTCCCAGATTTCGACGAGCGCGGCGACGTCGGACTTCCAAGCTTCGTGTCTTGGCGCCGGCTCCTGCGGATCGAAACTTAAGCCGCGACGGTTGTCGTCGACCGCGAAAATGTCGTCGACCGCCTGCAGCACGCCGGGCGCCGAGCGAAACGACTGGGTGAGCGTCACCTCTTCAAAGCGCCGTTCGACGACTTTGAATCTTCGGCGGAACTCGCGCCGCATCGCGTCGAATCTTTCCGGCGCCGCGCCTTGGAACGAAAAGATCGACTGTTTCTCGTCGCCGACCGCAAAAAAGCTGCGCGGCGGTCCGCGTCTCCCTTCGCGGGCCCCTGCGCCGGCGCAAAATTCGTCGGCGATCGCGACCAGAATGTCCCACTGCGGCGAACTCGTATCCTGCGCTTCGTCGAGCAGAACGTGATCGATCTGCGCGTCGAGCTTATAGAGCACCCAAGACGGACTCGAACGATAGAGCAGGCGTCGCGCGCCTTCGATCAAATCATCATAGTCCAGCAATCCCCGACGCCTTTTGGCGTGCTCATATTCGCTTAAGATAGCGTCGCCGAGCGCATGGAGCGCCAGCGATCGTTCGGCGGCGGCCGCCGCCTTGCGTTTTTCGACGAGCGGACCGAGTCTGTCGCGTTCGGCCTCCATCCGCGCGAGAAGCTGCGGTTCGCGCTTGGCGAGAGCGCTCGTGACGATTCTTGTCTTGCCGATGCCGCGCGGCTCGCCGTCCTTGGTGAAAAAGGCCGCGAGATAGCTCTCGATACAGTCGGGATGCGGCGCAACCACAATCGCGGCGTCGAGCGAATTGGCGAGCTTGCCGTCGTTGGTCGAACCGCCGCGCAGCAATCTGGCGAGCGCCGGCCATGCCGCCGGCGGTTCGCCCTCGTGGATGATCGCCGCTTCGATCCGCGCCAGAGATTCCTCGGGGCGCAAGCCGAGCGCAGCGAAGACTCTCGCTTCATAGTCGTCCTGCTCGCGCATGCGCGCGATCTTTTGGCGATGCTGCAGCAATTCCTCGCAAAGCGCGTCGAACCCGGGAGCGGATGTATCGCGGGCGACAGCCTCCAACGCCTTTCGCAGCGGCCCGCCATCTTGCATCGCGACGGCAAGCGCGCGCCGGCGCGCCGCGTCCATCAACTCCGCGCGCTCAAGATCGTCGACGACGCGAAAGGACGCCGGAACATTGGCTTCGAAGGGGAAGATGTGAAGCAGCTTCTCGCAGAAGGCGTGAATCGTCTGGATCTTGAGCCCGCCAGGCGTCTCCACGGCGCGCGCGAACAGCCTTCGCGCGAAATCAAGATCGGTGCCCGACTCCACCGTTGTGCCCATCTCGGCGATGTCTGTGGCGAGGGAAGCGTCGTCGAGCGTCGCCCAATGCGCGAGCCGATCGAAGACCCGCGCGCCCATATTCGCCGCGGCCGCCTTGGTGTAGGTCAGACACAGAATCTGCGAGGGCCGCGCGCCGGCAAGCAGCAGCCGCAAAACGCGCTGCGCGAGCACATGCGTCTTGCCGGACCCGGCATGCGCCGAAACCCAGGCGGATGCGGACGGATCGGAGGCGGTTTGTTGACGCTTGATCGTCAGGCCGCCGACGGGACGCTCGCTCATGCCGGCTCTCCGCCGCCGCGCATCCATTCTTTCACGCGCGCCAGATGATCGTAATCGCCGACCTCGCTGAGGAACGCCGGATGCGGCCGCGACGCATAGGGCGTCGCCTCATCGCGAAACTGCGAGAGAAGCTTCACGGCCTCGGCGCGATGCGTCGCGACGATGTCGGCGAAACTCGCATCCGTCCATTCGAGCCACTGCGTCGCGCCGCCCTTGCGCAGACCGATATAGGCGGCGCCGGCGACGTTACGCGCGCCAACTTCCGCGAATGCGCCGGCTTCGATCATCGCCGCCTCCAGGGTCAGTTGCGGCGACCAGCCGACCTTCACTTGCTTGTTGGACGGCGGCGCGCCGGTCTTATAGTCGAAGACATAGGCGTGGCCCTCTCCGTCGACCTCTATGCGATCGGCGACTGCGGTCAGGCGGAATGTGGTTCCGTCGACGAGCGTCAGCGCCATCTCGCCGCGTATTTCGACATGGATCTTACAATCGAGCGCGCGTCGCTCCTCTTCGAAACTCAGCGCATGATCGAGTCCGGCTTCGAGACGCGGCCATTGGAAGCTTACGAAAGCGGAATCGGCCATGAAGCCGTTGAGCTTCTCGCGCGCGAGATCGAGCAGAACGTCGCGCGCGTCATGGGGGAGCGCGCCATGGGGATAGCGCCCGACGAATGCGGCAAGCGCTTCGTGGATCGCCATGCCGATTTCTCGCGGCCCGGCTTGCGCGCCGATCGGCGACAGCGGCGTGAGTTTGAGAACATATTCGGCGAAGATCGCGTAAGGATCGCGCCGCAAACGTTCGATGCGGGTGACGCTCAGCCGTTGCGGCCGCAGCGCAAGGGCCGGACGCGGCTGCGGCCGTTCGATTGATTTCGTCTCCTTTGGCCGATCCAGCTCCGCGGCGACGGCGAGCATGGCGTCGCCGCGCTGTTTGCAGTCGGCGAAAGCGTCGCCTGCGAGGGCCGACAGACGCGCGATGAACCGCGACGGAACAGTCGGCGCGCCATCGCGCTTGATGGCGCGGCTCAGCACGACGCGCTTCACGCCCAACGCCATGATGAAGTCATGCGCGCTTTGGCCGATTCGTCGCTCAGGCGCCATAAGGCCGAGTTGCGCGCGCATCGAGCGATTGAGAAAGGCGCCGGTGTCGGTCTGCGGCGGCCACACGCCTTCATCCAGTCCGGCGAGCAGGATGAGGTCGGCGTCGATGAGCCGCGCCTCCAAAGGACCGAGAATCTTTAACCTGGGATGGGCGCGTCTGGGACCGCGCAAAATCGTCTCGGAAAGGACCCGGTCGAAGAGCGCCGCATAGTTTTGTGCGTCGAACCCCGGCGGCGCCTCGGCGCGAGCGAGCCGATCGAGAAGTTC
Organism: Methylocystis sp.; assembly: GCA_016177005.1. Lineage (GTDB taxonomy): Bacteria > Pseudomonadota > Alphaproteobacteria > Rhizobiales > Beijerinckiaceae > Methylocystis. The sequence continues at coordinate 11,050 of JACOWC010000088.1, forward strand.
GAACAGCGTCGACGCGCCTTCTTCGTCAAGTTCTTCAACGCCAGCGATCACGGCTTCGAGCGCGGCGCGATGCGCGCGCGCGCGATCCGACAGCGACGCCATTGGCGCCAACGTCGCAAATGGCGCGAAAGCACAGTCAAAGCGGGCAAGAACGTCTTCGATCCCGCGCCAGTCGTCGTCGGCGATGCGGCGCGCCGCCGGATGCGCATGTTGCGCGCGCGCCAATTCACGCGCCGATGCGACGCGCGCCGCCCAGCCGCCATTGGGCTGCCCGAAAGCGCGCAACACGCCGATCTCGACGAGCGGCGCAAGCGATACGACGCGCGCGCGCGAAAGTCCGAGCGCGGTCAGCGGGTGCGCGAGCAGCGCGGCGACGTTGACGGCGCCGGCGCGATCCGATCCGATCGTCACGACGAGCCGCGCCAGCGCGCCGATCGATGTTCGCGCCAAGGGCATGCCGCCGGAATCGTCGATCTCGATATCGAAGCGCCGCAATTCGGCGCCAACGCGCCGCGCGATCAGCCGATCGGGCGTGACGAGCGCCGCAGTGCAGCCGGGCGTCTCCAGCGCTTCGCGCAGGAAGAGCGCGAGCGTCAAAGCTTCGAGCCTCTCGTCGGGCGCCTCAAGCGCAATGACGCCTTCGAGCGCCTGCGCGAAGCCATCGCTCGCGGCTGCCTGGTAATCGCGCCACGTCGACGTTGTTTCAGCCGGCGCCATGGCTTGCGACACGAACGCCCGTCGCGCCGCGAGCGCAGGGGTCAGGCGCGCAAGTTCGCGCGGCTCGTCGCGCGCGGCGCCGATCGCGGCGAGCAAGCGCTTCAACATCGTCTGCGGATGGGTGAAGGCCAGCTCTCCGCTTCCTTCGGTTTGGCCCACGCGCGCCCAGGCGTCGTCGCTCATGAGCTGATCGAGGCCGGGCAGAACCACCGCGCCATTGTCGAGCGAAGCGATGGCGGCGAGAAGCCGAGCGGTCGTCGGTTGCGCGCCGGTGGAGCCGAGCGCGATGACCGGCGCGGTCGGCGGCGACCGCGTGAGCGCCGCGATCTGCGCGTCAACGAGGCGTTTCTGATAGGCGCTGGCGTCGATCCGCCCTCGGTCGTCGAGAATTTGCGGCCATTCGCGCAAAGCGATCTGCAGAAATCTCGTCGTGATCGCCCAGAAATCGCTGTAGGCGTCATCGCTCAGGGTTTCGAAGGCGTCGATGGAAACGTCTTCGATGTGCAATTCGTCGATGAGGGCGCCGAGGTCGGCGGCAAGCGCATAAGCGGCCGACGGCGTCGATGCGACAAGCAGCGGTTCGCTCTCATGCAGATTGGGCGCGCCGGTTGAATCGATCGAGATGATCGCGCGCCCCAGCGCCTGCGCCCACTGCAGAACGAGCTGCGACAGAAGCAGGCGCCGCTCCAGCTCTTCGATCGGCGCGGCGACGGACGCATCGGCGTCTGCAGTGAAGTCTGCGCCGAATAGAGCGGCGTTCTCGCGCTCCTCCAGAGCGCCGAGCGGCAGAATGCGCGGCAGCAGCGTGGCGCGTTGATTCAGCGCCTGCGCGAATTCGGCGGAGAGCGCCCGCGCCGCGCGCTGAGTCGGCACATAGATCGTCGCGCGCGCCATCGTCAGCGGCGGCGTATCGCGCGACAGAGCTGGCGCGATCGCGCCGTCGAGCAGTGCGCAGACGAAGGTTTTCAGAAACGGCGCGCCGGGCGCAATGGTGAAAAGATTACGCCGACGAAGGAGCATCGCCTTCAGCCGCGACGCGCGGCGATTGCCCGCTCGGCCTCTGCGATCGCGGCGACCGTGCCGACGTGAAGCCAGAGGCCGCTGGAGACGACGCCATAGAGCCGTCCCTTGCGGGCGGCGTCAAAAAAGAAGGGCGCGAGCTTGAACACATCATCCGCGACGCCGGCGAAGAGTTGCGGCTTCATGAGTCCGACGCCGGCATAGACATAAGGCTTCGCGCCATCGCGTCGGACGATGCGCCCGTCAACGTCAAGATCGAAATCGCCGTCCCAGTCGA
>JACOWC010000047.1 GCA_016177005.1 Methylocystis sp.
CTAAGGCGACGTGGCGAAACAAGTGAATCGTTCGAACGCGCGCCCCCTCTCCCCGCAAGCGGGGAGAGGGGGAAACGCGTCATGATTGGCGCGCTTATTTCCGCACGTTGCCTAAGCGCGACGAAAGGCTGCAGGCATTTCGGCGTGGCGCCGTTCGGCGACGACGTCGATCATGCGTTCGGCGCCGCGATCCCGCGCATCCTGGCTCTGCGTCTTGGCGAGGTCTTCGCTCGCTTCCTTGAACTGCGCTTCGGCCTCGTCGAGCTGCGCGCGCAGTTCGGAAATCGAGGCCAGAATATTGTCGCGTCGCGAGCGGGCGGCGCGCGCATAGGTCGGATAGGCGAAATGGTTGAGGTCGCTGATGTTGGCGCGCCGCTCTTCCTGACCGATTTCACGTTCAAGCTCATTGGCCATGCGCGTGAATTCGGCGATCATCGCATTGAGCTGGACGACGCGACGGCGTTTTTCCTCAGCCTGAAACCGTTTCAGACGGACAAGCGTATCCCGCGACTTCATGCGACAAGCTCCGTGACGCGACTTATGCGAAACAAATCGTTAACTCCGCGAGACGGGCTTTAATATGCCCCGCGGAAGTTGCTCTTTTCTTACCGGATTTGAATTTTTAGCCGGCTGTGGCCGCCGTGCCGCAGCGACGCGCTATCTCATACGGAAGCCGGCTGATGCGTTCGCTCGGAGCTTGTCATTCCCGGCGGGCCGAAGGCCTGACCGGGAATCCAGAGCCAATCCAGGAATGCTGGTTTTGCTCTGGATTCCCGATCGCGCGCATTGCGCGCGTCGGGAATGACATCCGAGCCGTTCAAACGGACTTCATATCAGGCGAGGGGCGCGCATCGGCGACGCAGGCTATGGCGGCGGCGTTGCAGCGACGCTTGTTCCGACGCTACGCCGGCTCCTTGGCGCGCGCCGTTGACGCTGCCGCGCCGCCATAACGGCGGTAGATGAAATCGGGCGCGGGCGCCTGCGATTCGACTTCGGCGTAAGCGGCGAAGCGCGCATGATCCGGCGAAAGATGGCAGGCGGGATCGGTCGCCGCCGCGTCGCCGGCGATGGCGAAAGCCTGGCAGCGGCAACCGCCGAAATCGATTTCGCGACGCTCGCACGAGCGACAAGGCTCTTTCATCCAGCCCGTGCCGCGGAACGCGTTGAAGGCCGACCCGTGTCGCCAAATGTCGCCGAGCGGGCTCTCGCGCACATCGTCGAAGGTCAATCCCGGCAAGGTCTGCGCCGCGTGGCAGGGCAGGGCCTTGCCTGACGGCGTCACCGCCATGATCGATCGGCCCCAGCCGCCCGTGCAGGCCTTCGGCCGCTTGGCGTAATGATCGTGAATGACGAAATCGAAATTCAGCACGCCGGCGAGACGTTTCTTCGCCTCGTCGACGATTGCGACCGTTTCCAAAAAAATGTCGCGCGTCGGAATGAGCGCGGCGCGATTTACCTGCGCCCAGGCGTAATATTGGATATGCGCGACCTCGATGCGTTGCGCGTCGACCTCGACGGCGAAATCGATGATCTGCGGCAGATGCGCAATGTTCTGCCGGTGCATCGGCGCATTGATCGTCAGTCCCATGCCGAATTCGCGCGTCCATCGCGCCACGTCGCGCTTCCTGGCGACCCCGCCTTGATAGCCGGAGATGCGGTCCGCGTTCTCCGCAACGACGTCCTGGATGGAGACCTGCACATGATCGAGGCCGATCTCGGCGAGGCGCTGCAATCGCTCACGCGTGAGCAGCACAGCGGAGGTGACGAGATTGGTATAGAGCCCCGCGTCCACCGCATGCGCGAGTATTTCTTCAAGATCGCGTCGCGCAGTGGGTTCGCCGCCGGAAAGATGCAGCTGCAACGCGCCGATCGACGCCGCCCGCCGAAAAGTTTCGCCCCATTCGTCGGCGGTCAGCTCCACGTTCGACCGCTCGAGCTCCAGCGGATTGGAGCAGTAGGGACATTGCAGCGGGCAGCGATGGGTGAGTTCGGCGAGCAGCCCCGCCGGTCCGCCGGCAAACGGCGTGATCGAACAGGCGAAGGCGGAAGGCGGCTGGGCCGCAAACGCGTCCGTCCCGTCGCGCAGCAGCCGCTTGTCGGCGAGTCCCTGCAGCAGAGCGGTCACGTCGCGCGCGATGATTTCGAGCGGCGCGGCGTATTGCTGCGCGAGCCGCGCGCAGAGATCGCCGACGCGCGTTGCGCCGTCGATCCCGCGCAAAACGATGAGCCCAATTTGATCGAGTTCATAGGCGCGCTCGGGCGCGAGAATAACTGTGCGCGAACGCGCGCGGTCTTCATGCAGCCGCGCGTAACGCGTGAACGCCGGCCGCGAGTCGGGGCCGATCACGAACCGCGCGGCGCGCGCATCAGACATTTGGCTCCCCTGGCCGCCATGCGCCGGGCGCGATCAGCCCCGGCGTGACGTAGGCGTGATGTAATGCGTCAAGCTGCGCCCACAAGACGTCGCATTTGAACCGCACGGCGCCGACGCAGGCTTCCTGCTCGGCGCGGGTCCTGGCGTTGTCGAGCACGAAGCCGAGCGCGAATTCGGAATCGCGCGGCGCCTGGGTCAGCCGGCGCTTGAAATAGGCCATCACATGGTCGTCGACGAAGTCGTAGTTCTCGAGCATTCCGGCGATGCGTTCACGATGGATCGACGGCGCGAAGAGTTCGGTCAGCGAAGACGCGACCGCGACCGTGAGCGGCTGCTCGACGACGAAGCGCACATAGGCCTCTACGGCGAATTTCGTCGCGGGCAGGGCGCCGCGCCGAGAGGTCACGTAATCGCGCGTAAAGCCGAGCGCGTCGGTAAGCACCAGCCAGCGCTCGATGCCGCCGCCTTCCTCGCCGAGACCGTCGTGATCATGGATGCGATGAATCCATTCGCGACGCAGTTCGCGGTCGTGGACGCGGCTCATGAAGGCGGCGTCCTTGCGCGGAACCGCCTCCTGGTAGCAGTAACGGTTGAGCGCCCAGGCGGCGACCTGCTCTTTCCTCAGCTTGCCGCCGTGCAGCAGCTTATGAAACTCGTGTTTGTCGTGATAGCGCTCGGCGCCGACGGCGCGGATCGCGGCTTCGAATTCGTCGCGGGAGAGCGGCGCGGCTTCGCGCCAATCGATGGCTACGATCTCGTTCACAGGCTGACCTCCATGCCGTCCTCGCCGATTTCCCAGCCGGCCGCCTGGGCGACCGCATATTCGTCCGTCACGTCGAGCGGCGCGAAAGCGGCGATGGAGCCGTCGGCGCCGCCGACGTTGATATGGCCCATGCGCGTGCCGGTCTTGCCGAGCAGGCCTTGCTCGATCATCTCATTTTCCTGAAAGAGCGTGCCGTCGAAGAAAACAAGCTTGGCGCCGCGAAGACGATCGGCGAGCGGCGCGTCAATTTTCGCGCAGCCGGGGATGTAGAAGAATGAGTGGCCGGTCTCGGCGTCGATGATCTCCAGCCCGAGCGTGTCGCCCGCGCTTGTTCCGAAGTTCGGCGCATTCGCATTCTCGAGGTAAAGCGCGATCTTGCCCGGAACCGGAAACGCGCGGACGGCGAGCCCCAGATCGATACCCGCGCCCCTTATCGCGACCGCCTCGTCCATGTGCAGCTCGATACGCGGCACGAGCTGCGTTTGCAAAATTGTGAAGATCGGATTGGCGCCGAGCGCATCAAGAACGCGCCCGGCGGCGTAGAGGCTGAACGCCTGCGCTTCGCGCATGTTAAGAAGGCCGGCGACGTGATCGACGTCGCCATTCGTCAGCGCCACCGCCTTTATCGGACTCGCGCGCAAGCCGTCGTCAGCGCCGGGCGCAAGCTCGGGCGCGGCCGAGATTTGCTGACGCAGATCGGGAGAGGCGTTGAGCAGAAGCCAATCGGCGCCGTTGGCGCTGACCGCCAGCGACGACTGGGTGCGCGGCGCAAACCCAGGCGTTCCCGCGCGGACGGCGCGGCAATTGCCGCAGTTGCAGTTCCATTGCGGGAAGCCGCCTCCGGCGCCCGATCCCAAGACTTTGATCCGCATTAGCCTTTTCGACATAGCGGCCGCGCCGCGACGTCGGGTCTCCCTTACGCTGTTTTTTTGGCACTATGCGCAGGCGGCTGGCGTTCGCGCAAGTGCGACCGATTTGCGCGCCCCCATGAAAATGTGAGACTTTTTCGCTGTTGAGACGGGCCTCGCGCCCCGGTTTCGACGCTTTCTCAAGGCAAAAGAGATGAGGGAGAGGCCGAGGCCTCAGGTCGAAGCGCGCCATGTCTTGAACAGGCGCCGGATCGAGCCGATCAATTTGCGCAACCTTCGGATGAACATGCTCACGCGCCTATGCGCGCTGTTGCTCGCCGCATCGCTTGCCGGCTGCGTGGCGGACGGCATGCGCATGGTTGACGGGCATGTCAACAATGCCGTTTCGCTGGTCGCGGGACCGCAAGGCGAGCCCGCGAATGTCGCCATTTTCGTCGCGTCGACCCGGCGCTCGGAAGGCGCGGCGGATGACGGCCGCGCCAATTTTTCGCTGACGTCGATCGGCGTCCCGCTCAATCATCGCGCCGGAAATGTCGAACGGCCGAGCTTCGGCGGCGCCGACCGGCGGCGGCATTTCACCGTGCTGTCGAAACGCAATATGGATGAGCAGGAGTTCTGCGGCGAGGTCGCCTCGCACGTCTCGGGGCGCATCGGCAATTCGCGCGACGTGCTGCTTTACGTGCATGGCTTCAACACCAGCGCCGACGACGCGCGTTATCGGCTGGCCCAGATCGTCGCCGACGGACGCTTCTCCGGCGTTCCCGCGCTCTTTGTCTGGAATTCGCGGGGCGGACTGTTCAACTATGAGTCGGATAAGGAGGCGGCGACGGTTTCGCGCGACGCGCTCGAAAAGCTCCTTGTCGATCTGTCGCATACCCCAGGCGTCGGACGCATCCATGTGCTCGCTCATTCGATGGGCGCGTGGCTGACGATGGAGACGCTGCGCGGCGTCGCGCAGTCCGGCCATCCCGATCTCGACGGGAAGCTCGGCGAAGTCATGCTGGCGGCGCCCGACATCGACCTCAATGTCTTCCGCCAGCAGGTCGCGCGCGTCGATCCTCGCGATGAATCCGAACAGTGCTGAAGACAAGTCGGAACTTGATCGGCTTGGCGTCGCAGTGCACGATATTTCGTCGTTTTCGACCGATTTCGTCGGCCATGGCGCATTCGCCGAGGCGCCCGACGTGGTGCGAACGATCGGCGCGCAACTGACGGCGCCGCGGCCGGCCGAGGCCGACACCCAGGCCGTGATCGACGCGCGTGGCGAGGCGACGCCTGACGCCGCGCCGGCGCCTCTCAATCAGAAAGTCGAGACCCAGCCGCTGGCGCCGCTCGCGGCGCGGTAGTAAATCGGTTTGAATTCTTTGACCGCGCTCGCTTAGTCGCCAGGGCCTGTGCTATATTTGCTAAAA
>JACOWC010000052.1 GCA_016177005.1 Methylocystis sp.
GGCTCGACCGGATTGTCCACCGGACCGCACCTCCATTACGAGGTGATGGTCAACGGCCATTTCGTCGATCCGATGCGCGTCAAGCTCGCGCGCACGCGTGAAATCGAGGGCCGGCTTCTCGTCGACTTCAAGAAAGAGCGCGATCGCATCGATGGGCTCATGGCCAAGGCGCCCAACAGCGACGCCAAGGTCGCGACTCGTCAGACGAAATAACTTTTTCCAATCATCGCCGACCGCGCCCTATGCGGGCGCCGTCTCTTCAAGCGGCGTCACGCCACTCATAGGCCGGAACAAACTGGCTCGCCCGAACGCCGCGGACGATGTTCTCCATCGTCGCCATCGTCTCTCGGTTGAGCGAGTCGCGCGGGAATTCGATGCGGAATTCGCGCTCGATCGCGAGCAGTAGACGGATCGCCGTATAGGGGGTCATTCCCAGCTCATAGAGATTGGCGCGCGGCGTCAGATGGGACGCCGGAATGCGGATTTGGGCTTCCTGGTCGATCAGGCCTTGAATGATCTCGAACATTTCGCTCTCCCCTGCCGCTTCCAAACTCGATGATCCAAAGCTAGCGGGAGCCCGAGCGAATGTTCGTGCGGCGGCGCACACGGAGTTGGACGCGAGACAAGCGACTGCAATCGGTCACCGAGCGCATCGCAATTGCCGTTCTACAGGCCTATGCGCCGACGCACGTCGGCGGGCGTCCAGCTCTGCGCGCGCAAGGCGCGCAGCGCCGTCGAAGCGAGGCTTTTCGAAAGCTTCTCGCCCTTCTCGTCCAGTACGAGATCGTGGTGCAGATAGTTCGGCGCCGGGAGGTCGAGCAGGCGTTGCAGCAGGCGATGCAGGCTTGTCGCCTCGAACAAATCCCTGCCGCGCACGACGTCGGTCACGCCCTGAATCGCGTCGTCGACCACGACGGCGATGTGATAGCTCGCCGGCGTATCCTTGCGCGCGAGGACCACGTCGCCCCATTGCGCCGGATCGGCAGGAACGAGCGCTCCTTCGCCATTGCGAGCGGGCGAAGCCGACGAAGCGATCCACGCCTCGCGCGGTTGCTCCGGATTGCTTCGCTGCGCTCGCAATGACGGCGAATCGCCGAATTCCCGCCACGTAAGTCCCTGCCCTGCGCGCGTCGACGCTCTGCGCATGTCGAGCCGCAGCGCGACGCCGACCTTTGCGAGAATCTCGCGCGCCGGACGGCGCGGCTTCACGCGGCATGTTCCGGGATAGAGCGGCGAGCCGTCCGGATCGCGCGGCCAATCCGGCTTCTCGTCCGTCGCCCGAGCGATGTCCGAGCGCCTGCAGTCGCAGGCATAAAGCAGCCCCATGTCGTCGAGCCGTTCAAGCGCCCTCGCGTAATCGTCGAAATGCTCGGACTGACGGCGCGCTGGCCGCTCCCAATCGATCCCCAGCCAGGCGAGATCTTCATAGATCGCCGCCTCGAATTCAGGTCGCGCTCGGCCCTTATCGATATCCTCGACGCGCAAGAGAAAACGGCCGCCGCGCCGGCGCGCAAGATCAAAATTCAACAGAACGGAATAGGCGTGGCCGAGATGCAAATAGCCGTTCGGCGACGGCGCAAAGCGAAAGACGCGTTTTTCTTCGGCGGTCATGAGCGATTTGGAACGGCCGCAGCTTACAGGCTGGGGGATCGATTAGGCGTTCCCGGCGCCTGTGGACGAGCGCCGACAACTGCCTCAAGATGGTAATCTAACCTATCGGGTTATTGGATCTACGCATGCCGGATTTCGAATCCATCGTCGACAATATCTATGAAGCCGCCGCCGAGCCTGATTGCTGGCCGCGGATCATGCACGACATTGGCAAGATGGCGGAAGCCGCCGGCGGCGCCATCATCGCGCGTCGCGCCGACGCCTGGCTCGGCTGGCGCTGCTCGGTCGCTCTGGAAAAGGGCGCCGACGCATTCTTCAGCAGCGGCGGCCTTCAGCGAAGTCAGGTTCTCAGCCGGCTCCTTGCCTTCAATCGCGCCGGTTTCGTCGCCGATCAGGAAGGCTTCACCGAGCAGGAATTCGCAAGGGATCCGGTCATCAGGGAATGGTGCGCGCCCAACGACATTCATCATTGCACGGCCACCGCCGTGCCGATCCCCAATGGCGATCTCGTGATGTTTCAGGTCAAGCGGCGAATAGGAGAACCGGCGTTCGGGAACGCGGAACTCGCGCGCCTCGACGCGCTGCGCCCGCATCTCGCCCGAGCCGGCCTGCTCGCGGCGCGCTGGCGCCTCGAACGACTGCGATCGGCGACCGAGGCGCTGGCGACGCTCGGCGTTCCCGCGGCGATTCTCGATGTTGAAGGTCGCGTGCTCGCCGCAAACGCACTGATTGAGGAACTCGCCTCCCATCACGTCTGGATGCCCCGCGACCGCATCGCGCTGATCGAGCCCGCCGCCGACAAATTGCTGCGAAGGGCCATCGCCGATCTCGGCAATCCTGCAGCAGCCTCGGTTCGCTCCTTTCCCTCGAAGGGCAGCGGCGACCGGCCGGCGGTGATGCATCTCATTCCCGTCACCGGCAATGCGCGCGATCTGTTCGGCGGCGGTCTGGGCGTCCTGGCGGTCACGCCGCTCGCGCGGCCGGTCGCGCTGAACCCGGCGCTGGTGCAGAGTCTCTTCGACCTGACGCCGACCGAGGCGCGCGTCGCCGGGAGTCTCGCCGAGGGACTGACGCTCGATCAAATCGCCGAACGTCACAATGTAAAGTTGAGCACGGTTCGCAGCCAGGTGAAGTCGGTCTTCGCGAAAACCGGCTCGAACCGGCAATCTCAAATCGTCGCGCTGCTTGCGGCGCAGCAAAGTTTTCCGGCGCAGCCGGTCAAACAATCCTGATTGTGAGTGAGAAATCGGCTGCTTTGGACGCCTTCCGACGTCATTGCGAGCGAAGCGAAGCAATCCAGCGCCGCGAAGACGCCCCTGGATTGCTTCGTCGCTTCGCTCCTCGCAATTGAAGGAGAGACCCTCGCGACAAATTCCGGCCGATTGACAAAGGGAGCGGAACGACCTCGACGTCGGTTTCTTAGGCAACGTGCGGAAATAAGCGCGCCAATCATGACGCGTTCCCCCCTCCCCGCTTGCGGGGAGAGGGCAGGGTGAGGGGCTCGGGAGCATAACGCCGGATGAGGATGACGCCAACGAATCCATGGACTTCATCGGCATTGCCGA
>JACOWC010000192.1 GCA_016177005.1 Methylocystis sp.
AACCACACCTTCAGGTGGTCGAGCACCTTGCCTCGCTGTTTTCATGAGAAACGAACGTATCCGGATTGGCATCGATCTGGGTGGAACGAAAATTGAGGCCATCGCGCTGGGGGAGGACGGAAGGGTCCTGGCGCGCCGGCGGGTGCCCACGCCCACAGGGGACTACGAGAGAACGCTCCGCGCGATCGTCGAACTGGTCGACGGAATCGAAGGTGAGCTCAAAGCGCGGGGCTCCGTCGGGATCGGCATTCCGGGCATGATCTCCCCGGCCACCGGCCTCGTCAAAAATGCCAACTCCATCGTGCTCATCGGCCACGCTCTGGATAAGGACTTGAGGCAAGCCCTGAGGCGGGAAATCCGCATCGCCAACGACGCCAACTGCTTCGCGATCTCCGAAGCCGCGGATGGGGCGGGCGCCGGCGCCGAGGTGGTCTTCGGCGTGATCGTCGGCACCGGCACGGGAGGCGGCATCGTCGTTAGGGGCGAAGTCCTGACCGGTCCGAACGCCATCGCCGGCGAGTGGGGCCACAATCCCCTCCCCTGGCCGCGCGCCGAGGAGCTTCCCGGCCCGGAGTGCTACTGCGGCTGGCGCGGGACTACCAAAACACGAGCGGCAAATCCCGCGAGCCTCCTGAAATCGCCAAGCTCGCATCCCGTGGCGAGGAAAAAGCCGAAGCTTGTCTGGAGCGCTACGAAGACCGCATGGCGCGCGGGCTCGCCCACGTCATCAACATCCTTGATCCTGACGTCATCGTGCTCGGCGGTGGCATATCCAACATAGAGCGCTTGTATACCAACGTTCCGAAGCTCTGGGGCCGATACGCCTTCTCGGATCGCGTGGGTACGCCCCTGCTCCCGCCGCGCCACGGGGAGTCGAGCGGGGTTCGGGGCGCGGCCTGGCTGTGGCCGCTTGGGCAACAAAGACGGGGCGGCACATTGTCTAAATTGCAGGACGGTTGACAGACTCTCGGGAACAGCATAAGAATCCCTCCCATATTGCCGCCCCACTTTATGACCAAAAAGGGCGAATGTCCCGTTCCTAGCTGCTCAAGGCCTTTGAAGGACGCTTGGAAACTCGGAAACCGCAAGAATGAAATTCGAACAGGGTTCCAGAAAACACAGAGGAGGGTACTCGATGGAAAGCCTAATACCAAAATTGGTTTTGCTTCGGTTCTCGCAGCGGATTCTGTTATGGAGTGTC
>JACOWC010000089.1 GCA_016177005.1 Methylocystis sp.
TCGATGAGCGTCTGCGGGTCGCGCGCCGTCACCGCCTCCTGCTGCGGATTGCGGAAAATGTCGCGGTAGGAGGCGAGCACCGGCATGCGCCCGACGAGCGCCGGCCAGCCGGGGTGAACGCAGGAACAGCCCTCCTCCGCCCAAAGATCGTTCATCGCGCCAAGGTCCCGCGCGGCGAAGGCGCGGTAATAGGCGGCGTTGGCGTCGATCAGCGCGGCTTCGTCCATCGACTGACACTGCGGGATTCGCTCGGGCATGGCAAATGCTCGTGCATGGCAAATGCAAGAATGCGCCCAGAGAGACTGGCCGATGGATGCGCTGACATGGTTCGGGCTTTTCGCGGTGAGCGCGATGCTGCTGTCCTATGCCTTGGAGGAGCGCAGCCACTGGTTCGTTCTGTGTTTCGCCGTCGCCTGCGCTCTCGGTTCGGTCTACGGGTTTCTGCAAGGCGCCTGGCCTTTCGGCCTCGTCGAAGCGGTCTGGGCTGCGGTCGCGCTCAGGCGCTGGCTTGCGCGCCGCAGAGTCTCGCAAGACAACGGCGAAGCGCATAAATAATGTCGACGACGTCACAAAGCGCGCGATTTGTTCCCGCCGGCCTTGAACCGGACGCAGGAGTCTCCCGATGTTCATCCAGACTGAATCCACCCCAAATCCAGCAACGCTCAAGTTCTTGCCCGGCCAGGACGTGCTCGGCCAGGGCGCGATGGAATTCCGCTCGCAGGGCGACGCCGCCAATGCGCCGCTCGCTCAGGCGCTGCTGTCCATCGAGGGCGTCGAGGCGGTGATGTATGGCGCTGACTTCGTCTCGGTGACGAAGAACGGAACCGACTGGCCGCATCTCAAGCCCGCCATTCTCGGCACGATCATGGAGCATTTCGCTTCGGGCGCGCCGCTCCTGATCGAAGGCGCGGCGCCGGCGCAGTCCGGCGGCGAGTTCTATGATTCCGCCGACGCGGAGACGGTCGCCACGATCAAGGAGCTGATCGAAACTCGGGTGCGCCCGGCGGTCGCCGGCGACGGCGGCGACATCGTCTTCCGCGGCTTCAGGGACGGCGTCGTCTATCTCGCGATGAAAGGCGCCTGTTCGGGATGCCCGTCGTCCACCGCGACGCTGCGTCATGGCATCGAGAACCTGCTCAAGCATTTCCTGCCGCAGGTAAAGGCGGTGGAGCCGGCGTAGAGGGATGTATTGATGACGCGTCCGGAAGCTACGTTGATCGCGCCTCGAAAACCGTCATAATCCGAGAATCATGCGAATCCTTGCGATCGACACCGCCCTGCCAGCCGCCTCAGCCTGCGTGCGGGACCAGGACGCGGCAGCGCCGATCGCCGCCGAATCGATCGAGATGGAGCGCGGCCACGCAGAGGCGCTGCTGCCGCTAATCAAGCGAGTCATGGGTAAGGTCGAGGGCGGCTTCGCCTCGCTCGATCGGGTCGCCGTAACGGTCGGGCCCGGCTCGTTCACCGGCATTCGCATCGGCCTCGCCGCCGGCCAGGCCATCGCGCTCGCCTGCAAAACGGAGATCGTCGGCGTCTCGACGCTCGCCGCGCTCGCCGCGCCGCTCATTCTCGATCCCTTCGACGGCGTCGTCGCGGCGGCGATCGATGCGCGCCACGGCAAGGTCTACATCGCCGCCTTCGGTCCCGCCGGACGCCCATTGCTTGCCCCGCGCCGGGCGGGCGCGCATGAAGCGCTGCGCGCGCTTGGGAGCGGCCCGCTGCTTCTCATCGGCTCCGGCGCGCCGCTCCTTGCCAAAGAAGCCCGCGCCTGCGGCGTTCCGGTCAAGATCGCGAGCGAGCAGGCCGCGCCCGACATCGCCTTCGTCGCCCGTCTGGGACTCGCTGCGAATCCGGAAAACGCGCCGGCGCGCCCGCTTTATCTTAAAGAGCCCGACGTCACGGCGCCGGGCTCAGGGCCCGACGCGCCGAAAGGCGCCGCGATCGAGAACGACGCGGCGGGCGCCCGCGTCGCCGCCCCGGCGCAGGCGTGAACTTGCGCTATGACGCTGCTCTCCTCCTTCTTCGCCAAGCCGACATTCGTCATCGAGCCGATCGGCGCTGAGCGCGCCGAAGAGTGCGAACGGCTGCACGGCGCGTCTTTCGCCTTCGGCTGGTCGAAAATCGACTTTGAGAATTATCTGACCGATCCGCACATCATCGCCGACGGCGCCGTCGCCGAAGGCCGCAAGGGCGACCTTGGGGGCTTCATCCTGTCGCGGTTGACGCCGCCTGACTCGGAAATTCTCACTTTCGCCGTCGACCCCGCGCGCCGCGGCGCGGGATTGGGGCGTCGCATTCTCGAAAAACATCTGGAGAATCTCGAGCGCGGCGGCGCCCGTCTGGTTTTTCTGGAGGTCGCGGACGACAACGAGGCCGCGCTGAAGCTCTACGGCCGGGAGGGTTTCAAGGAAATCGGGCGGCGCGAAAACTACTATCAGCGCGCCAATGGCGAACGCCGCGCGGCGATCAATCTGCGGCTGGAGATTTGCGGGCGACGCGCGAGCCTGCCGGGGTCGCCATAAAGCGTTCCAAACAAGGGCCGGATCGCTCAATTGATTTGGAAATAATGAGAGCGCCGCACATCATGCGGCGCGAGAGCGCGAAAAATGTCGTATACTGCGTTTGCTCGCCTGACGCTCCCGAGTCGTCGCGTCGAGTAATGGAGCCGAAAAATAGTCACGGACGTCAAAGAACTGGTTGAGACGCGAACCGAGCCTCGGCGGTCTGAGGCGCCAACGCCCAAAGTGCTGGTCAAGTCGTATGGCTGCCAGATGAACGTCTATGACGCGACGCGCATGGCGGATCTGCTCGGCCGCGAAGGCTACGCCGAAACCAACAGCGAAGACGACGCCGATCTCGTCATCCTGAATACCTGCCATATTCGCGAAAAAGCCGCGGAAAAAATCTATTCGGAACTCGGCAAGCTCGCGATCGCCAAACGCGCGCTGAACGCGCAGGGCCGCGACATGAAAATCGTCGTCGCCGGCTGCGTCGCGCAGGCCGAGGGCGAAGAGGTGCTCAAGCGCCAGCGCGCCGTCGATCTCGTCGTCGGCCCGCAGAGCTATCACCGTCTGCCGGAACTGCTGCGCAGGACGGAGAGCGGCGCGCGAGTCGCGGATACGGATTTCGCCGTCGAGGACAAGTTTCGCGCCCTGCCCGCCCCCAGCCGCGCCCAAATCCGGGCGCGCGGCGTTTCGGCGTTCGTGACCGTGCAGGAAGGCTGCGACAAATTCTGTTCGTTCTGCGTCGTGCCCTACACCCGAGGCGCCGAAGCGTCGCGTCCCGTCGCCGAGATCATCGCCGAGACTGAGCGCCTCGTCGACGCCGGCGTTTGCGAGATCACGCTGATCGGCCAGAACGTCAACGCCTATCGCGGCTCGGACGCAAATGGCCGCGAAGCGAGCCTGCCGCAACTTCTCGGTCGGCTGGCGCAGATCGAAGGACTGACGCGTCTGCGCTACACCACAAGTCATCCGGTCGACATGACGCAGGAGTTGATTGACGCGCATGGCGCGATTCCAAAGCTGATGCCCTATGTGCATCTGCCGGTTCAATCCGGTTCGGATCGCATTCTCAAAGCAATGAACCGCAAGCATGACGCACACGCCTATTTCTCGATCGTCGAGGGCCTGCGAAAGGCGCGGCCGGATGTCGCCCTGTCGTCCGATTTCATCGTCGGCTTTCCCGGTGAAAGCGACGCCGATTTCGAGGCGACGATGGCGCTGGTGCGCGCTGTCGGCTTCGCGTCAAGCTTCTCGTTCAAATATTCGCCGCGGCCCGGCACGCCGGCCGCCGATCGGCAAGATCAAATCGAGGAGAATGTGAAGAGCGAACGCCTCGCCGCGCTGCAGGCCCTGCTCGAAGCGCAGCGGCAGGCGTTCAACGCCGCGACGGTCGGCCGGGAAGTCGACGTGCTATTTGAAAAGCCCGGCCGGCACGAAGGGCAGATCGCGGGCAAGAGTCCCTATATGCAAGCTGTGCACGTCGAGGGTTCGATGGCGCATATTGGCCGCGACGCCAGAGTGAAAATCGTCGCGGCCGGCTCGAATTCCCTTGGCGGGCGGCTCGTGAGCGAGGAGGCGAAGGCTTGACGACAATCGACGACCCGTTGCTTTCCGCACGGGGACCGGAGGCGAGCGAGCCCGAAGCGGAAATCACGCTCGCCTTTGAAAACAACCGTCACGCTTCCCTCGTATTCGGACTTTACGACCAGAATCTCGCCAGGATCGAACGGCGCCTGCGCGTCGCCTCCTTCGCCAACGGCAATCACGTCACGCTCAAAGGCAGGGCCGAGGCCTGCGAACATGCGCGCCGCGTGCTCGAAGCGCTTTACGAGCGCGTGGCGCTGGGTCAGACGATCGCCCTTGGCGACGTCGACGGCGCCATCGAAGAAACGGCGCGCCAGCGCAGCCTGTTTCCCGATTCCGAGCCCTCGCGCGGCGCTTTCGAACAGATCCTGACCCGCAAGCGCGGACCGGTGCGCGCGCGTAACGCCGCGCAGGATCAGTATTTGCGCGCGCTCAAGCGCTATGAGCTGGTTTTCGCGGAAGGACCGGCGGGCACAGGCAAGACTTGGCTCGCGGTCGGCCATGCCGTTCAGCTGATGGAGCAAGGCGCAGTCGAGCGGTTAATCCTCTCCCGTCCCGCCGTGGAAGCCGGCGAGCGTCTCGGCTTTTTGCCCGGCGACATGCGCGACAAGGTCGACCCCTATCTGCGCCCGATCTACGACGCGCTGCATGATTTCATGGATGCGCGGATGATCGAGCGCGGCATGCAGACCGGGCTCATCGAAGTCGCGCCGCTTGCCTTCATGCGCGGCCGCACACTGACGCGAAGCTGCATCCTGCTCGATGAGGCGCAAAACGCCAGCTCGATGCAGATGAAGATGTTTCTTACCCGGCTTGGCGAAGGCTCGCGCATGATCGTGACCGGCGATCCGTCTCAGACCGACCTGCCGCCCGGACAAAAGTCCGGCCTCTCGGAGGCGGTCGCCCTGCTCGCCGATCTCGACGTCGTCGGCCGCGTTCGGTTTTCCGAAGGCGACGTCGTGCGTCACGATCTTGTGCGGCAAATTGTCAGCGCCTATGAACGCGCCGCGCGCGCCAGCAAGCAGCCGCGCAAGGACGTCTGAGCGTGGAAATCGACGTAAACGTCGCGGCGCCCGGCTGGCGTCGGGTCGCCAACCTCGAGAATTTGGCGAAAGAATGCGTTCGTCAGAGTCTTGCCGCGAGCGGCGCCGCTCTTGCTCCAAATTGTGAAGTCAGCGTCACATTCTGCGACGATGAGGCGATCCGCGCGCTCAACGCCAAGTGGCGCGGCAAGGACCAGCCGACGAATGTCCTGTCTTTTCCGACCCCTGGCGCGCTCGAGCGCAAGCCTCTCCTTGGCGACGTCATTGTCGCCTATGAAACCGTGGCCAGAGAGGCGGCGGAACAGGGCAAGCTTTTGCGCGCCCATGCGGCCCACATGGTCGCGCATGGATTTCTGCATCTGATCGGATATGATCACGAAACCGCCGCCGCGGCCGAGCGGATGGAGGCGCTGGAGCGCAAGATCGCGACGGCGCTTGGATTTCCCGATCCATACGCGGACGATGCGGACGGGCCGGCGGGGCGGAGCGAATTGAATTAAGCGCATGTCGACGCGATACGATAACGCCGACGATCCAATTCCGTTAGGACGCGCTGGCGACGCGCCGCGCCCAGGCCTCATCGACTGGCTGCGCGGGCTTCTCGGACTTGCGCCTGTCTCCGTGCGCGAAGACATCGAAGACAGGCTTGAAGAGTCGCCGGGCGACGTGACTCCGCATGAGCGCGCGCTCTTGAAAAACGTGCTCGGCCTGCACGAGATGCGCGTTGACGACGCAATGATCCCCCGCGCCGACATCATCGCCATTTCGCTCGACGCGCCGCTACGCGAAGCGCTGGAGCTGTTTCGCAACGCCGGCCATTCGCGCCTGCCGGTCTACGCCGATACGCTCGACGATCCGCGCGGGATGATCCACATCCGCGATTTCGTCAATCACATCGCGCGTTGCGCGGATCGGCGCGCGGGCGCCGCGACGGCCGAACCGGAAAAGATCGACTTCGACACGCCGCTGTCGCAGGAGAATTTGCTCAAGCCGGTGCTCTTCGTGCCGCGCTCGATGCCTGCGCTCGATCTGTTGATCCGCATGCAGGCGACGCGCACCCATCTGGCGCTCGTCATCGACGAATATGGCGGCACCGACGGCCTCGTCACGATCGAGGACATCATGGAGATGATCGTCGGCGACATCGAGGACGAACATGACGTCGTCGACGAGTCTGGCTTCGTCGAACTGGAGAACGGCGACGTCATCATCGACGGGCGCGCCGATCTCGACGAAGTGACGGCTCGGCTCGGGGTCGACTTCAGACTCGACGATACGCCAGCCGAGGTGACCACGCTCGGCGGTCTCGTCGCCTGGCTCGCCGGCCGCGTGCCGATGCGCGGCGAGATCATCGCGACGCCGGTCGAATCTTATGAATTCGAGATCGTCGAAGCGGATCCGCGGCGCCTGGGCAAGGTCCGCGTGCGGTCGAGGCGCCCGGCATGAGACGATCCTTCGGCGCGCGCGAATTTGTCCGCTAAATCGCGTTAATGTCGGCCCGGGCCGATTCGCAGGTCTTCGAGGTCCGATGGCGCAGATTGCCGAGATCGCCGACGCAGTCGCGCCGGCGCCGACGCTTCCCCAACGCATCGTTCTCGCCCGCGGCTGGACGCGGCGCGCAATCGCTTTTTGCGCGGGCGCGGCCGGCGCTCTGGCGCTCGCGCCTTTCGATTTTATCCCTGCCATGTTCGCGCCGCTCGCCGTCGCCGTCTGGCTGATCGACGGCGCGGCGGACGGCGAAGACTCGCCGCGCTTTGCCCTCGCCCCGATTCTGTCGGCGGCCGGCGCCGGCTGGTGGCTTGGCTTCGGCTATTTCGTGGCGGGGCTTTGGTGGATGGGCGCCGCAATGCTTGTGGAGGCCGACCAGTTCGCCTGGGCTCTGCCGCTCGCCGTCTTCGGGCTGCCGGCGATTCTCGCGCTCTTTCCGGCCGCAGGGTTCGCCGCGGCGCGACTCTTGTGGTCGCGGGGAGGCTTGCGCGTTTTTGCGCTGGCCGCCGGACTGAGCGCGGCCGAGTGGCTGCGAGGCCATCTGTTCACGGGCTTCCCCTGGAACGATTTCGGCATGGCCCTCGCCGGGGCCGGACCGCTGGCGCAATCCGCTTCGCTCGTCGGCCTTTACGGACTGGACATCCTCGCAATCGTGATTTTCGCCGCGCCTGCGACGCTCATCGATCGCGCGTCCCGCGGCGCCGGCCGAATCAACTGGACCATGTTGACGGCGACGTTTCTTGCGATGCTGATGCTCGCCTATGGCGTCTTCCGGCTCGGCGCGAACCAGACGGAATATGTCGACGGCGTGAAGCTGCGCCTGATGCAGCCCAATCTTCCTCAGGACGCGAAGTTTCGCCCCGAGAACGGCGCGAACATCCTGCGCCACTATCTTGCCCTCTCGGAACGCGCCTCAAACGAGAGCGCTTCAGGACTCGCCGAGTTCACCCATCTCGTCTGGCCTGAATCGGCGTTTCCCTACATCATTTCGCAGAAGCCGCAGACGCTGGCGGCGATCGCGCGCGCCCTTAATGGAGGCGTTCTGTTGACGGGCGCCGCCCGGGCCGAAGGCGACGGCGACGGACGACGCGGCAGGATTTTCAATTCGATCGAAGCGCTACGGGGAGAGACGATCGTCGCTTTCTACGACAAGATCCATCTTGTCCCCTTCGGAGAATATCTGCCGCTCGAAGAACTGTTGCGGCCGCTTGGAATCAACCACCTCGTTCCGGGCATATGGGACCGCGGAGCGGGTCCTCGCCTCCTCTTTGCGCCCGGATTGCCGCTCGTTGCGCCGCTCGTCTGCTACGAAGCGATTTTTTCGGGCGACGCGATCGAGCGCGGCGCCCAGCGGCCGCGGCTGTTCCTCAACGTCACCAACGACGGATGGTTCGGACGCACGACTGGCCCCTACCAGCATCTCGCGCAGGCGCGTCTGCGCGCGATCGAAGAAGGCCTGCCGATGATCCGGGTCGCCAACACCGGCGTTTCGGCGATCATAGACGCCTATGGGCGCATCCTTCAGTCGCTTCCGCTCGGGGAAGAAGGCGTCATCGACGGGCGTCTGCCCAGGGAAGCGGCGCCGACCGCCTTCGCCATTTATGGCGCATTGACGTTTCCGGCGCTGCTCGCCCTGTCGACTGCGCTGGCCTTGGTCGGAGTCGCTCGTCGTCAGCCGTCTCCGCCCGCCAGGGCGCTGGCGGTTAGGCGCGGTCCAGCGCCCATGCCGCCGGGCCCGCAATGTCGACCGTCGGATGCGAAAAGATCGTCGCGCGACGGCGCTTAACTCAAACCTTTATTGAAATTCATTGACATACCTGCAATGTAGCTTGTGCGCTCGGCAAGGCTTCGGCTGCAATCGAACGGGAGGCGGTAGAGTTGAAGAAGACGCCAGATCCGATCGATCGTCATGTCGGCAGCCGCGTGCGCATGCAGCGTATTCTCATGAAGATGAGTCAGGAGAAGCTTGGAGAGGCGCTGGGGATCACTTTTCAGCAAGTGCAGAAATACGAGAAAGGCGCCAATCGTATTGGCGCAAGTCGCCTGCAACAGATTTCGAAGACTTTGAAAGTCCCGCCGTCCTTCTTCTTTGAAGGCGCGCCGGCTGGCGGAGCGTCTACGCAGTCCGCGGGGTTTGCCGAGGAGTCGTCGTCGCAATATGTCGTCGATTTTCTGTCGACGGCGGAAGGCCTTCACCTCAATCGCGCCTTCGCGCGCATCCGAGATCCTAAGGTGCGAAAACGCGTGCTGGATCTCGTCACGGCCCTCGCCGAACAGTTTGAGCCCGCGAAGGACTAGAGCAGGTTCCGAAAAAGTTGACAGACTTTTTCGATGAGAACCTGCTCCAACATTTTGATTTTGAGCGATTTCTTATCGATCACATGATTCCATGTGATCGGGAAGCGCTCTAGAGAGGGACGTTCTCCAAAACGAACGATTTGGGCTTTTCAGCTTGACGCACCGAACGGGCGCTGGCAGATGAACCCGCCTGTTCCGCAACTATTCAACTCGCCTAGAAGCCAATCGGAGATGGAAGTGACCCGGAAGAATTATCTTTTCACGAGCGAGTCCGTTTCCGAAGGCCACCCGGACAAGGTCTGCGACCGCATCTCAGACGAAATCGTTGACGAGTTTTTCCGTGAGGGCCCCAAGGCTGGCGTCGACCCTTACGCCATTCGCGTCGCCGCCGAGACTCTCGCGACGACGAATCGCGTCGTCATCGCCGGAGAAGTGCGCGGGCCGCATATTCCCTTCGATCGCATCATCGAGATCGCGCGCGGCGCTATTCGCGCCATCGGCTACGAGCAGCGCGGTTTTCACTGGAACACCGCCAATGTGGAAGTGCTCCTCCACGAGCAGTCGGTCGACATCGCCCAGGGCGTGGACGCCGCCGGCAACAAGGACGAAGGCGCAGGCGACCAGGGCATCATGTTCGGCTATGCGGTGCGCGAAACGCCCGAGCTGATGCCGGCGCCGCTTTATTACGCGCACAAGATTTTGGAGCGGCTCGCGGAAGCGCGCCACAGCGGCAAGGAAAAGGGTCTCGGCCCCGACGCCAAGAGCCAGGTGACCGTTCGTTACGCCGACGGCAAACCGGTCGAGGCGACGCAGATCGTCCTGTCGCATCAGCACGTCGACGAGAGCCTGTCGCCCGCCGACATTCGCAGCCTCGCGGAGCCCTACATCCGCGCCGCGCTGCCCGAAGGCTGGATCACCAACGCGACCGTCTGGCACGTCAATCCGACGGGTAAATTCTTCATCGGCGGCCCCGACGGCGACGCCGGCCTCACCGGCCGCAAGATCATCGTCGACACCTACGGCGGCGCCGCGCCGCACGGCGGCGGCGCCTTCTCCGGCAAGGATCCGACCAAGGTCGATCGGTCGGCCGCTTACGCCGCCCGCTATCTCGCCAAGAACATCGTCGCGGCCGGCCTCGCCGATCGCTGCACGCTGCAGCTGTCCTATGCGATTGGCGTCGCCGAGCCGCTCTCGATCTATGTCGATCTGCATGGCGCCGGCCATGTGTGCGAGGAGAAGGTGGAAGAGCTGCTGCCTCAGCTCGTGCGCCTCTCGCCGCGCGGCATTCGCGAGCATCTTCAGCTCAACCGGCCGATCTACGCCCGCACCTCCGCCTACGGCCATTTCGGCCGGACGCCTGACGGGGACGGCGGCTTTTCCTGGGAAAAAACCGATCTCGTCGATCAGCTGAAATCGCATTTCGCTTAGATCACGCTGCATTTGGGCGGAATCGCCCAAATGCGCGCTTTACGCGAAAAGCCGGATGCTGCTTTTCGCAAGCCGCGCTCTGGGTCTGGCCAACGCTTTTCGGTCCGCGCGCGGGAGGCTGTGCGCCCGAAGAGCTGGATGTGAAGCAGGCGGCGAATTGAATGCCAAGGCGACTGGACTTATCCTGTTTCCATGAGCGCACTGACGATTGACACTTTGGCTGTCGCCCAACTGCTGCGCAAACGCGGCTTCACCGAGGAGCAAGCCACCGGCGTGGTGGAAGCCTTGCGGGAAATCGACGCGTCGCAGCTCGTGACGAAAAGCGACCTGAAGGAGGCGGTCGCCGACCTGAAAGTCGACATTGTGCGCTGGCTCGTCCTGACGCAAATCGCGCTCGCCGGCTTCCTCTTCGCCGCCATGAAGTTGATCAAGTAAGCGCAACGACATTAGCATTTTATGAGCGAGACGCCGTTACATCGCCCGCACGCGCGTCTCTATGGCCGCTCGAAAGGCAAGGCGCTCCGCAGACATCAGGCGGAGCTGGTCGAGAATCTTCTGCCGCGCCTGACACTGGACCTTGCGCAGCCAGCGCCGGCCTTTTCGCGAGAAACACATCTTGAGATTGGCTTTGGCGGCGGCGAACATTTGATCGCCGCAGCGACTGAAAACCCGCAAACGGATTTCATCGGCTGCGAACCCTTCATCAACGGCGTGGCGAAGCTCCTCGCCCGCATCGAAGAACGCGGCTTGACGAATGTCCGGCTGCATCAAGGCGACGCCGCAAATGTCCTCGACTGGCTCCCGGAGGACAGCCTGTCGCGCGTCTATCTGTTCTACCCCGACCCCTGGCCCAAGCGGCGTCATCGCAAGAGACGCTTCATTGCGCGAGATAATCTAAATCGGCTGGCGCGTGCGATGCATAGGGGCGCGGAACTGCGCTTTGCCACGGATATCGACGATTATTCCGCTTGGACCCTGGCGCGGCTTCGCGCCTACCCCGCCTTCGCCTGGCGCGCCGAGAGCGCCGAGGACTGGCTGGCCCCCTGGTCAGGCTGGACCCGAACCAAATATGAAGCCAAAGCCATGGCCGAAGGCCGCAATCCGGTTTATCTGACCTTCGTCCGGACGCAGCGCTAGCTTGCCGCGATGGGCAAAACCTCCGAAATCAGACGGCGATGATGACGACAAGGGGAACAGCGCATGGTTGAGACGGCGAGAATGACTGGCGCGCCAACGACGCCGATCGAAACGACGACGGATCGGTTCCGCGCCGACGTTCTCGACGCGTCGATGCGGCAGATCGTGCTCGTGGATTTCTGGGCGCCATGGTGCGCACCCTGCCGCCAGCTCGCGCCGGTCATCGAGCGTCTGGTCGCCGCGACCGGCGGCAAGATCGTCCTCGTCAAAATGAACATCGACGCCGATCCGCTGATCGCCGATCAACTCGGCATTAAGTCGATCCCGGCGGTCGTCGCCTTTCAGCGCGGGCGGCCCGTCGACGGATTCGTCGGCGCGCTGCCGGAAAGTCAGATCAAGGGCTTTCTCGAGCGGCTCGTCGGCCCTATCGAAGACAAAGGCGACGCGCTGGAGGCGGCGCAGGCCATGATCGCGGACGGCGATCTCGCGGGCGCGGAAACGCTTCTTGGCGAACTTGCGGGCGGCGAACCGCCCAACGCCAAGGCTGCCGCGGCCCTGCTCCGTCTCTACATTGATTTAGGACGTTTCGACGACGCGCGCGCGGCCCTCGACGCGCTTCCCGAATCCGCGCGCCGCGACAGCGACGTCGCCGCGGCTGCGGCGGCGCTTCAGAACGCCGAGCAGGCTCAGGATCTCGGCGAAATCGACGATCTGAAAACGCGCATCACATTCGATCCTAATGATCTCCAGGCTTATTTCGATCTCGCGCTCGCGCTCAACGCCAAGGGGCTGCGCGAGGAAGCGGCAAATGCGCTGCTTGAAATCATCCGACGCGACCGTAGTTGGAATGACGATGGGGCAAGAAAGCAGCTCATCCAGTTTTTCGAGGCATGGGATCCGATGGACAAGGCGGCCGTGACCGCGCGGCGCCGGCTGTCCGCGCTGCTCTATTCCTAGGAGGCGTTCGCCAAGATGAGCCTGAACCGTCCCTATGCGGATGTCTGTGAATTGCCGGTGTTTCTGCCGCTTTTTCCGCTTTCGGGCGCAATATTGCTGCCGCGCGGCGAATTGCCGCTCAATGTTTTCGAGCCTCGTTATCTCGCGATGGTCGACGACACGATCGCCGGCGCTCGACTGATTGGCATGATCCAGCCGTTGCCGGGCGAAGAGACCGCCGCCGAAGCGACGCAACTCTATGACGTTGGCTGCGCCGGACGCCTCACGCGTCTCGCCGAGACCGGGGACGGCCGCTATCTCGTCACGCTCACGGGCATAGCGCGATTTCGCGTCCTCGAGGAGCTTAAGGTTCGGACGCCCTACCGGCAGTGTCGGGTGAACTATGACGAATTCGCGGAGGATCTGACGACGGGGGCCGGCGCCGACGCGGTCGACCGCGAAAGCATGGTGTCGATGTTGCGCAACTTCGCCGAATGTTCGAAACTTGAAGTCGACTGGGCGAGCATAGACGCGGCGCCGACGGAGACGCTGGTCAATGCGCTGGCGATGATGTGTCCGTTCGGCGCAAACGACAAGCAGGCGCTGATCGAAGCGATCGATTTGAAGACCCGCGCGGAAACGCTGGTCGCGCTCGCCAAACTCGATCTCGCGCAACGAAACGGCGACCGGCCGCAATGGCATTGAGGGAACATGACCACCATGACTGACGAACGCGATTCCGGCGCCGATAAATTTGAATCCGCGGCGGAGCCGACGCGGATTGATCCGCGCCTGCTCGAAATCCTCGTCTGCCCGCTGACCAAGACCACGCTCGAATATGACAGCGCCCGACAGGAGCTGATTTCGCGCTCGGCGCGGCTCGCCTATCCGATCCGGGACGGCATTCCGATCATGTTGCCGGAAGAGGCGCGCCAGATCGACTGACCGATCCGTCCGCAATGGACGAAACCGCGCCATCCCGGCTTCTCTCGCTTCTCGACTTGGAAGAGATCGAGCCGGATCTCTTCCGCGGCCATAGCCCGCCCTCTTCCGGCCGCCAAGTCTATGGCGGACAGGCCGTCGCGCAAGCGCTTGTCGCGGCGACGCGCACCGTGCCCGCCGACCGTCCAGTTCATTCGCTGCACGGCTATTTCGTCCTCGCCGGCGATCCGACGACGCCGATCGACTTTTCGGTCGAACGCGTGCGCGACGGCAAGAGCTTCACCACGCGGCGCTGCAATGCGACTCAGCGCGGGCAAACGATCTTTTCGATGGAGGCGTCGTTTCAGCGTCGCGAACAGGGTCTCGCGCACACTGTTCGCATGCCGGACGCGCCGGACCCGGAAAGCCTCGACGACATGCATGGGCTCGTCGAGCGCTTTCGCGCCTTCCTGCCGGAAGAGGTCGAGAGCTGGCTTAAACGGCGAAACGCGCTCGAAATGCGAGTCGTCGCGCCCGACGACATGTTTCTTCCCGAGCGCAGCGCCGCCGGCCAGATGATCTGGTTTCGCGTGCGCGGCGCGCTGCCCGACGACCTCGCCGTTCACAATGCGCTGCTCGCCTATCTTTCCGATATGACGCTGCTCAATACGGCCCTGCTGGTTCACGGCCTGTCGATCTTCGATCCGAAGATTCAGGTCGCGAGCCTTGATCACGCTCTGTGGATTCACGAGGCGCTGCGCGTCGACCAATGGCTGCTCTACGCGCAGCACAGTCCTTGGGCGGGCGGCGCGCGGGCGCTGACGGCCGGCCAGATTTTTACCCGCGCCGGAAGGCTCGTCGCCTCGGTGAGCCAGGAAGGCCTCCTGCGCCTGCGTGGCGCCGCGCAAACGTGAGCTGCTGCCTGTGGTTTAGGCGCGCCAACTGGCGAATTGCGCAAATTATAAGCACAAGATGATTGCCTCCGCCTCAAGAGCGCCGCGTGCGGAGGAGGGATTGCGCCCCGCGACGGCAGTGCCCATAGCGGAGAAGGGCGAAGGGCATAGCCGAACCTCGGCTGGCGTTTCGGCCCGCCAAAGCGGGCGGTCGCCGCCGCCGTTCGGCGAAGACAGCCGTCAGCGCGGCTGGCACGCCATTTGAAAGCCCCCCGTCGCCGACGCGGCGGCGTCGTCCCCGCGAGCTGCGACCAAGACGCCGCCCTCAAAGCGAGCGGCGCTCGCCAACGAGGTCGATAACAACAGGATTGGCAGATGAAAATCGTGACAGCGATCATCAAGCCGTTCAAGCTCGATGAGGTCCGCGACGCGCTGACCAACATCGGCCGGCGCCGAATATGCGATCAGTTTCTTGCCGAAACTCAAAATCGAAGTCGCCGTCGACGCAGCCGTCGTCGATCAGGTGATTCAGGCAATCTCCAACACCGCGCGCACCGGACAGATCGGCGACGGAAAGATTTTCGTCATGCCGCTCGAGCGCGCGATCCGCATCCGCACCGGCGAAACCGACGCCGACGCGCTTTGATCGCCTCCCCGCAACTTCAGGAGCTCTCCCCCATGAAACTTCCTTCGCCTCGAAGCGCTTCTGTCGCTTCGATCATCGCGGGAACGGCGATTTCGGCCTTGCTGGCCTTTCCAGCCTTCGGCGCGAATGACCCGACGCCCAATCCCGGCGACACGGCCTGGATGCTGACGTCGTCGGCCCTCGTGCTGATGATGTCGATCCCGGGCCTGGCGCTGTTCTACGGCGGCCTGGTGCGCGCCAAGAACATGCTGTCGATCCTGTCGCAAACCTTCGCGATCGTCGCCCTCGTCGGCGTGATCTGGACGGTCTACGGCTATTCGCTCGCCTTCGGCGACGGCGGTTCGCTGAGCAGTTACATCGGCGGCTTCAACAAGCTGTTCCTGAAAGGCGTGACGGCTTCCTCCAACGCGGCGACCTTCACCCCGGGGCACGTCATTCCGGAATACGCCTATTTCGTCTTCCAGATGACCTTCGCGATGATCACCCCCGCGCTGATCATCGGCGCTTTCGCGGAGCGCATGAAATTTTCGGCGGTGCTGCTGTTCGTCCTCTTCTGGGTGACGGTCATCTACTTCCCGATCGCGCATTGGGTATGGGGCGTCGCCGATCCGAACGCGCTGGTCGACGCCGCGACTCAACTCGCCGCGGCCGGCGACGAGGCGGCAAAAGCGGCCGCGCAGTCGAAGATCGATGAGATCAACGCCGCCGTCGGCTGGCTTGCCGGCAAGGGCGCGCTGGACTTTGCAGGCGGCACGGTGGTGCACATCAACGCCGGCATCGCCGGTCTCGTGGGCGCAATCATCGTCGGCAAGCGCATCGGCTACGGCAAGGAGGCCTTGCCGCCGCATTCGCTCACCCTGTCGATGGTCGGCGCCTCGCTGCTGTGGGTCGGCTGGTTCGGCTTTAACGCCGGCTCCAATCTCGAGGCGAACGGCACGACTGCGCTCGCATTCGTCAACACCATGGTGGCGACGGCGGGCGCGGCGCTCTCCTGGATGATCGTCGAATGGCTGGTGAAGGGCAAACCTTCCATGCTCGGCCTCATCACCGGAGCGGTCGCCGGCCTCGTCGCGGTGACGCCGGCGTCAGGCTACGCCGGACCGGTCGGCGCCGTCGTCCTCGGCCTCGCCGTTTCGCCGATCTGCCTCTTTTTCGTCGACTTCGTGAAAAAGACGGTCGGCTACGACGACGCGCTCGACGTGTTCGGCGTGCACTGCATCGGCGGCATCACCGGCGCGCTGGCGACCGGCATCCTGGTCAACCCCGATCTCGGCGGCGTCGGCATCACCGACTACACCAATCTCGAAACCTACGCCGGCGCCTACGACATGGTCGCGCAGATGAAGGCGCAGGGGATCGCTGTCGTCGCGACTCTTCTGTGGTCGGGAATCGGTTCGGCGATCCTCTACAAGCTCGTCGACGTCATCGTCGGTCTGCGGCCGGCGCCCGATCAGGAGCGCGAAGGCCTCGACATCAGCGATCACGGCGAGCGCGCTTACAATTACTGAGCTTCATCTCCTGACGCGATGCGAAACGGCGCCCACGGGCGCCGTTTCATTTTGTGATCGTGTTTAGCGCTCATGGCTGGGCGCGCTTCCCTTCTCCCATCGGGAGAAGGTGGCCCGGCGAAGCCGGGTCGGATGAGGGGTTGCCTCTTTCCAAGACCGTCACCCCTCTCCCGGTCGCTCCGCGACCACCCTCTCCCGTCGGGAGAGGGTTCGCGCACGCCATGGACGTATTGCCCTCGTCATCAAGCGGCGGCAACATGCCCGCCCTTCGATTTATCGAGATGAGCGAAGACAAATGTTGCGAAATATGGGGCGCGCCTTCTTTATTTCCGCGGTCGTCGGATTCGCCATCGCCCTCCCCGCCCGCGCCGCCGAGCGCGTCGTCAATCTCACCTTCGTCGTCTTCAGCGACATCTATGAGATGGCGGAAAGAGACGGACGCGGCGGCTTCGCCCGTGTCGCCGGCGCGCTGAAAGCCGAACGCGCGAAAGCGAAGAACGTCATCGTCGCGCATGCCGGCGACACGCTGTCGCCGTCGTTTACGTCGAGCGTCGACAAGGGCGCGCATATCGTCGACCTTCTTGACCGCATCGGCCTTGACGTCTTCACGCCCGGCAATCACGAATTCGATTTCGGCGAAGCGATCTTTCGCCAGCGCATGGGCGAAGCGCAATTCCCGCTTCTTGCTGCAAATCTGCGCGACGCCTTTGACCATCCCCTGCCCGGCTTCGCCGATCGCAAGATCATCGAGGTCGAAGGCGTCAAGGTCGGCCTCTTCGGCCTGACCGACGACGAGGCCGCAAGAAGGTCGAATCCTGGAACCCTGAAACTTCTGCCGGCGATCGAGACTGCGAAGTGCGAGGCCAAGGCGCTGCGCGACGCCGGCGCCGACCTTGTCGTCGTGGTCACGCATTCCGAATGGCAGGACGATCTGCGTCTGATGAAGCTCGGGTCGATCGACATTGTTCTATCAGGCCATGACCATAATCTTCTTGTCGCTTATGACGGGCGCGCCGTCGTCGGCGAGACCCAGGCCGACGGCGTCAATCTCGTCGCGATCGATGTCGGGATACGCATCGCCGCGGACGGTACAAAGCGCTGGACGCCGAGATTTCGCGTCGTCGATACCGCCGATGTCGCGCCCGACGCCGCGATTGCTACAAAGCGCTGGACGCCGAGATTTCGCGTCGTCGATACCGCCGATGTCGCGCCCGACGCCGCGATTGCAGCGCGCATCGCGCAATATCAAGCCGAGATCGACAAGGCGCTCGATGTCGATATCGGCGTCACCAAGACGCCGCTCGACAGCCGAAAGGCCAGCGTGCGCGGCCAGGAGACGGCGATCGGAAACTATCTCGCCGACACGATGCGCGCCGCCGCCGGCGCCGATGTCGCGATCATCAACGGCGGCGGCATCCGCGGCAATCGAACCTATGCCTCCGGAACGAAGCTGACGCGCAAGGATATCGCCAGGGAGCTGCCGTTCAACAATCAGCTCGTGACTTTGGAGCTTTCCGGCGCCGATCTGCGCGCGGCTTTAGAAAACGCCGTCTGGCTGATCGACAAGGACGCCGGCCGCTTCGCTCAGATTTCCGGCGCGCGCATCGTCGTGCGTCGCGACGCGGTTCCGGGCTCGCGACTTGTCTCGATCGAGATCGCCGGCAAGCCGCTCGACGACGCAAAGCTCTATAAGGTTGCGACAATCGACTTCCTTGCGCGCGGCAAGGACGGCTATGTCGCGCTGACGCGCGGCAAGCCGCTGGTCAGCGAGCTCGAAGGTCCGCTGCTGGCGAACGTCATCGCCGACGCGATTGAAAAAACCGGCGCGATCGCGCCCGTCGTCGACGGCCGCATCAGAATCGAGTGATCAATTGAACGCCTAGGTAAGGAATCGCCGTTAGGGAATGCTCGCTCGGGCCGAGCTATAGTCGCTTGATCCCCTGCTTGATGAGTTCAACTTTTGGAGGGCTACTTGATCACCGCAGCTACAAAGCGTGTCAGCACTCTTCGGCCTGGTTGGCGTTGTGGTCGGTACGTTCGTCCCGCTGGCGCGAGAATGGCTCGCTAACCGGAAACGGCGCGTCTATGCCGCCATCCGTCTAGTCTACAACTTTTTCTTAACGAGGAATCAACGTGAGCGGTAGATTGCCTCAGGGCAATGAGTTCAGAAGAATTTCGGCGCCGCTTTTTTTCGCCACGCCTCAATAGACGCAAATCCTGAAGGCGCTTCCAATCCAGCAGGCGGGATCGGCTTTGGAGCGCTTCGCCTCTCCCCACCGGGAGTTGATCCCGTCGCGGGTCAGCCCTCTCACTTCCGCGACGCCCGGCGAAACGATGGCGACGCTGACCATCGTCACGCCGTCAAATCCAGACTTCCCGATCGGTTCGATCCCAAAGCTGCCGCC
>JACOWC010000090.1 GCA_016177005.1 Methylocystis sp.
GTGCAAGGGATGTTCGCCGTCGATGAGCATTCGGCTGGCGTGACGAATTGCTGACGGCCCAAAGCGCGCGCCGCTGCGATTGGTCGTGCCGATGTCGAAAGGGACGCCGGCGACGGCGACCGCCGCATCGGCGCGCGCCTCAACGCCGAGAAAGGTTGGTTTCGCGGCGAATGTCGGCGTAGCGCTCATGTCGAACCGGTTTCGGCGCGCGCGAGCACGGTGAAAGTGATTTCGCCGGGCTGAAGCGTCGCAACGCCTCTCTCGACAGGCAGATTTTGCCGTTCGATGTCCGCGTCGCGCAGCGCATATTCGAACGCCGTGAGACGATGGCGATGCGCGCCGACGCCGCGCGTGAGGAAGACGCATTGCGGAATGGGAAACATCAGACGCGCTCCATGGCGAAAAGAAAGCCGTCGCCTCACTTGGAACAAGAAGACCGCCCGGCCATAAGCATTTTAGCGACCTTCGTCTATGGCCTCGCGCACGCTAACCGGCTAGAATCTTCAAGCGGGCCGCGGCTCGCGACCCCTGGCGCAAGATATCTCTACCGCATGAAAATTTTGCTGCTCGGCGGCTCCAACGCCGGAATACGAGACGGCTGGGCCTTCCAATTTCAAAGGCAGGCGTCGGAGCACGAAGTCGAGAATCGTTTTCTCGGCGCGGTTGGATCGCTCTATGGTTTGATGGCGCTGTTAAAGACGGAGCGCGAAGGGGCGGCTCCTCCCGAGATCGTCATTTTCGAATATTGTCTAAACGACATTTTGCTGTTCGCGGCCGCCTGCCTGCGCCCAAAGCTTGTCGCCGATACGCTGGAAGCGATCGCAGCCTGTTGTGCGCGGCGGGGGATCCGCCTGATGTTTCTTTGCCTCGACCCGCTTCCGACGACGTCAAAAGCGCAGCGCGGCGCAAGGCGGCGCGCGCGTCGGCTCTATGCGGAAGCGGCGACGCTTTATGCGACGCCCGCCATCTGGCTTGACGACATTTTTCCCGGCGGATCGACGGCGGCGCATTATCAGGATGAAAATCACCTGACGATCGAGGCCTCAACGGCGGTGGCCGCCGCGGTCTTAAGGAAATTGGGCGACGCGCGGATCCCCGTAGCGCGCGACGCGAAGATTCGCTTCGATTATGTCGACGCGACGCAAGCGCGGCGCAGCGGCGCCTGCGAGCTACGTCACATTGAGTCCAAGGTTTTCGAAGGCGCGTTCATCCACCTCAAGCGGCCCAGCGAATGCCACTGGCCCGGAAGCGGTCGGCTCGTCGCGTTGATGCTGCGCTCCGACGAGACGAGCGGAGAATATCTCATTCGCGCGCCACGATGCGCCCGCCGAAAAAATCCGCGCTCGAAGATGCAGGAAATCGTCGTCAATCTCATGCTGCTGCATTACGTGTCGAGCGCCATCGCCACGGACCGCGGCGTCTCGATCGCAATGCCCGACGATGAAGCGGCGCTGAACCGCGCTCCAGAAGATGCGACGCTCCTCGCAGCGCCGCCGACGGCGCCTTTCTTGGACCAGACCCTCGATATTCACGCCGCGATCTTCTGGCGTCCGCGATCGATCGCGGACCGAATCACGGCGCTCCTGCGCCGCCGGTGAGCCGCCGCGCGCCACTCTATTTTTTGCAGGCTGGCGTCGGCTGCAGGACGAGATCGGTCATGTCGCCGCGTAAGACGAAGTCGCCATAGTCGAGTTTCAGAGCGCGCGAGACGCCGTTTTCATAAAGGTCGAAGGACAGCACGTAAATCGGCTGGCCGTCCTTTTTTCCAAGGTCGAAATATGAAATGGCCACCGGCCAACGGCTCATGTTCTTGAGCTCGTTTACGCGCGCGGCCTTTTCCTGAGGCGGCTCCGTCGTCGGCTTGCCGATGACCGTCAAAGTGTCGAACGCCTTTTCGCCGTCGCCCGTGCCGTCGAAGACCCGCGCTTCGAGCAGATGCTCGCGGGCCATGGCCGTCTCGACGATCTTGCGCAAATGTTCGGTCGGAAAAAGCATTGGGCCGGCGAGCTCCACGCGCGCGCGCTTGGGCTTGGAAAGATCGACGGAAAGCCGAGCGTCGCTTGTCTTATTTGCTTTTCCATCGACTTCCTCGGACCTCGAATTGTCGACCCTTGTTTCCACCTTGAATCGGAAATCGGCGCCGTCGCCGCCTTCGAATGTCGCCGAACGCATGTCGGAGAGCTTCGCCGCCCCCTCCGACGGCTGCAGCTCCGTTATCTGGCGAAAGTTCTGAACATAGCCCTCGCAGGCCGAACCGGAGAAATCAAAGGCGATGCGGCCGCGCGCCTGGGCCGGCGCCTTCGCGCCGCTCGTTTTCAAGAGGCTCAGATCATAAACGGCGCGGTGGTTGGCGAGCGCCAATACGCGCTCCGCCAACGCCTCGCCAAGCGGCGTTCCCATGCAGATTGCGGCGGCTGACACGCGTAGCCAAAACATCGGACCTCTTTCAGCCTTGCGGCGACGGCGACGCCATTGCGTCGCGCGGAGTAGGAAACTAGGGTCGCGCTTGATTGGGAGCAACGACTTTCTCCCTGGAGAGGCGCCATGACCGCATCGTCCGACACCCCGCTTGTGCGGCTGAAAGAGCTGGGACTGACCCTCCCCGCTGCGGCGGCGCCCGTCGCCAATTATGTTCCTTTCGTGCGCGCGGGCGCTTTGCTGTTCATCTCGGGACAGCTGCCGCTCGGCGCCAATGGCGTCGACCCGGCGCATCGCGGCAAACTCGGCGCCGGCGTTTCGCTCGATGACGGACAGTCCGCGGCGCGCCAGGCGGCGCTCAACGTCCTCGCCCAAGCCAACGCCGCCGCCGGCGATCTTGCCAAGCTGCGCGCTGTCCGGCTTGGCGGCTACGTCAACAGCGCGCCTGATTTCGCTTCGCTGCCGCAGGTCGTCAACGGCGCTTCCGATCTCATCGCCGCAGTTCTCGGCGAGAACGGCAAACATGCGCGCTTCGCGGTCGGCGTTGCGCAATTGCCGCTCGACGCCGCCGTTGAAGTCGAGGGGATTTTCGAGATTCTGGCGTGAACAGGCGCGATCTTTCGTGGCTGACGGCGCGGCCGATCGCTCACCGTGGCCTGCATGACGCCTCCAAGGGCGTCATTGAAAATTCGATTTCGGCCGCGCGCGCGGCGATCGCCGCCGGCTATGGCGTCGAATGCGACGTGCAGCTCACGGCCGATGGCGAAGTGGTGGTTTTTCACGACGATTCGCTCGAGCGCTTGACCGACGGCGCCGGCGCGGTTGCGATGCGCAGCGCGAATGAGCTGAGACGTCTCAGGCTGCGCGGGAGCAGTGACGCCATTCCCACCTTTCCGGAATTTCTCGCGGCGATCGGCGGGCGAACTCCGATCGTCGTCGAAATCAAGAGCGCGTTTAATGGCGACACGACCGCCGCGCAGCGCGCCGCGCTGGCGCTGGCGCATTACGACGGGCCTGTCGCCATCGAAAGCTTCGATCCAGATCAGATCGCCTTTCTTCGCGCCCGCGCCGCGGCGCTCGGGATTGCGCATCGGCCGCTCGGCATCGTCGGCGAAGCCCATTACAGCGAAAAGGATTGGCCGCAATTATCGGCGGCGCAGCGCGCTGAGCTCACGCATTTCCTGCACTACACGCGCACGCTGCCGGACTTCCTGTCATGGAATGTGCGCGATCTGCCGCACGCGATTCCGCTGCTGTTGCGCGACGCGCTCAAGGCGCCGGTAACCGCCTGGACCGTGCGTTCGCCGGAAATGGCGGCGCGGGCGCGAGAATGGACCGACCAGATCGTCTTTGAAGGCTTTGCGCCGTAGAAAGGCCCGCGGGACGCGATTCGTCGCCTCCCGCGCCTTCGCCGCGAATATGAGCGCGCGCTATTCGGCGGCAACCAATCCGTTGACCGGTTCAAGCCCGCGCATCTCCTTAAGTTCGACACGGATATCGTAGTCGTTCGCGGCCTTGATGAAATCCTGAATCGTTTCCAGGATGTCTTGGTCGATAAAGCTCGCGCGCGCGCCGTCGATCACGAGATAGCTGTTCTCGTCGATATCTTCGAGCAAATTGCGCAGCTGCGCCTTGTTGAGGAAGGACACGTCCTTTTGAAGTCGCAGAAGGTAGTTTCGGCCGTCGCGGGTCAGCGTGAACGCCGAGTGATAATTTGCCCGCAACACAAAGAAGAGGCCCACGGCCATGCCGATGGCCATGCCCTTGAGCAGATCCGTTGAAAGAATAGCGCCGACCGTCACTGCGAAGGGGGCAAATTGATTGAAGCCCTTTTCATATTGCTGAATGAAGAGCTTCGGCTTTGCGAGCTTATAGCCGGTCAAGATCAGCACCGCTGCGAGGCAAGCGAGCGGTATCATATTGAGCAGGCTCGACAGGAACATCGCGCTCAGCAACAGTAGCACGCCGTGGACAAAGGACGCCGCCTTAGTGTGCGCGCCCGCATCTATGCTGGCGGAGCTGCGCACGATCACGGCGGTGATCGGCAGTCCGCCCAACATCCCGCTGAGGAAATTGCCGACGCCCTGGGCCTTGAGCTCCTGATTGGTCGGCGCGATGCGCTTGAGCGGATCGAGCTTATCGACGGCTTCGAGGCTCAGCAGAGTTTCAAGACTGCCGACCAGCGCCAAAGTTGCGGCCGTCACATAGATCTGGACATCGATCAGCCGGGTCAAGTCCGGGAAACTGAATTCCCGCGCGAAATCTATCGGTCCGAAAATCGCCGGAAGGTTGACGAGATGCTGCGAGGCGATCGCCAGCGAGGGAAACAGCGTCTGCGCCACGATGTTGTAAAAGACGCCGAACAGGACCGCGACCAACGGTCCCGGCGCCAGCGAAAGATAGCGATGCTTCTTGATATATGGCGTGTCCCAAAGCAGCATGATCGCAAGCGAGACGCCGCTGACGATCACCGCTCCTGTCGAGAAGGAGCGCAAGGCGTCAAAGAGAAAGGAAAGGTGGGTGTGGCTGTCGTCCTCGAGAAAGGACAGATCGGTCTCCGCGTCGGCGTCGTAGCCTACGGCGTGCGGCAGCTGCTTCATGATCAGGATCAAGCCGATCGCCGCGAGCATGCCCTTGATGACGGCCGACGGAAAAAACGCGCCGATGACGCCCGCCCGCAGAAAGCCCATCCCCAACTGGATCAGCCCCGACAGCGCCACGGCAAGCAGCATGGCGTCGAAACCGAGCTTTTCGACCGCCGTCGCGACAATGACGGTCAGGCCCGCAGCCGGACCCGAAACGCTCAACTGCGAACCGCTGAGGACAGAGACGACGAGCCCGCCGACGATCCCGGAGATGACTCCCGAGAACGGCGGCGCGCCGGAAGCGACGGCAATGCCAAGGCATAGCGGCACGGCGACGAGAAACACCACGACGCCAGCCGGAATGTCGTGATCGAGGTAGCGGAAGTAGTAGTCGAGATGCCTCCTGAACACGCCTGGACTCTCCTTGTTGGCGGCTTAGCGTCTCATGCGGCTGGTTAGAAATCCTCGCCGCCGTGTTGCTGATAGATGACGTCGACGTCGCTGCCCGGCGGCAGCGTGATGAGCTGATGCAATATTCCGTCATCGAGCCCGAACACCCATCCGTGCAGCATCGGCCGCTGGCCCTCTTTCCAGGCGGTCTGCACAATGGAGAATTGTGACAGACGCAGCACCTGCTCGATCACATTGAGTTCGACAAGACGGTTGGCGCGTTCTGTCTGAGAGTTGAGCGCGTCGATCTCATCTCTATGCATCCGATAGGTGTCTTTGATGTGCATGAGCCACTTGTTGAGCAGCGCCAGATCGGGACGCTGCCGATCGAGGGCGGCGCGAACGCCGCCGCAATTATAGTGGCCGCAAACGATGATATGTGGAACATTGAGCACCTGCACCGCGTATTGGATGACGCTCAAACAGTTAAAGTCCGTCGCGATCACCAGATTGGCGATGTTGCGATGCGCGAAAATAGCCCCCGGTCTCGCATTGACGATGATGTCGGCCGGCACCCGGCTGTCCGAACAGCCGATCCACAGGAATTCCGGTTTCTGGTCGGCCGCGAGGCGATCGAAATAGCCCGGATCGCGATCCTTGACTTCCTCCGCCCAGGCTTTGTTCTCAAGCAACAGTTTTTCGAAAGATT
The DNA here is from genome assembly GCA_016177005.1 of Methylocystis sp. Taxonomy (GTDB): domain Bacteria; phylum Pseudomonadota; class Alphaproteobacteria; order Rhizobiales; family Beijerinckiaceae; genus Methylocystis. Next base: position 6,103 of record JACOWC010000090.1, read on the forward strand.
GCATCCAACGCCCGTTTCTCTCAGCCGTCGCGCTCAAGAGCGTTCCGGCAGCAACAGCAATATGACAGCGACGGCAGCCGCTTGTAGCAAGAGCGCGAACCGGGGCGATCTCTCGTCCGCATCGACAGCGCCGTCGCTCAAGCGCAGCGGAGTCTACGGAGGTCGCGGGGTTCCCACAAGTGCGGCGCCGCATCTTCGCATAAGGCCACAATGGGATTCTCGCCCCTGAAGGATGGCGAGCGGCCTGCTGAATCGGCTATTTTGGCTGGACGGCGCACAGCTCCCGCCACACTTGCGGCAAGGCGGCGATGATGTCGTCGGCGATCAGTCCGGGACCAAAAATCTCGGCCGCCCGCGCATGCATCCAGGCGGCGCAGGACGCGGCGAGAAAGCCGTCCATGCGCTGCGCCACCAAGCCGGCGATGACGCCCGTCAAAACGTCGCCCGAGCCTGCGGTGGCGAGCCAGGGCGTAGCGTGGGGGAGGATCGAGGCGCGCCCGTCGGGCGCGGCGACGACCGTGTCCGCCCCCTTGAACAGCACGACCGCGCCGCTCGCTTTGGCCGCGGCGCGCGCCTTGTCAAGTTTCGAACGGCAAGCGCAGTTGGTCTCGCAAGCGGCGAAAAGGCGCGCGAATTCGCCTGCGTGCGGCGTCATCACCACCGGGCCGGGGGCCGCGCGCGTCGCGCGCCACAGTCGCTCAGGGTCGTCGGCGAAGCTCGTGAGCGCATCGGCGTCGAGCACGGCGGCGCGGCGATAGGCCTGCGGCGCAAGCGCGGTTTCGACTTGCGCGCAGCTTTCCTCGCTCACGCCCAGCCCTGGACCGATGGCGACCGCGTTCTTGCGCTCGTCGGCAAGAACCCTGGCGAGGCCCTCTGCGCCATCAGCCGGCCGAACCATGACCGACGTCAGCGCGCTGGCGTTGACCGCCAGCGCTTCGGTGGGACTCGCCAGTGTGACGAGGCCGGCGCCGGCGCGCAGCGCCGCAGCCGCCGAAAGCCGCGCGGCGCCTGTGAAGGAGGCGCCGCCCGAAACGACCAATGCGTGGCCGCGCGAATATTTGTGACCGTCGATCTGCGGCAGCGGCAGCGCCGCGCGCCAGAGTGGGGGCATATTAACGTATGTCGCAACGTCGATTAAATCGAGCGCCGACGACCGAATGCCGATATGCGCGCAGCTGAGCTCGCCACAATGCAAACGTCCCGGCAGCAGCAGATGTCCGGTTTTCACGCGAAAGAAGGTGACGGTCGCGTCGGCTTCCACCGCCGCGCCGCGCACTGCGCCGGTGGTTCCGTCGACGCCGCTCGGAATGTCGACGGCGAGGACATTCTGCCCGCTTTCGCGACGCCAGCGGTTGAGGCGGCGAACCAGGTTGCACGCGGTAGGGTCCAGGTCGCGCGCGAGTCCCGTGCCGAACAGCGCGTCGATGACGAGGTCGACTCCCTCAAAGCTGCACTCAAGCGCCGAAGCGACCGGACAGGGCCACGCGCTGGCGGCCCGCGCCGCGTCACCGCGCAAATTGGCGAGCGGGGTCAGCGAGGCGACGCGAACCTTGTAGCGCTGCCCGCGAAGCAGCCGCGCGGCGACAAAACCATCGCCGCCATTGTTGCCGGGACCGCAAAGCACCAACACCCGTCGCCCGCTGGTGCGCTGAAGGATTTGGCTGGCCACCCGCGTGATCGCCGCGGCGGCGCTCTCCATCAGCATCATCCCGGGCACGCCGCTGTCGATCGTCAGGCGATCGGCGCGAGCCATTTGATCCGTCGTGAGGACTTCGAGCGGGAGAGCAGAGGGCATGCGCGATGGTGACCGAAGGGCGTCGCCTGCGCAATGGGCGCCGCCTGCAAGATGGACGCAACGCTCGTTGATGCGGCGCCGCATTTCGCCGCGCGCGCCTTTCCGCTATGTCAGCAGGATGCTGAGCGCCGTTTTGATCGCCTTCGACTCCCCTCGAGCGCCGTTGCGCCGCGAGGCCGTGGCGCGCAGCCTCGGTTCGCTCGTCGAGTTATGCGTGCAGGGGCTCATTGCGGACGCCATCATCGTCGCCGAGCCGATGCGAGATCACGCTGCATTTGGGCGGAATCGCCCATATGCGGATGACGTGATCGATTCCAAAAGTTTAGAGCGCGCTTTGCGCGAAAAACCGGGTTCCCACTTTTTCGCGAGCCGCGCTCTAGACCTCGAAGGAATCGCCGATGAAGCCGGCTGCGCGCTGATCGAAGCGCCGCGCGCCGACGGCGTTGCGCAAGCGCTGAAGGCGGCGCGGCGCGACCATATCTTCCTCCTCCTCGCGGGATTTGCGGTGGAGCGGGGGTTCGCCGAGGAAGCGCAGGATTTTTTCGCCTATGGCGATCGAAGCCGCCCCAGAATTCTTCGTATGGCGCCGGAATCCCTGGTGACCCGCCTTGCGCCCAATTTGGCGCCGCCGGTCGGCCTGATTGCCGCAAAGAGCGCGCTCGCCGCGGCTGCGAGTGCGGATTTCAGCCGACTCGCGCGCAAGCTACGCGGCGCGGATCTGACGACCCGCGCCCGCCGCGTCTCATAGATTTTAGTGAGCGAGGGTGTTGCAGGCGTCGACGCTGCCCGTGCGCAATCCCTTCAACAGCCATTGGGTGCGTTGCGCGGCGGAGCCATGGGTGAAGCTGTCCGGCACTACATAGCCGCGCGTCGCTCTTTGCATGCGATCGTCGCCGATCGCCTGCGCCGAAGCGACCGCCTGCTCGATATCGCCCTCCTCGAGAATGGGCTTCTGCTTGTTGGCGTTGTTGGCCCAAACGCCGGCGAGGCAATCCGCCATCAACTCCACCCGCACCGAAAGCGCATTGGCTTCCGAGCGGCTGCCGGCCATTTGCTGCGCGCGCTGCACTTTGGGCAGAATGCCCAGAAGGTTCTGAATGTGATGTCCCATCTCGTGAGAGATCACATAGGCATAGGCGAAATCGCCGCCGCCGCCGAACCGACGCTGCATGTCGCGGAAGAAGGAGGTGTCGAGATAGATGCGCTGGTCGAGAGGACAATAGAACGGCCCCATCGCCGACTGCGCCGCGCCGCAGCGCGACTGGGTGTAGCCGCTATAGAGAACGAGCCGCGGCGGCTGGAAGCGCACCCCCTTTTGCTCCGGAAGCGTCTGCGACCAGACCTGCTCGTTAGAACCCACCACTTTTGCGACGAAACTGCCCAGTTGATCGGTCGGCGCGCTTTGTCGCGGCGCCTGCTGACGAGGCAAGGCCGCTTCGCGTTCCTGGCGCATATTGTTGATCATCTGGGCGCCGCCGATGAGAATCGCCGGATTGACGCCGAGCGCCCAGCCGATCAGTCCGAGGATCACCATCGTGCCAAGGCCGATGCCCCCGCCCCCGACGCGAGGACCGCCCATCGTCGGCCCGCCGCGGCGATCCTCAATGTTTTCCGACGACTGGAGATCTTCCCATTTCATAATTCATGCGCTCCGACCGGCGCCCTGGAGCGCTGCGACTGCTATTTAAGCGAGCTTCCGACCTCTGGGTAGAGCGGCGCGCCGAGGCGACCGCAGCTCAAGGCGCGCCCCACTCCTTTGGCCACTCCTCTTTGAGCCGGCCGCCGAGCCGCACCGGCGCGATCATGGCCGCGAGCCCGTCGGCGCGGATCTCCGCCGCCACGCCGCAAAACGTCGCCTCGCCGGTCGCAGGCTCGTAGCGCGCCCCGGGGGTCTTGCGCAGGAAACGGCGCAGCGGCTCTTCTTTGTCCATGCCGACGACGGAGTCGTAATCGCCCGTCATCCCGGCGTCGGTCTGATAGCCGGTGCCTCCTGGCAAGATTTGTGCGTCGGCGGTCGGCGTATGCGTGTGCGAACCGACCACCACAGACGCGCGGCCGTCGACAAAATGCGCCATCGCCATTTTCTCGCTCGACGCCTCGGCATGCATGTCGATGAGAATCGCGTCGCAGCCGACGCCAAGCGGACAGGCGCCGAGTTCGCGCTCGATCGCCGCGAAAGGATCGTCCAGCGCTTCCATGAACACGCGACCCATCGGGTTGACGACGAGCACCTGCTGCCCGCGCGCCGCCGCATAGAGGCCGGCGCCGCGACCCGGCGTGCCCGGCGGATAATTGATCGGGCGCAGGAGCCGCGGCTGGCGCTCGATGAAGACCAGCGCTTCGCGCTGATCGAAGGCGTGATTGCCGAGCGTGACGCAATCCACGCCAAGGCCGAGCAACTCGTCGCAGATCGCTTCGGTGATGCCGAACCCTCCGGCGGCGTTCTCGCCATTGGCGACGATGAAGTCGAGCGCCCATTTTTTGCGCAACCGTGGGACAAAACGCGACAGTGCCGCCCGGCCCGAACGGCCCAGCACATCGCCGATGAAGAGGAGCCGGAGCGGCGCGGATGTCGACATAGGCCGTCATAGCGCGCGCGCCGAGCGAGAGCAAAGCGGAGCGGCGGTTGCGCGGCGACGCGGCGTTTCTTAACTGGAGCCGGCTGATGTAACATCCCTGTCCATTGAAAGCCCCGCCACACATGCAAGACGCCGCCGAACGCCCCGCCGTCCTGACGCAAAAAGACGCGCCGGCGCGGCCTTACGTCGTTTTCGAAGACGGCCGCAGCGGCGGACAGGCGCTGTTGTTCGACGACCCTGAGGAGATCATCGTCGCGCGTACGGCGGATGACGTCGCGGCCGCCTTTGCGCGCATGGAGGCCGCCACGGCGCGGGGCCTCTATCTTGCGGGCTACGCCGGCTACGAGCTTGGCTACGCGCTGGAGCCTAAATTCACGACGCAGGCGACGCCAATGGCGCGCACGCCGCTGCTCCTCTTCGGCGCTTTTGGCGCGCCGCGGTCCTGGTCGCTGCCGCCGGCGGAAGGCGAACCGCCCGACATTCCGCTTTCGCCGGCATGGACGCAGGAAGAATACGCCGTACGGTTCAACAAGTGCCGCGACTATATTTTCGCCGGCGACGTTTACCAGATCAATCTCACCTTCCCGCTCTACGGGCGCCATGACGGCGATCCGCTTGCGCTCTATCGCGGCCTGCGCAAGCGCCAGCCGGTCGCCTATGGCGGCGTCGTCGCGCTTGAGGCGGAAACCGTGGTTTCCCTGTCGCCGGAAGTGTTTTTCGAGGCGCAGGGCCGCGCCATCCGCGCCCGGCCGATGAAAGGCACGGCGCAGCGCGGCGTGATGCCGACCGAAGACATGGCGCGGGCGCAATATCTCGTCGAAGACGAAAAATCGCGCGCCGAAAATCTGATGATCGTCGATCTCTTGAGAAACGATCTTTCACGGCTCGCCGAAATCGGCACGGTGAAGGTCACCGACCTTTTCACCATCCAGACCTATCCGACGCTGCATCAGATGACGTCGGGAATCGAGGCGCGGCTGCGCGAGGATGTGGCGCTCAAGGATCTCTTCACCGGGCTTTTTCCCTGCGGCTCGGTGACCGGCGCGCCGAAGATTCGGGCGATGGAGATCATTCGCGATCTCGAATGCGCGGCGCGCGGCGTCTATTGCGGGTCGCTCGGCGTCATCGCGCCCGATGGCGACATTCGCTTTAATGTGGCGATCCGCACGCTGACGATTTTTCCAAACGGCGAACTCGTCTGCAACGTCGGCTCCGCCATCGTCGCCGATTCCCGCGCGCGCGAAGAGTATGAGGAATGTCTGATCAAGGCGCGCTTTCTGACGGGCGCGAGAACGACTTCGGCCTGATCGAAACGCTGCTGTGGACGCGCAGCGAAGGCTTTCATCTGCTGACTGAACATCTCGCGCGGCTCGCCGCTTCGAGCGCCGCGCTCGGCTTCGCCTATGACGAAGCGCGCGTGCGCGACGCGCTGAACGCCGCCGTGGCGGATGCCGCAAGCGCGCGCCTTCGCGTGCGGCTGGTCCTTTCGCGCGACGGCGCGTTGGAAAGGAGCGTCACGCCGATCGAGCCGATTTCGCGCGATACCGTCTGGCGGGTCGCCGTCGCCCGTCCGCGCTTTTCCTCCGCCGATCCGCTTTTGCGCCATAAGACGACGCGGCGCGCCCTTTATGAAGACGCGCTCGCCGAGGCGGCGCAGCGCTGCGGCGCCGACGAGGTTCTCTTTCTAAACGAACGCAACGAGCTTTGCGAAGCGGCGCGCTGCA